>JAKZSX010000217.1:0-43841 GCA_047517405.1 Candidatus Poribacteria bacterium | reverse complement strand
GGGATTGTTGGATCAATCCTATCTCCCAACGCTAGCATCTCTGTGGAATGGGGCAAAAGATCGGATTACCGAAACGGGCGATGTAGTTGATGGATGCACCGGGACAGGCGCGTTAGAAACGGAACACGATTACATCATTCGGGAAGCGTTGAGCGGCTACGATGACCGTACAGGGAGTTTGGCACTGTGGTTCTCTGTGGAGATGATGCAGTTCGATTAGCCTCGCTACCCCCGAAATATCCCCTTGAAAAGGAGTTAAGACCGTGATATGATATATTTGTGTCATTGACAATACCGGTTGCAGAAACGCGATCGAACCCAATTTGGGCACCTATATTAAAAGGAGTTTCCCATGAAAACCTTACCGATCTGCATGGTTTGTCTGATTTTAGGAACCGGATTGGCGGCTATTATCCACGCCGCCGAAGTCGAAATTGTACCGGACGATAGACAGCAGGGCGAATGGTTTGCATTTTCCGTATCCATCAGTGAGGGCATTGCTATCGCCGGGGCACCGTTCAAAGGTGACAGAGGCGCCGCTTATATCGCGGTGTTTGATAAAGGAAATTGGAGAGAGCAGGTAAAACTCGTCGCCGCGGATTTGGCACCAGAGAACTGGTTTGGATTCTCTGTATCCATCAGTGAGGGCACCGCCATCATTGGCGCGCCACTTCACAGCGTTGACGACGTGAAATGGACAGGCGCAGCGTACATCTTTGGACGCCGTGACCAAAACAAGAAAGAATGGGAAGAACAGGCAAAACTCGTCGCCGAGGACGCGGGAGAAAAGGCTGAGTTCGGACATTCCGTTGCCATCAGCGGGGATACTGCCATCGTCGGTGCATATCTTGATCCTCATGAGGGAAGAAAAAAGGCTGGCTCTGCCTACATCTTCGTGAGCGAAAAAGGAGTATGGGAACAGCAGGCAAAACTTACCCCTGATGATGCGGAGGCTGGGGACAGTTTTGGGAAATCCGTTGCCATCCATAAGCACACCGCCATCGTCGGCGCACATCTCGACAATGATGGTGGTAGCAAGTCCGGTTCAGCGTATATCTTCGTGCGCGATGGGAACAACTGGACGCAACAGGCAAAACTCACCGCCAGCGATGCAGCGGCACGCGACGAGTTCGGAACTTCAGTCAGTATCAGTGGCAGCACTGCCATCGTCGGCTCACCATTGGACGATGATGCAGGCAGCAAATCCGGTTCAGCATATATCTTTGCGAGTAACGGGGGCGTGTGGACAGAGCGGGCAAAACTCACCGCCAGCGACGCAGCAGCAGGCGATGGGTTCGGCAACGCCGTCGCCATTGATGTGAATCGGGCTATCATCGGGGCACGATTGCACGATGATCGTAAACCGGATTCGGGTGCCGTCTATGCCTTTTCGCGGGTTGCCGGGGCATGGGTCGAGCAATCAAAAACCGTCCACAAGAAAGAGGCGGAAGCAGATGAATTCGGAAACGCTGTCGCCATTAGTGAAGATTTCGCCATCATCGGGGCTTATAGGAGAAATCTCCCTGACAAGGGAGGAATGTGCTGCGATCTTGGAGTTGATGGTGGCTCTGCATATATCTTTCATACTGCAGAAGACCTCAACGCGCCTCTGTCGGTCAAACCATCCATCTTAAGAGCAACCACGTTGGGGCACGTCAAGCGAAGTGCGCTGCTTCAAAACTTTCCCAACCCATTTAATCCAGAAACATGGATACCGTATACCTTAGCTCACGATGCGTCAGTGAATATTCATATTTACGATGTCCAAGGTCAACTTGTCCGTCAGATGGGGCTCGGGCGGCAACCAACGGGAAGCTATCTGAGCCGCGAAGCCGCCGCGTACTGGGATGGCAAAGACCAATTCGGAGAGGCAGTTTCAAGCGGCGTGTATTTCTACACACTTAAAGCAGACACATTCCAAGCAACCCGTAGAATGATGATTCTGAAATAGTATCAAATAACCAACAACCACTTCAACTCAGCCCGTATCACTCAGATACGGGCTTTTTTCTTATGGTAGTTTTTAACCGTCCTCGAGGTACACTTTGAATTCTAGTCGCTTTGCACGCGCATCGTCCCCGTGGAAGGGCCCCAACCTTACCCAGAACATCGTTGCAATTATCTGCTTTTTCCTCTCCGGCTTCGCGGGATTGGTCTACGAGGTGTCATGGATGCGAAAGGCTTCCCTGATTTTCGGCTCCACGACCTTCGCCGTCAGCACAGTGCTAGCGGTTTTCTTCCTCGGGCTCGCCGGTGGGAATTATCTTTTCGGGCGTATGGCCCAAACGACCCCCCGACCCTTGAGGCTTTACGCGCTGATTGAGTTCGCACTCGGAGGGTTGGCTATGGTAAGCCCTTACGCCTTCGACCTCGCAGATAGTCTCTACGGCGGGCTCTATCGGGTTTTTGCCGATCACACCGTATTCCTTTTCTGCTCGCGCTTGATCCTGGTTTCACTCATCGTCCTTCCTCCCACAATACTCATGGGCGGAACGCTCCCGCTCTTCTGTCGCCAATATGTCGTCAGCGACTCAAGAATCGCTAGCTCCATTGGTGTGCTCTACGGCGTGAATACGCTAGGGGCAGCGTTGGGCTGTGCAGCCGCCGGACTGGTACTGCTTCCGACGGTCGGTCTTCGCCTTACGGTGTGGCTCGGTGCCGCGCTGAATATCCTTTGCGGGATAGTTGTCGTATCCCTGCGGACTATCGAAGCACCGCCCCTTGAAACCCCACGTCGAGAGGCGTGGTTTCCCAGAGGCAGCCGGGCACTCATCTCGGTACTGTTCTTTTCCGTTGGCTTCGCCGCTCTCGGTGGTGAGGTGCTCTGGACACGCTATCTTGGACTCTTAATTCACAATACTGTCTACACCTACACGTTGACGCTGACAGTGGTGCTGGTCGGCATCGTGCTCGGGAGCATACTTGCCTCCCGGTTCTCCGACAAATCCGCGACGCGAGCGCGGCATTTTGGTATACTTCAGGTGTTGACAGGACTCGTAGTTCTAACCCTTATGACCCTTCCAAAGAACATTTGGCAGGGATTTGAGGGAGAGCTAGGGCTCTATTTTATCTTGCTTCTGCCAGCCGCTATCCTTTCGGGCGCATCGTTTCCTCTCGCGGTACGGATGGTGGTCAAGGACACATCAAGCGCAAGCATCGGCACGGGCCGGATGGCGGCAATTAACACCCTAGGGGGTATCTTCGGGGCACTTGTCGTCGGGTTCGTGTGCCTACCCGCGTTTGGATTGAAAATTAGCCTCCTATTCATCACAGGCGTGAGCTTGGCAACCGGATTCGCCGCTTGGATGTGGCTCGATCGAAATCTTTCTCTGTTGTTTCGGGGCGCGGCTGTTGTCATCTCACTGCTTATCTGGATTGGGATTCCATTCACCACTGGCACTCGAATCCCCGCCGACTTTCTCGGTGAACGCGGGCAGCTCGTTGACTTCCGCGAAGGAGTTGGATCAAACCTCGCAGTTCTTCGTGACAAAGACACACTCACACTCGAAATTGATCGACTGTGGCAGGGCGAAAACCGTAAGAACCAGCAGGTCATGGCTGCCCACATACCGATGCTTTTTCACCCAAATCCCAGAAGTGCGCTTGTAGTCGGCGTCGGGACAGGACAAACGGCGAGTCGCTTTCTGATGTACGACATCGCTCGCCTCCAATGCGTTGACATCGAACCAACTATATTTGAATTTATCCGAGGGCATTTCGACTCAGCGTGGATGGACGACGGACGGGTTGCATTGATCCGCGAAGATGGCCGCAATTATCTACGACACAGCGACGCAAAGCACGACGTGATTTCGCTGGAGGTTGGGCAGATCTTTCGACCCGGTGTTGCGTTCTTCTACACGGCTAATTTCTATCGCCGGGCTCGGGAGCGTCTCAATCCGGGCGGCGTCCTCGTCCAATTTGTGCCGTCTCTCTTTTTTACAACCGATCAGTTCCGAAGCGTACTCCGAACTTTCCTCGATACCTTCCCCCAGAGTGCCCTATGGTTTAACAGTTCAGAGTTCCTACTAATCGGTGTCAACAGTGAGGAAGTCAAACTCCATAGTGTCGCCCTTGAGCGACTGTCAGCCAACAATCGCGTCCACCAAGACTTGAGTTACGGCTATTGGGAGGGCTCCCAAAACTGGCTCAATCGCCCATCGGTGCTTCTCGCAGGACACCTGATGGGACCTCGTGGACTGGATGAGCTGGCGGGAGACGCTCGTTTATACCGGGACAACCTCCCGGTTCTCGACTACGCGACACGGCACGTTCACAAAACGGAGCAGAATGAAATCCCACTCCTCAACGACTTACGCAAGCATTTCGAGCCTGTAGCAGATCTGGTTGATTTTCAGCTCTCCCCCGATGCGACATCGCATATTGAGAAGATGCGCGAAAAAAATCTCGGCGGGCTTACCGCCGGTGCCCTTGTCCAGCAAGCAAAGGCACTGAACCCCTCAAAAGACCGCAAACAAGTTGTTCAACTCCTATCAAAGGCGGTCCGTGCCAATAGGGAGAACTTCGATGCTAATCGGATGCTTGGGGACGCACTGGTGTTCCAAGGTAAGTACGAGGAAGCGATTCAACACTACGAGCAAGCACTACGCCTTCGCTCAAACCATGCGGAAACACACAATAACCTTGGCTTCGCGCTGGGCCAACGCGGTAATCTTATAGGGGCACTTCGCCACTTCAAAGAGGCAGTTCGGCTCTGGCCCAATTACACGGACGCCAAACGCAACCTTGCCCGCGTCCGCGCTATCCTGAAATCGGCACAATAACGGTAGCGGCGTATCGAACGGACTAAGCAAATTTCAATATAATCAACTTCTCAGACAGATTGCTTTGAAAAGGAGAGACATAGTGAAAGTAGGAGCAAGACCTTTTAGAAACGCCCAAGATTCCATCGAATATTGCCATAAACTGGGTGTAGACACGGCGATTATGGAATGTAGTCAAATTCCCGGCTTGGAGGAAAAGGGATATCTGGAGCCGGACGCTATTTCAGAAACACTGGAAGTCCTTGAGACAGGTGGGATTTCGTGCTCCGTGTTGGTGGAGAGACCCATACCGGTCATCGGTAGAACCCCGCAGGATAACGAGGAACTCCACAATAGAATCAGGACTATCCGAGCGATGGGAGAGGCAGGCGTTCCAACGTTGCTGTTGTTTATGCTAGAACGGGTTGAACCGGACGCGGATAGGCATACACTGTGGCAATTTTTCGTTGACCACTACCGGCACGTTGTGGACGCTGCCGCCGCAGCGGATGTCAACATCGCTATGCACGGTTTCTTCCCACCGATAGGACTTGTGGACAGCAACGCCTTCTTCGCCCGTTCTTTTGCGGAGATACCGGATATTCACAACGGTATCTGTTATGATCCCGGCATCATGGCTATCTGCGACGATGACCCGTTGGAAGGGTTGGAAGCGTTCAAAGATCGGATACACATGGTGCATATCCGAGACGTGACAGGGGATTGGACGAGTGTGGAGAACGTCAAACGCGAAGACTTCGAGCGCGATGCCTATGCGTTGGAGGTGTTTCCCGGAAAAGGGATAGCGAAGGTTAAGCAAGTTATGCAACGGTTACACGAGATCGGCTATCAGGGGGTTGTCCAGCCTGAACATTTAGGACCGCCCAGCGAAGCGGAACTGTTGCCGGCTGCGATGCAGTTCTGCAAGGATATGATCCAGAGTTTTGAACGGAGCTAAACAGAGATAAATGACGAACAGAACGGCAACGCTTCCGCCCGCTTTTTGTTTTCAGAGGCGGGGCACAAAAATGGGCGCAATCCGCAGCGACTAGTCTTGTCACACGAATTGCGCCCCTCTATCCCAATACCTGTTTCAACGCTAAAGCGTACAAAGAAAGCGACAGCGTCACACAGTCAAATGCGTTTACCTACGTTGTCTCTTGAGTTCAGCCCAAGTGGTTGCCAACTTGTCCGCAGGCTCCACGCTTAAAATTTCCGCGAGATCGACGGTCGGTCCTCTGAAACCAGGACCTGCGTTCGCTTCTTCGGTGAACTCGTCCACCTCTGTAATGAACTCACCATCAATGACTATGTTAAAGATCCCATTGTTGTGAAATTTGTTATATTGTGGCGTCACTTCGACAAATTCATCCTTATCATCGAAGGCATATTCCAAAGCCCCTGGCGGCCTATCCTTGAATTCCCAGCCACCGTCACTGGTCCAAGAGAACGACACATTAATCATCTTCTCTGCACCCCACGCTGCGTGATGATGCTGCCATTCGCCAAACCACTCAATGTCCGCATTGCCCTCACCTGCCACAGCGGGCCACTTGTCGTTATCATCGACAATATGTTTATCGCCATCCACTGTTCTGAAAATGAGTCCATCGAACGCAATACCCATACTGCCGCAGCATTCTCTGGCATCTTTATTAAATTTTCCGGAGTGCTCGATCCGAAAAACGTGCTCCCTCGCGTGAATAGGACTAAATGCACATATCCAAACAAAGACCAAAATGCTCAACGTAACCCCTACTATTAACAATCTCATCTGAATTTCCCCCCTTATTAGCAAGATACTCTAACAGGCACCTTCGCCTTTTGCACGAAGTGATTTCTCCTGTGAGTATCCATATCTTACCCCCTAAAAAAGAGAAACGACGATTAATTATAGCACGAATTGTTTTTCAAGTCAACAATTTTTGTAGGTTAGACAAATGGTATCTTCCGTTACAATCCTTTCAACACCTCGACCAACTTAGCTGGATCTAAGCGACCCGCCAGTCGGACATCAAGAAATTTCCACCGGATTATCCCATTTCCGTCCACGATATAGTACTGTGGTCTCGCGATTCTGTGATTCAAGGGATCCGTCGCATTATAAGCAGCGATAGCCGTTGTCTCCGGATCTAACAGTTTTGGGAAGCCTGTTTGAAAGTCCGCAGCGAGCTGATCGGAGGTAATGAAGAGAAGTTCAGCACCTGCAGCTTGGATATCTTTATAAGATTTTTGCAACTCTACGAGTTGCTTGAGAC
This sequence comes from Candidatus Poribacteria bacterium, assembly GCA_047517405.1. Classification (GTDB taxonomy): domain Bacteria; phylum Poribacteria; class WGA-4E; order WGA-4E; family PCPOR2b; genus PCPOR2b. Next base: position 36,820 of record JAKZSX010000217.1, on the reverse strand, counting down.
AGAACACTCACCAACGCCCGCGATCAAAAGACAGCAGGACCTTTTGTCCTGAGTAATCCGCGAGAGTCTGACGCTTTCCATCCTGATCGGGCAGGTTAAAAGCTGGGGCAGCCACACCGACCTGTAAACCATCGCCGATAGGGAGTGCATCAATGTTAATGGGGGCGAGTTCAACTTCCAGCTTCCCAACTTCACCCTCTGAGATGGGGTCAATAGTAATTTCCTGTTTCTCGTACTTCTCGGTATCAACGATGAGAGTGAATCCCTGATCTGCGGGAACGTTTTCAAATTCAAATCCCCCCGTTTGCTTTGTCAGTGCCTCACGGACACTTCCTGCCTCATCAATGAGTTGAATGCGAATTCCGTTGAGAGGGGTATTCGTCTGCTCGTCTAATACCAACCCGCGAATGTGGGTAGGAGGGGGTTCCAACGCTTCAAGTACTACGTTAGCCAGTACCGAAACCTCACCCGCGCGGACCTGCACGATTTGTTCAACATCTTTATAGTCTTGCGCTGCGATTTGAACTGTGTAGGTTTCAGGTTTAATGTCATCGATCTGGTAACTACCATCAGGGTTCGCTTCGGTGGCGGCAATTGCGGCACCATTCTGCAGGACGCGGATGTGGATCTGCACGCCTTCAATCCATGACACTTGTCCCTGAAGGCTACCAACCACAACCTCAACGATCACATCGTCAGCTGGCGCATCTTCTACCATCGGGGGAGTATCGACGCTGACATTGTCAGTTGGAGCATCCACTACTACTGTCGGGGGAGTATCAACGTTGATATTGTCAGTTGGAACATCCGCTACCGTTGGAGGATTATCAACGCTAGTATCGTCAGTTGAGGAATCTTCTGCCGCGGTGGGCTTATCAACACCGGAATCGTCACTGCCGCCACAACCAAACCATACAATCAGCATAGTCCCTAAGAAAATCCATACGGCTGCTTGATAAATAATCCTATTTGTCATAGCGACTCCTTTCCACAATTTTTTCAAGGTGTCGATGAACTGTGCAGGATCTAAGCAATCACCCGCTGTTTATTGAGAAAATTTCTCACGACTACCCCCCTCCAAGGTGCGTGGGAGGAAAATCAATATGCGAAGATTATAGCGTAGGTCTCCAGTCATGTCAAGATTATACCATTTTTCGCGTAAGCGTTCACTACTCCCCCAACAACACCCAGCTCTTGGGCAATTTTTTTAGTGAAGTAAATGAAGGTTTCCTCGGTATTTCAATTCTTGCGATTCTGAGATATTCCTGCTACAATGGGATTAACAGTTACGGCAAAAAGATACAACTTAAAAGGGAGTGGAAACACCGGGTTATATACAATGGAGGCTACAACCTATGGGACAGTGGATTCAAAAAGCATCTATGCCGACCCCTCGCCACGATTTGCAGGCAATCACTGTTGGCAATCAGATTTACGCGATTTCGGGGGGCGGAGATCTTACTTCAGACGCGGTCGAAATTTACAATGCGGAGACAGATACCTGGAACCAAGGTCCCCCAATCCCCACGAAAAGAGGGTGGTTTGGCGCGGTCTTGCTGAACCATAAAATCTATACGATTGCAGGCAAAACTATCCGTTCAGACGAGGAAAAAGCACGAACGGGTGATCTCGCCAACTATGACATCCGGGATTCTGTAGAGGTACTCGACCTGACGAGCCAAACGTGGGCATCTCTCAAGCCGATCGCTGCGCCACGCGCCGGGCTAGCGGCTACAGTCTGTAAGGGGAAAATATACGCGATTGGAGGCAACGCCATGAATAATGAAATCAGAACTGGCGGTCCTCACCTCAATACAGTGGAAATATACGACCCGCAGCACGATTATTGGGCGCCGGGAATCCCCATACCCACGCCGCTTCAAGGACCTGCCGTTACTACGGTGGACGACAGAATTTACGTCACAGCTGGAATCGGGGGATCCGAGCGCAAACCCAACAGTGGCACCTACGTCTTCGACCCAGATGTGGGAAAGTGGGGGCACCTCGCCCCAATCCCAACGCCGAGATGTGATCCCGGGGCCCTAGTTGTTGACCGCAAAATCTACACCTTTGGCGGTTGGGGAAACGGATACTACGACAACGTCGAAATATATGACATAGATGCAGATTGTTGGACTTCTGAGACCCCCTTACCGGAGAAAAAAGCTTGGATGGCAACGGCTTTAGTGCACAAGCGTATCTTTGTGATGGGTGGTGCATACAGGTTAGCAGACGACTCAGGCTATAAGTGGATTGAAGATCTACACGAATTGGTCCCCTAATGCACGTTGGCGAAATTTTTCATCTTCTTAAATTCCTGATAAATCGCCACACCAAATCTTGCCTGTTGGCATGAGCCGTGGTATAATGCACTGTAACCGGAAACGAAGTTTCTAGACCCTGAAAATCTCAGGTTACGCTGTCAATTGTAAACTCTGAACGACAATGAGGAGCATAGCATGGAAAACGCATTTTTAAGATGGTGGGGGTGTGGTGCTTTTGATGTCATCTTGGGGGATGTCAATATTGCGTTTGATCCCTATCTGTTCAACGAGAATATAGAGGGTGCCGAGCCGATTTACGATTACATCTTTATCTCTCACGAACACTTCGATCACTGTCACCCGCCGACCTTGCAAAAGCTCTGTCGCGGGGATCGTTTCAAGAAGATCTTTGTCAGCCCCGGCTGCATTACCCCTGCACAGCCGATTGATAAAACGTATGGGGACGCTGCCTTTGAGCGAGATTTGCCAATCACCAAATACCTGCCAGAGGAAAAAGTCCAAGTCCTGTACCCCAAACATCTTAACGATAGCCAAGGGGATGATCGGCGTTTCCCCGGTCCATTTGAGGCAGATCTCGGGGCAATTCAGGTGGAGACCATCGAAAGCGGTGAGAATGCACGTTCGCATATCCCAACCTGTGGGTACTTGGTGACGCACAAAGAGAAGAACATCTCAGTCTTCCACACTGGCGACCTACATGCGCCATATCCCGCGTTAGAGAACATAAAGGGACGGGTGGATTTTCTTATCCACATGAAGCTAGGGTTGACAGAGTGGGGTGGGAACCACACGCCAAACCTTGTGGACCTTGTAGATCTGGTACAGCCACGTTATCTGATCCCGACGCATTACAGAACCGATAGCGTCTCCGATCCGATTCCTCACGGCACCTGGCCCCCCAACGTCACTGATGTCTTGGGTTTCATCGAGTGGATTCGTGAAACCGTAGGCGACAGAACCAAGTTACTGCCCTTTACCGCTGGTATCGAATACGAACTGGACATGCCGGCGAAGAAAGTGCTGTGGAAATGGAATTGGTTCAACACATGGACGATACCACCGTGGCGCGAGGGATCGTGAGATTGTTGTATCCACAGCCGGCGGGGAGTGTTCCCGTTGTTTTTTAATCTCACCTATTCACAACGCAGGAGACAAACCGATGAAACAATTAAACACAATCATTGTCTGGGCTATTGTGTTGCTCCTTCACTCGCAATTACTGGTTCAGGTATTTGCCGCTGAACCGGAGCGAATTGCCTTAGCAGAACTCAAACGTTTATTAGATGCCAAAGAGAATGTAATTCTGGTTGATGTGCGCGCCCTGATTCATCACAACTTCGGACATATCCCCGGCGCTATCTCAATGCCATTTCCGGATGGGATCGAAGCGAGACATCAAACACTTCCCCCCGATGGGCTAATTGTTTTATACTGAAGCTGAAAGGCGGAAGCCACAAGTGCCGGTGCGGCACGAATGTTAATAGAGGAGTTTGGTTTTCCCCCGGAGCGGGTGAAAGTGCTCCAAGGCGGTTTTCCTGCGTGGAGAGAGGCGGGTTATCCGATTGAAATCACGTTGGCAGTTCAGCCGAAAGGAAAACGCTTCACCCTGTGGGGACGGATGAAATCTGCCCGTCGAATGTGAAGCATAATCAACATGCTCAATCAACCTGCCGGGTGCGTTCGATAACTCAATGTGTCTTATTAGATAAAAATCTTATAGGTCTGAATACCGAAGGTCATCCCGATGATTGTCCAGAGGCTGCCAATCACATAGTCACCGAGAATTAGCCCTAAAAACAGGGGAGCTACCTGCCGGTGCATCCGGAGACCACCGTACCGGAGAATAATAGACTTGAGCACCCATGTCACAAGGCACACAGACCAGAAATAATCCATCGCATAGCTTGTCGCCAGCGCGTATCCAGCGGGGTGGAAGGGCCACCATAAGAACCGCATCCGCATAAACATGATAAAGAAACTGACCACAGCACCGCCTATCGCGTAAGAAGTCCCAGCGGGGTCCGCATCCGATGGATTGAGTAACCAGCCTCGCAGCAGTCCAAAAGACCGCCAGCCCATCCAATATTGTGCGCCCCTCGCCTGAGTGACGACCCCATCTCGAAAAGTCATATCCAAGTTTGCCCAAAAGCAGGCTAAAATTCCCACAACGGCAGCAATCAGCATAGCCCCCAAGAAACCGCGATAGTTCATTCCAGTCGCGTTTGCCATTTTGAACGCTTCAATCTGGTTTGGCATTGGGTGACTCCGATACCCTCGATTGAACCAAGAGAACAATGCAATAATGGTTAAACTGGCAGGATCGATCCGCCGCGTCCCCACCGCTGTCGTCATAATGAGTTGAGGGCTGACGAAAAGGAGCTCATGGGGGGTGCCGACCTCAGCTCGAACACGAGTAATCGCAACGGCAAGTATAAAATAAAACCCGAAGAATAACCCCGCGACCCAGACCGCCATCCCGGCGGCGGCTGTGAACACTCCAATAAAGATTATCGACCCAAGAATGCCCAGCACTGCCCACCGATAAGGCATCGGTTCGTCGGAATCGTCCAGCGTTGAATCAATGCCAACGACCTTCTTGCCGACTTGGATCAGATGCCGACGTGTCATCCATATCGCCATGCAGGAAATTGCAATCCACGCACCATAAGACTGCTCATTAAGCTGAGGGAAGTGCCACGCGCCTGTCGCTGCGCCAATGACCCGTTCGGTCATACGGATAGCGAAGAAGAACCAACATGAGAGCAAGAGTTCGATCGGGAGAAAGAACGCCAATCCGATTCCGAATGGGTACAGATAGATCCGTATCCAAGCTATCACAGTCCATGGGTGGTCTGAGAAGATGCCGGGCCAGATCGGCGTCGCCTTAATGTATGGAATGCCGGGGATGAGTGGATAGAGAAAGTGAATTCCATTAATCACACCGATCGCTGCAGCGATGCTGAACCCGATCCACATCATTCGATTCTTCAGGAGCTTGACTCCGCTATTTTCAGATAACCCAAGCGGCAACTGAATCACCGGATACGCAAGTTTCTCCTCCTCCGCCCATCTTTTCCGGATAATTGTGTTGATACAAAGCATCATGAACATCAACACGAGAAAGAACAATCCCCAGAACGCGAGGGGTTTTGCCCAAGTGTAGAAGTGGTATAGAGTATAAAAGGTAGATTCCCCTTTGTAGAAGTCTCGGAGGCTTTTTTTATCGGACACCATCAGCCAATCTGGAAGGTAGCGGAAAAACAGATCTTCCCACTCATTTTCTATCGTCGCAGACCAGAAAGGGTGACCAATGCTGCCGAACAGATTTTGGAAGCTATCCCACCCAGCCACGGTGGAGGAAATCGCCACCATCATGTATATAATCAGGAGTTCTACCTGCGTCAAAACAATGTTCGGACGGAGACGCTTTAAGACTAGGTTGAGTAGGACAAGGGCAAAAAGGAGGAAAACGGGTTGGACGAAAAGGGGAAGGGATGAACCATCAAGGGAGTTGTATTTGACCTCGACAACCGTCAGCCAGTAAATATTGACAGGAATCAACAAAGTTCCGAGTAGGACGGCTCTCCATGTGATTTGAGTTGGAGAATGTTGACTTTCAGATAGCTGCGCCAATTCGACAGCCCCCTTTGTAGAAATGTCCACAGTGTTAAGGCAAGAAAGGAAAGAAATAGAGGGTTTCTTCCTGTTTTTAAGCCGCTTGAATCTCGCATCTGTTGCGACGTGAAAGTGTTATATCCCGCTGATCACCACATAATCCGATGCCCCGGTTTGCCCACCACAAAATCAACTATCAGCCATAGCCCTCCGGTGAGAAATTCACCCAATACCAATCCGAGAAAAAACGGTCTGCATCGCCGGTATAACCCAATCCCACCGAATCGCAAGACAACCCATTTGCAAAACCAACCGATTAGCACCGAACACCACATCAGGATCATGGGCCAACTGGGACCCATCACAAACCCAATTGGATGCAAGGGCCACCAGAGAAAACGGGTGCGTAAAACCGCCAGCGAAACGGTGACAATCGCGCCAATGCTCATCATCAAGATATTATACTGACTAGGGTCTTGAGGATCGAGGAGCATCGACATTAGGCGACGAAACGCTCGGTGCGGTGCGCCGAAGAAGAACCAACCACCGAGATTTGTGCCACCATAACGATAAATGATGTAGAGCACCGTAATCGACGACAACACCATTGCGAGCACAACGCAAACCCCAACGGGAATCAAGAAATACCGTTGATTCAGCCGTTTATGGTCCGCCAATTTGAATGCATCCATCACGCTCGGCATCATTGATGAGCGCACGTCGAACATAAAGATCATCTCCTGATACGCCAAGATGGTCAGGCTAGCAGCACCTAGTGGGCGTGTGCCGGTAAAGGGTCTAATTAGATCGGTGGGACGGAACGTTGATTGAATAAATAGCATACCACCTTCGGAGACCAATCGCGTCATCACGATCATGATAATCAGAAACAGGCAGTTTACGGTGAGACTGACGATAAAGGATACGCCAGCAATCACACTCCACATGGTCATGGTCCCGATCCCGATCAACAGACCAAGCCACGCCGCTCGTGGGGACATCGGTTCATTCGCTGGCTCGGTTGATGGTATAGTAACAGGGTCCGATGGGTTCGATACCTGCTGCCCGGATGGATGGAACGCGAGGCGGACCGTGCTCGCAAGATGACGCCTTGCTCGCCAAAGGATGACAAGGGTAAAGAACAGAAATCCGCCAGCCATCTGATACGCTGCAAACTCATGGGTGACATAGATTAGTTGCCCCAATGGCAAACCGAATTGCGTCATTACAACAGCTACCAAAAGATACCACAGATAGAAAAACCAGAGGCTAAAAGCGAGATCTGTCGGTAGGAGATAGACAAATCCAATTGCGCTAAAGTAGATGATTACCACGAGCAGACGAATCGCGTTCCACGGCTTGTCTGTGAGATATTGCGTGAGGCCGTAGGACAGCGGAATCCTAGGAAGGGTTGGAAAGTGGAATTGAAGTCCATTCCAGCTATGAATGATGGCGGGCAAAGCGATGCCAACCCATACCGCGGGCGATCGAAAAAATGCCGGAATCACACGGTTTTGATTTTCCGCACCAAGCATCTCGATCGGCAACTGCACAAGCGGGAAGCCGAGTCGCTCACGTTCGATCCATTGGCGGCGGAGCAGGACGCATACGCAAGTCATCGCGAGAAATAACCCAAGTGCAAAAACACTCCACGCTGCTATTGGTTTAATCCAAAACTCCCAAGGCACCCCGAAGGTTTGGGAGGGCGTACCTTCAAAAAAGAGTCGTGCGTTCCTCGCGTCCATTGGTGCAAACCAGTCCGGAACATGGTGGAAAAAGGTGATGTTCCACTCATTTTCAGGGGACTGATAATAGGCAGGCGCGATAATAATAGGAATGAAGTAGGCAGTGAAACCAAGCGATGAAATGCCTGCGCTCACCAGCGTCATTGCGTAGATAGTTACCAATTCAGAATGAACGAGGGGTGTCCCGATACGGTGTAGGAGCGGGTTGACTGCCAGTTGGAGAAACACGAAGACCATCAGGACACCAACCGGCAGGTGGCAGGAAGCGAGCCATGTACCTCGAATCCAGAAATCCCCAATTGGCGTGGCAATGGCAAGGATTATTGTTGCGAAGATCCCGATTAATACACTACGTGTGGTCATAGTCAACTGATGATATATTAGGCTGTGTCACCTGTAGTAGAGGCGAACTCATGATTTTGAGTCATAACCCGGCCAGAAGCCACTTATTTTTTTGTCATACCATGACTTGCTTTTCGTATGGGAGCGTGTGTCATTCGAGTTATCTAAATGATATTGAGATTATACCTTTTTCCCTCGCTGTGTCAATAGAAAAGCCTATTTACATCTTGCCGGCGGATTGAATGCGTAGATTACATCTTCTAAAGCATATTCTCTACTTGTCAAACTTCTCTCTTGGCAGTATACTCATAGAGAGGGGGTAACGTAATGAACGAATATGATCTAACCATCATCGGTGGCGGGAGTGCGGGGCTTGTGTTGGCGGTGGCAGGTGCGAAGCTAGGGGTGAAAACAGCACTCGTCGAGAAACATCGATTGGGGGGCGATTGCCTCTGGACAGGGTGCGTGCCATCGAAAGCCATCCTCAAATCAGCGAAGATTGCCCATTATGTCCAAGCAGCTGAAAAATACGGGGTCCTCGTGAAGGACGCTCAGGTGGACTTTGCACGCGTCATGGCGTATGTTCGCAGCACCCAACAGACCATTGAGGAGGAGCACGATAACCCTGAACGATTCCGTGAAATGGGTGTAAACGTCATCTTCGGGGAAGGGCACTTTGAGTCGCCGACAACCTTTGTGGTCCAAGATACGGAGAACGACCAAACTCTCACACTCAAGAGCAAAAAATTTGTCGTTACAACCGGCTCTCGCCCAACCGCACCCCAGATCCCCGGAATAGATTCCGTCGATTATCTGGACAGCGAAAATGTCTGGGAATTAGATCATCTCCCTGAAAGACTAATGGTGATAGGCGCGGGTCCCATCGGCATTGAGTTAGGGCAGGCATTCCATCGTCTGGGTACGAAAGTGACTATTGTGCAACGCAGCGATCGAATCTTAACAAAAGAGGACCCTGAAGTCTCTGAGAAAGTGTTGAGTTACCTCCGAGAAGATGGGGTTGAAATCCTCTTAAATACCAATCCCGTTCAGATAGACCGGATTAAACCCCTACTTAGCGAAGAACTCAATCCGGACATAGCGGTTTGGGGACCGCAAAATGCCACGACATCGGAGGAATATCGCGTCCGACTCAAGGCAGCGGACACGGGGGACGAAGGTGAAATCGTCGTTGATCGGATCTTGATTGCGGCGGGACGGAAGCCAAACGTCGAAGGGTTGGAACTTGAGAAGATTGGCATCAAGGTTGGAAAAAGAGGGGTTGAAGTCAACAATAAGTTGCAAACAACCGTCAAAAATATTTACGCTGCCGGCGATGTGATTGGACATTACCTCTTTACACATGTTGCGGCATCCCAGGCAATGCGGATTGTTCGGAATATCTTCTTTCCCGGTTCTAGTGCGATAGATTATTCCGTCGTTCCCTGGGCTACCTTCTGCGATCCGGAGGTCGCTCGGTGCGGTCTCACCGAAGCGGAAGCCCGTGAACAACACGGAGCTGTCGATGTTTTCAGAGTGGATCTACACGATGTAGATCGCGCAATCGCCGAGGGAGAAACGAAAGGGTTCATCAAGGTCATTGCGACTCGCTGGAGGGGCAAACTCTTAGGCGTCCACCTAGTCGGACCAAATGCGGGAGAGGTTATCCACGAGTTTGTTTTAGCGATGAATGCGGGCATCCCCTTGCGGAAGTTGGCGGGAGTCATCCATGTTTATCCGACATTTTCGAGCATCGTTTGGCGGGTTGCCGGAAAGTGGCTTGCCGAAGGCACCCTTATCCAAACGCTACGCGGCATATTCAAGAAAGGGAATTGACTAAGCTATCGGCTTTTTCGGTTGTTACTTTTTAGCAATCGTGGTATAATTTCCTCCATTCAATATTATTAAGTTATGACAGACAATTCAGATAATTAGAAAGAACTATCAAATGAAAGTCAACATGCAGATACTAACCATAACTACGCTTATTATCCTAGCACTTATTAGTGGTATCAGCTGTGTATCATCTACCGATGAAGAAGATGGAGAACATGAGGCAAACGGTGAACAGACAGGGCACCTGCCAAGTCATGAAGAGGGTGGCAGCGAAGGAGAGGAGTCTGGGCAAGAATTTGCTAAAGACGAAACTTACGACCAAGTGCGAAACGGTGCGCGGTTAAAACTCGTCTATGATGCAAAAACGAATGCTTTCGTTGGAACGGCAGAAAATACGACGAACCAAACCTTGTCCAAAGTACGCGTTGAAGTTCACCTATCTAACGGAATAGAACTGGGGCCTACGACACCGACCGACCTTGCCCCGATCAAACGATAAATGTGGAACTTAGCGCGGCAGGACAGGACTTTAATAAATGGTCTGCCCATCCAGAGGTTGGCTCAAGTGAACACGGTGGCGGAGAGCAACACGACGAAGACGGTGAACATGACTGAAATGTCCAGTTCTGAGATGACGAAAACCCACACGATGAAACGAGGAAATTGAGCAATATGGATGCAACCATTCAACCGATTTTGGAAAAGGTATTCGCCGGTAAACGCCTAGATTTTGATGACGGGCTGACTCTTTTCAAAAGCTATGACCTCCTATCAATCGGGGCGGCTGCCGATGTCATTCGACAACGGAAGCACCCGGAAAACCACATCACCTACATCGTCGATCGCAATATCAACTATACAAACTGGTGCTATGTCGATTGCGACTTTTGCGCTTTCTATCGCCATAAAACCGACCCCGATGCGTATGTGATGTCCAAGGAGGAGTTGGGAAATAAAATCCAAGAGACAATAGATCTCGGGGGCGTACTCATCCTGATGCAGGGCGGGTTACACCCGAAATTGAAACTGGATTGGTACGAAGACCTCCTCCAGTGGATTAAGGCAAATTACAAAATCCATATTCACGGCTTCTCCCCACCAGAACTTGATTGGTTCGCCAAAATTAATCGACTCTCCCTCAAAGAGACCTTAATACGTTTACGCGATGCCGGCTTAGATTCGATTCCCGGCGGCGGGGCGGAGATCTTGACCGACCACGCCCGCGACGAAATCAGCCCGAAAAAATGCACATCAGACGAGTGGTTGGAAGTAATGCGGCAAGGTCACTACGTGGGCTTGCGTTCAAGCGCAACGATGATGTACGGACACGTCGAAAGCTACGGCGAACGTGTGGAGCATCTCCTCCGCCTGCGAGAACTGCAAGACGAAACGGGCGGCTTCACCGCTTTCATCTGTTGGTCGCTTCAACCCAAGCACACGCGCCTTGACCATATCCCACCCGTGGGCAGCTTTGAATACCTCAAGACACTCGCAATCTCCCGATTGATGCTCGACAACTTCGACAATTTCCAATCATCATGGGTCACCCAGGGCCCGAAGATCGGTCAAATGTCGCTCAAGTTTGGGGCAAACGACATGGGCGGCACAATGATTGAGGAGAACGTCGTTAGCAAAGCAGGGACTGTCTACTGTATGCCTATCGAAGAAATCGAGCGCACAATCACTGAGTTAGGGTATGTTCCGAAGCAGCGGAATTTTTTGTATGAGGTCCTCAACTAGTATAGACCTAAATGGAGTCAAATTTTTGGGTCTGAAAAACCTATGCCTCTAATTCCTGCCGCCCAACTCAGAACCATCAGCATCAATATCTTCACCACCCTCGGCCTTAAAGCGGACAAAGCCCAAACAATCGCAAACCTGCTCATCGAATCCAATCTCGCCGGACACGATTCGCACGGCGTTTTGCGCCTACCGCAGTATGTCCTGAGCATCCAGAATAAGGCCATCGATCCAGACGTGGAGATTGAGATTGTCAGCGAAACCCCTGCCAGTGCGGTCATTGATGGGCACCGGGGGTTGGGACAATTCATCGCCACACAGGCGATGGAAAGCGCCATCGCAAAAGCGAAAGCACACACCATCAGCACAGTAAATGTCTACAACTGCAACCATATTGGGCGTCTTGCCGATTATGTGATGATGGCTGCCGAGGCGAAGATGATTGGTTTGCTGTTTCTTAATGGACATGGCGGGGATCACGGTGTTGCACCGTGGGGCGGCACCGATCGGCGACTCAGCACCAATCCCTTTGCGTGCGCCCTCCCTACAGGGAAGGATAGCCCGATGGTCATCGACCTCACCACCAGCATCGTTGCCGGCGGGAAAATTCGGGCGTATCGGAGTCGTGGCGAACCGTTGCCGGAAGGCTGGATTCTCGACGCCGATGGAGTTCCAAGCACCGATCCCAATGCATACCTCGAAGACCCGAAAGGCCCACTCCTCCCATTCGGTGACATCGCGGGCCACAAAGGTTACGGGTTAAGCCTGTTGACAGATATTCTCGCAGGCGCGATGTGCGACGCCGGTTGCAGCCGCTCATCAGCCACCGATGCCGGTAACGCCTTCTTTATCATCGTCATCGACATTGAGAAATTCATCGCACTTGCGGATTTTGAAGCGCACGTCGCGCAGTTGATAGATTTCGTCAAAGCCTCTCCAACCGCCCCCGGCTTCGATGAAATTTCGATCCCCGGTGAACGCTCCGCGCGGACCCGACAACAACGATTGGCAGAAGGCATCCCACTCGATGATACTACATGGGAACGTCTGGTTGAAACCGCTCAAAGTGTTGGGGTTTCCGTTTAGGACGAATACCCGCAATTAATGCGATTAGGCAAATCGACGCAAATCCTCGTTGGCGTAAGCGGCAACCGCTGCATTCGCTTCCCGCCTAACCCTCAGCTTTTCAACAACTTCCGCCAACCGCTCCGACGGAATTGTACACGTCATCTCATCCGGCGACATCCCCGTCCGCACCCGGCTTAACATACACCCTGTACTAATCGCGAGTTTGCCCTGCTCTTTCGAGATCGGAATAATATGGCATTGCGGTTTGCCAACAAAAACCGTATCACTAAACCCGTCATGGATAACCATTGCCTGAAAAGCGTTTACCCGCAACAGTATCACATCGGGGTCAATGGGGGTATCCGCCAACGGTCCATAGGTGATGTAGTTCGGGCGATCTGTTACGAATGGAAGCTCCATCGCTTCTTCGGGAGAGACCCACCCCACCTCCACGATGGCACCCACATCCCCGTTAGTCATCACCTCTTCCAGTGTTTTCAATCCGTGTGTGACGCTCCCAACGCTACAGTTGTAGTGGTCTTCGGGCAGTGTCGTAAACGTCTGATCGATCGCCCCCTTCCAAAAGACGCATCCCGCCGCAACTTTGCCGCTGCGACCATCGGGCGTTGGGGCTGGCATCTCACCCTCATGCACCGACACGCCTTGAGGGGCTTCGTCAGAAAATGTGATGGCAATGGAGGCATGTTTCAAGCCGAGTTCTCTATCTAATCCTTCGGCTAATGATTTCCAATCTTTGGTTGTCATAAAGAATTTCCTTTCGTTTAATATATTGCTTGAGGTAGGGCAAGCACTTGCCCCTACTTTTATCGTTCACTTCATTGTTTTGCTGCGTATTACTTAGTGCCTGTACTACCAATGACGATAAGGAATGCGCTATCTTCACTGGCATCGACAGCGTGAAGGATGTCAGCCGTGAAGGTAACTGCCTCACCTTGTTCCAGCGTAATTTTCTCGGCACTTGTTGTAAAGATGATGTTTCCACTTAGCGTGATAACGGTAGCGGCGGCAGGTGCCGTATGTTCCTCAAGCGTATTTCCCGCTTTGAGAGCAACTAGCACGACGGTCATTTCATCCCCGTGAGCCAGTGTTAGCGAAGCACGTCCTGATGTGGCGGATGTCGCTTCTCCCATCAGTTTTTCAGCCATTGACATAAGCGGAAACGCCTTCGTCATCGGTGTGTTCAGATCTACCGGTCTGTAGGGTCGTTCGAATGACGTGTTCATTGTGACACCTCCGTTGATTGAATGCTACGCTAAAAATAGACTTTCTTCCGCCTGTTCGTCGTTTACGCTTTAGGTTTGACGTGCTTTTCCAAAATGAGTTGCGTCCGGTCCTCTCGTACCAGCATATCGAAAAAACGTTTCGCTGCGGGATAATCTTCGGCCGGTATAATCGGCTCCTTGATAGCGAAGTTAATTTCGTAACGAATCTGATTCCCTTCTAGTTTGTACCGTCGCTCCATACTAGCAAAGCGATTTTCCAGACGAACATCCTTCGGGAAAGTCACCTCCCACCCCTCCGGCAGAGTGATCCGGATGGTTTTCTTCATCTCCATCGGGTAACTCAAATCAAGGGGATATTGACGTTCAGCCGCTGCAAAAATCTCCGCGTAGTCTGAAAACTCATCGTTCGGCAGCGGAAACATCAGGTGGTTGTTACCGACCGGCTCGGCGTAATTCTCGACGGTAAAAGCAACGTTGAGCTGCACCGGTACGTTGAAGTCCTGCAAGTCGGAAATCTGTACCGAATCAACTCGGACGCCGGGAAATTGCTTACTAAGCCCGACAGCAAAGGTATCCTTCCATCTACTCGGCGATACCTGCTTGTACTCCAACCGCGCTTCAAGATTGTACTGCCCAAGGGTATCAATCCGCATGGCACCCTGAACCGTCCCATCTTCTGTTAGTGCAATCTGTGTATCAACGATTAACCGATTGGATGCAGATGTAGAGATGGGAATATCAACAAAATCGCCCCGATCGCTTCGGATGACGAACCCTGTGCGCCCTCTATTCCGCGCAGGGAGATCACCGTAGCTGCAGGTATCAGCAGTTGGATCGAGCCAAACATAGCCGCCATCGTCACGCGGAATCGCAGCAATCAGGTGGCTAAACTGTCCGAGCGACGGGAGTTCCAGATCGATGCGCGGATATGGTGCCGGATTCAACATCACCGGAAAAGCCTCAATACCAACTAAATCGAGCATCGTAATCATCAATGTGGTTTTGTCCTTGCAATCACCGTATCGGACACTGAGCACTTGATCGGCGGGTGTGGGTTGATACGCACCTTGACCGAGTTCAATCCCTACATAGCGAATCTGCGATGCAACGAAGTGGTAAATCGCTCGAATTCTGTCCTCCGCTGTGAGGAGATCTGCGGTGAGCCCCTCAACTGTTTCCTCAATCGCTGGATCAACAGTATACCGGTCCTTTGCGATGTCTCTGTACCAATTGTAAACGGAGTCCCAAGATTCCACAGACGAATAACTCAAGCGTGGAACGATATCGTTGGTCGCCGGCATGTTGTATTCTTCTTTGAGCGCGGGTGTTTCGCCGTAGGTCCAGAGATACGTGCTGGTCTCTTCCTCGTGTAGCACATCGGGATTGAGTTGGCAATGGATCGCCTTCCACTTGAAGTCCATCCCTTTCGGTACGCGCAAGGCATAGGCGGATTGCAGGATCGGATCTGTAGATTGAAAACTGTAGCCACCCCAAAACCACGAGGTGCTCCCAACCGACGCCGCCCCTGCATCTTCAAGCGTGACCTGATACTCAATGCACACCCCCGGCTTGAGAGCCGGCATCGAGATCACTCGCCACATCGAATCGGAATAGAGGTTGTAGGAGAGCAGCCCCGGCGGTGTGACATCGTTGAACGCTTCCTCCGGGGGTTCAGCAACAGTGCCATCGGGGAGGATAGTCCGCGCGACATTGACGGTGATATGTTGTGCGGTAGGGGTGTGCGGGATGGCGATATCATCATAGTTCTGCACCCCTCTCTCCGTCAGAATCTTGACCACTTGATGGGAGGTGTAACGGGATTTTCCTGCCGGAGTGACTTCGTGACTAAACTGATTGAGCAAGATAATTGCGTCAGCATCGGGGTAATCTGCCGCATCAGGCGCAGCAGCAATCACTTCCTCAATATCGATGTCGATTAGATCCACAGGCGCGAGGTTAACGAGCATCGAGGCGGATCGATCTAACTGTGCGAGTGCCTGGAGCCGCGTCGGAGCGAGGAGATTCTGCGGATCTACCTCCAAGATTTTATGGTACTGGAGTTGCGCTTCGTAGTGACGTCCATGCTCTTCGTAGAGAGAGGCAAGGCTTTGGCGAGCCCATATATCTTTCGGGAAAAGCCGAATCGACTCTCTAAATTCAGCGACGGCTTCCCCGATGTCACCTTTTTCCCAGTAAATCAAGCCGAGATAGTTATGCAGATTTCTGCTAGCAGGTCGTGCGGTTTTTGGATCAATCTCTACCGCCTTTCGCAAAGCCCGTTCAGCCTCATCGAGCAGACCGAGTTGCTTGTAAGCCAATCCGAGGTGGTTGAGGGCGTACAGGTTACGCGGTTCAACCTCCAAAGTGTCCTCGTAAACCTGTGCCGCATCTTCATAGTTGTTCAGCTGCTCATAGATGTAACCAAGCGAATTGCGCGCCTCCATATTCCTAGGGTCAAGTGTTATTGTGGCGGCGAACGCATCCCTCGCTCTTTCATACTCCTCCTGTTGGAAGTAGAGCTTGGCGATTTGGAATTGGATCTGACTCGCATTCGGCTTAATCGCCAGTGCAGCTTGGTAGGCTTCGAGCGCACGCTCCAAGTTTTTATTCTGGAGTGCCAAATTCCCCGCCTCAACCTGTTCGCGCCACTGTTTATTCCGTTCGATCAGCGGATCGACAATTACCTTTTCAGCGGATTGGCTTCGACTGAAGATTGAACAGCCGCTTAGCAACAGCAAGATCACAATCAGAGGAATACCTGTTTTGAAGTTTTGGATTGTCACGGCTATTCTCCTTGTATAACCCAAGTCGCCACTTAACCCCCCCAGCGGGACGATATATGTATGGCATTCATTGTGGTCCCCACAGGAGACCAATGAAGTTATCCACAATAACCTAACAATATCTAACAATATCTAACACTTTTCGCAAAAGTGTGCGAATCGTTTTATGGTTGGTTTTCTATAATTTAAGACAGGGCATCGCTAGCTGCCGATGCGTTCGCGTCCTCAACCCCTACGGGTTAAGCTCGATAACTTGTAGGGGCAGGTCTTGTGCCTGCCCAAGGCGGGCAACGACAAGTTGTTTTGAACCCCGATCCTATCGAGGGGTTGCTCCTACATGGAGACGGTAGCCCCAGCGGGACGACATGTGTATGGCATTCCTTGTGAGTTATCCACAATAACCTAACAATATCTAACAATATCTAACACTTTTCGCAAAAATCGGGTGTGCGAGGTTTGTGGGAATGAAAAGGGCAGGTTTCTTAGTCCCGACGCTTGATCGAGGGCTTGCGCCTGCTCAATCCCCTTCTCACGTTTCACTCTAACATGCCGCCCCTCTGGAGCTTTAGGATATTTGCGTATCCTGCGTACTATATACATATCGCCCCGCTGGGGCTAAACGTAACCACGTCTCCTTCCCTCTTGTCCATCCTCTGTGTTCTCTGTGTCTCAGCGGTGTTCTTATTACGTTTCACGTATCACGTTTCACTTCGATATTAGCGCGATCCACGCAATTAGCACCCCCTCTTACATGAGTCCACCCATAAGTCTACCAAAAAGTTGCCCTAAGATCAACGATTTTCACGCAAGTTCCTTTTGCTGCTTGAGCCGATCAAGACGTTCTGCTACAATGATAAACAGCACCTTGAGATGAAGAAAACAGTAGGATATATAAAGAAGAGCGGAGGGAAAAATGAACGAATCGCGCTATACCGTTGATCGGATTGAGGTCAATGGTATTGAGACTTATGTCTTGCGAAATGAGGCAACAAGCGTTGGAAACAACTGCTACAGTTTTGGGATACTCGTCAATGATGAATGGATAGACCTAATTGATCCGCCTCCTGATTTGGAAACGCTGAAAGACGAACCAACAAAGTACGGGGTTCCAATTCTATTCCCATTTCCAAACCGAATCCGCGGGGGAAAATTCACCTTTGAGGGTAAGGAATACACATTCGACAAGGCACCGGGGACCCCCAACTCCATCCATGGGCTCTTACTGAACCAACCGTATCACAGGTTGAAAGCGTAGATACAGCGGACTGCGCTTCAATCGTCTGCCGTCTAGATTCGCGGGAATTTCCAGAGATTATGCGTCAGTATCCGCTGCCGTTTGAGATTCGGATCACCCATACGCTCATAGAAACCACCCTGACGCTGGACATCCATATCAGAAATACCGGCGATAGTAACATCCCGATGGGATTCGGTATCCACCCCTATTTTCGTGTGCCGTTGTCATCAAAATCTTCGGCTGAACGATGCTTAATCACTGTGCCTGCCTCAAAACGTTGGGAGCTAGAAGAACTCCTGCCGAAAGGTCAGGTCTCCGATCTGGAAGAAGATGCCGACTTCCGATCTGGAAAGCCACTCGCGGGGAGGCAGTTTGACGATGTCCTGACCGGCGTCATCCTGTCAGACGATGTGAGCCGTTGCGTCATCGATGACCAAGACGGGGGCATCCGTATGACCTTAGAATCCGACGCACAGTTTCGGGAGCTGGTTGTCTACACCCCGCCAGGTCGCCCCTCAATCTGCTTTGAGCCTTACACCTGCCCAACGGATGCGATTAACCTCGAAGCAAAGGGCATTGATGCCGGTGTCATTGTTCTGGAACCGGGGGCAGCGTTTTCTGGCACAATCCGAGTCATTGCAGAAGTTTAGTTACAGAAACAAAAGGTATGATCGCAGGCTTCAATGAATCCCGATCCCAATTCTGCAATCTATTTCTTCACAAATTGTTTCCCCGGCAGCTGTTGAACGATTCCCTTCAGCTCAAGCATGACAAGGAGTGAGGAAACCTTACCGATCGGCAGCTGCGTGTCCCGTGCAATCTGATCGATATGGACGCTGGAAGCATCCATTGTCGATAGCACAGCCTGTTCATCGGGAGTTAGATTGAGTTCTGCCTGAGTATTCGATTGAGAGGTGGGTGTCGATTTTGCTTCGGTTGATTGAGGGTGAGCAGCCTGTTCGGAACGCTTTGAATCTCGATTACGTCGGGGAGGGGGTTGGCGGGTTGTTTCAGGCGATGGCTGTCCCAAGATTCTCGTGTAGTCTTGGGGTAACGCATCAAATATGTCATCAACGCTATTAATCAACGTTGCGCCTTGATTGATGAGGGAGTGGGTGCCCCGCGACACATTGGAAAAGATTTGACCCGGTACAGCAAACACCTCGCGTCCCTGTTCAGCGGCGTGACGCGCTGTAATGAGCGAGCCGCTCCGATCAGACGCTTCAACAACAAGTGTGCCAAGCGTTAAGCCACTAATCACGCGATTGCGACGGGGAAAGTTAGCACCTCGAGGTGGCATCGTCATCGGAAACTCGGAAACCAATGCACCGGATTTGATCATTTCCGCTGCAAGTGCCTGGTTCGTTTCTGGATACATAATACTCAGGCCACAGCCGAACACCGCGACTGTGCGTCCACCGGCTTCGAGGGCACCGCGATGCGCACAGGTATCAATACCACGAGCAAACCCGCTCACGACAGTTATACCGCGCGCTGCGAGTTGATGGCTCAGCTGTTGGCTTATCGTTTTGCCGTATTCAGTCGGGCTACGCGATCCAACGATTGCGACGCTCAGTGTGTCCACTATGGGCAATTGACCTGTAATATAAAGCAATACGGGCGGGTCACTAATCTGCTTGAGGAGTGGTGGGTAGGATTCGTCGTTGAGGGTTACGATGTGGCATTGATGCTGCTCGATTAGCTCAAGTTCCTGCGCGAGGGGAGCGCGCGATCTGCCATCGATTAGCTGTTGCCGAACATCGGGAGTCAACCCATCGATCTGGGCTAACTCCTCTGATGTCGCAGCAAGCGATTTCTCCGCCGATCCAAAAGCCGCTAACAGGCGTCGGATGGTATGGTTTCCGATACCCGGAATAAGGTTGAGATGAATAAGACTTTTTGTTTCAGCGGATAACATAAGCTGTGAATCTTACTGACTCGTTGCCGGCTGTGCTGCCGGTTCTTCGGGAGGCAAGGCATAGAACACCTGAATATCGCGGACCGACTTAAAGATGTCAACTTCTGAACCACCCTCGCCTCTGGTACTGCGCTTTTGACCGCCCAAGCGCCGGGATTCCCATTTTTTAGGAACCTTCAAACGCAAGCGTTCAGTATGGATCGGTTCCGGCAGCTGGAGCGTATATTGGTCTCGAAAGTGATTCTGAACATCTCTAATCGTTTTCCACTCCCCAGATTCATCTGTAACTTGGACTTTAAAGAATTCAAGTTTCCCTTTATCCGCTATCACAACGATGCGCTGAATGGGCTGCGGTTTTGCCCATCTCAAAGTTGCCTGCGTAAAGTTTTCCTCTTCTTCTTGGTCTGCCAGGCTTAGGCGAGTCGTTCTCTCAATAATGAGCCTTGAGGTTTCGCCAACTGAGTGGATGTTATCATCATTCAGTTTTGGATCCTGACATTCCGCAAACGGGGCGATGTTCCGACTCCACTGAATCGGGGGACCACTTGGTCCCAAACACCCCAGCATGGAAACTAAACCCAACATTAAAACAGTTAGTACTACAAAACGCATATCTTGCCTCCTCTATTTTTGGTAAGTAAAGAGTAGCACGTGAGACGTGATAATCCACTTATCACGTTTCACTCCCATTAATCTAACTGCAACAGTTGATCCAACTCCGCCTCGCGCTGATCTTCCGTATCCTCTACATCTTCACCTGCGATTGTGGCTGCTTGATAGCCGTATAGCTCAATTTCGTAGATCTTGGCGGGTGCACGGCGATTGCCACTTGCCCAAAAGTTCTGTCTCCGTTGACCCCGACGCAGTGCGGCATCATCGGAGGTGCCTAACACGCGGATGCGGATTTTGTCGGTCGGAAACGGCGCATTCACAGACAAATCAATTGGGTTTGATTTAACATTATTGACCTCTTTGATGATTTGCCAATCCTCGGTCCCCTTATCCGCATATACGGTGAATTTCTTCAAATTGTCCGAATGGATCACAAGCCGGCGAATCATCTTTCTTTCAGGGAACATGACGACCGCCTGTGAGGTTGGCGCCGGACCGAAGGAGTCTTGTGAGCCTTCACGGAACGCTGTTTCGCCAAACGTCCGGATGTTGCCGTCAATCATCCGAGCGTTCGTCGCGCTTACCCCTTCCATCGAGGCGTAATTTTCGCTCCACTCCTGTTTCGCTACAATACCACAACCGAGCAAAAATAAAAAATAAAAGCAGATGAATAATAACCACAAATCGCGATTCATCACTATACCTCCCTTTGGAACAATCAGGTGCAAACCATCGTGTGATTTAGCTAACGACCTCCTCTGATCATCCTCCAAGTTGTCCCAGTCCGACTATCTTGAAGTTCAACGTTGAACGCTTCTAACTGATCGCGGATTTTATCCGCCGTTTCCCAATCTTTACGCTGCCTAGCATCCTGACGCACCTCCAGAATGAGACTCATCAGTTGCTCTGTCAAGGCTGCATGTTCATCGCTGGCAACTTCCTCCTCGGCGTATATGCCAAGTACATTACAAACCTCAACCAAACTTTTGTACGCCTGACTTAGGACGCTTCTTCTCACGTCTGAAGGCTGATCTTCGGTCGCAGCGAGAAACTGATTCACTTCACCGGCGAACTTAAAAATCGCTCCCAACGCGCCAGCGGTATTGAAATCGTCATCCATTGTAGATTCAAAGTTGTGACGCATCGTATTGATAGCCTCGCGCAAGCACGCAGCTTCGGCGTCATCTAATGCCTCAGACGAATCTCCGTCCGCATCTCGATAGGGTCTTAGAGCATCAATACAATTATTCAACCGTCGAACAGCGCTGCTCGATTCACTCAAGCTTGTCGAGTTATAATCTAATGGATGGCGATACTGCGCGGAAATCAGAAAATGGCGAATGGCTTCAGGCGCATATTGCTGCACCGCATCGTGGACAAAGATAAAATTCCTTTCTGACTTACCCATCCGTCGCCCATCAATCTGCAAAAACGCGACATGCATCCAGTATCGGGCAAAGGTTTTTCCGGTCGCCACTTCGCTTTGGGCAATCTCATTTTCATGGTGGGGGAATAGGAGGTCATGCCCACCGGCGTGAATATCAATCGTTTCACCGAGGTGTTTCATCGCCATGGCGGAGCATTCGATATGCCAACCCGGTCTGCCCTTTCCCCAAGGACTATCCCACCACGGCTCCTCCGCTTTCGATCTTTTCCAGAGATCGAAATCCCGCGCATCCTCCTTGCGTTCATCAATCTCAACGCGAGCACCGGCAAGTAGATCCTCCGGCTTGCGACGAGACAACTTCCCATATTCCGCAAAGTGGTTGACGCGATAATATACGTCTCCATCGATCTCATAAGCTGCCTGCTTGTCAATTAACGTCTGAATCAGAGATATTATCTCCGAAATATGCTCAGTCGCTCTCGGATGAACATCAGCCGCACGGATACCCAACTTACTTGAATCGTCAAAATAGGCATCTACATACTTCTGAGCTAGTTGAGAGGTGTCAATCCCTTGCTCATTTGCACGATTGATAATCTTATCATCAATGTCTGTCAAATTCTGAACCAGCGTGACGGTGTAACCCTTATATTCGAGATAGCAACGAACAATATCAGAAATCAGAAAAGTGCGAGCGTTACCGATATGAAAGTAATCGTAGACAGTTGGCCCACAACTGTACATGAGAACGTTTCCCTCATGTAGCGGCACAAATTCTTCCAACCGCCGTGTGAGGGAATTATAAATCTTTAATGCCATCAGTTTTCTTTCTAATCAGGGCTGAAGTCTTAACCTAGGTTAATTCGGTGAGACAAACAATGGCTTCAGCGGCAACGGCTTTGCTTTCACCAATGAAACCGAGTCCTTCCGACGTTGTCGCTTTGACATTAACCCGATTACTTGAAATATCTAGTGTCTCGGCAAGGCACTGGCGCATAGCAGGGATATAAGGCGCCAGTTTTGGGCGTTGCATAATTACCGTACTGTCCACGTTCTGAACGGCGTAATCCGCAGAAATTAATGCCTTCACCTTACTGAGTAAGATTAGGCTATCAATTCCGGCATACGCTGCATCCGTATCGGGAAAATGCTGACCGATGTCACCCAGGCCCGCTGCACCTAGCATCGCGTCACAAATAGCATGGGTCAATACATCCGCATCGGAATGCCCAATCAACCCCAACTCATACGGGATTGTCACGCCGCCGAGTATCAATTTACGATTTTCCCCTAATCGGTGAACATCGTAACCAATTCCTACACGCATGGTGGTCTATAGACCTATCAATGTCTACTATTCCTGAACTTTTTACGTTTTACGTATCAACGCTTCAGCGACAACCAAATCTTCCGGGGTCGTAATCTTCAGATTGCGATAGCTTCCCATGACACACTTTACTTTGTGACCAAGTTGCTCGACCAACGCTGCGTCATCGGTCAATTGCATCTGTTTTCGTCGGGCGTACCGGTGGGCTTCTAGTAGTAGATCCCGCCGGAATACCTGCGGTGTCTGTATCGCCCAAAGTTGACTTCGTTCCGGTGTATCAACGACAAACCCGTCCTTATCGGTGATTTTAATGGTATCCTTAACAGGGACCGCGATGACCGCCGCTCCCCAATCTGCCGCCGCTTCGAGACAGGTGAAAATCATTTCATCGGTCACAAACGGGCGAACCCCATCATGGACGACGACAAAATCCGTATCGTCCGGGAGAACCTTCAATCCGTTGAAAACAGAATCTTGGCGTGTAGCACCGCCAGGCACAAGGCTAGCAACCTTTTGGAAGTTGTACGGCTCAATTACAGTAGATCGACAAGCGTCGAAATCCGTTTCACCAACAATCACAAAGATTGTATCAACGACACTGCTTCGATCGAAAACGCCGATCGTGTGCGTGAGGATCGGTTTGTCGAGAAGCTCCAGATACGGCTTCTTAGTACGATGACGCCCCATCCGGCTTCCGCGGCCAGCTGCGGGAATAAGAACGCACGTCCTCTGGTTCATCACTGTCCATCTCATCAGTCTTCGTACGCGTGAAAATCATCCGACCAGCGGTTGTCTGCAATGTTTGGGTGACAATTGCATCGATTGTCTGTCCAACATATTGCCTGCCGTATTCAACAATGACCATTGTCCCGTCGTCAAGATAACCGACTCCCTGGTTAGGTTCTTTGCCTTCACGGAGAACGCGCACCTGAATAACCTCACCAGCGACGACAACCGGACGAACAGAATTAGCAAGTTCGTTGATGTTAAGCACCGTGACTCCCTGAAGCTCAGCAACCTTATTCAAATTGAAATCATTGGTAATGATTTTCGCCCCAATTTCTTGAGCGAGATGAATCAACTTGGCATCCACCTCCGGCACTTCGGGAAAATCCTCTTCGGTCACCTCAGCATCAATGTCAGGATTGTTTTGCATCAAACGTAAAATCTCGAAACCCCGCCGTCCCTTGTTGCGACGCAGCAGATCGGAAGAATCTGCGATATGTTGCAACTCATTTAAGACGAACCGGGGAATCACAAACATGCCATCGATAAATCCCGTTTGGCAAATATCCAGAATACGTCCATCAATAATAACACTCGTATCCAAGATCTTAATCGTTGGAGACTTCGATTGTAAGCCATGCGTGGTGAGTGAAAACAGTGCAAAGGCATCCCGTCTGCGATAAACAATCATTGTCCCTACATAACCGCATGACAGAACAATGCCTGCTGTTAATGCTGGAATAATCGAGCCAGTTGTCGCTCGAATAATATAGATAATAAGACTGGCTACAATCAACCCGAACGTCAGTCCAGCGAAGCAGGCAAACAAATCTCGTAGTAATGGACGCGAGATTGAGGACTCAATACCTACCAAAATGACAGTAACAGAAAAACCGATAACACCTCCTGTTAAATCACCGATGATAAACCCCAACGCTGCACCAAACAACGTAAAAGCGATACGGATAATCCAAATTTGCACCCGAGCCACCCCCTTTCTTATTATGGGCTATTAGGCATATATTCAAAGTAGTGCACTTAGCGCACCGTAAAGATCTTTGACACCAATCAGGTCAATATCTTCCTTCAATTCTAAGCCTTTACGATTAGACTCAGGGAAAACGGCACAATTAAAACCTAGCTTTGCCGCCTCCAGTAACCGTTTCTCAATATGTGCGACGGCGCGAACTTCCCCACCCAGACCAACCTCTCCAATCACAACAGTCCATGGATCGATAGCTATATCCCGGTGACTTGATGTTATCCCTATCGCGGTACCCAAGTCAATGCCTGGCTCATCAACACGCATCCCGCCTGCAATATTGACAAACACATCTGAATCACCGATGTCAAGCCCAACCCGTTTCTGTAATACCGCTAATAATAGTGCAATACGCTGGCGGTCGACCCCCGCTGCCGTATTGCGGGGAAAACCAAAGTTTGCAGGAGAAACCAAGGCTTGGAGTTCCAGCAGTAGGGGACGAGTGCCCTCCATACTCGACACCACGACGGATCCGGAGGTGTTCTCCTGTCGTTCGCTGATAAACAAGGCTGATGGATTCTTGACCTCGACAAGACCGTGGCTTAACATCTCGAAAATTCCGATCTCGTTAGTCGAACCAAATCGGTTTTTTACGGCACGCAGAACACGGTAAATCTGCTGACTCTCACCCTCAAAATAGAGAACTGTATCAACCATGTGTTCTAAAACACGGGGGCCTGCCAGAGAACCATCTTTGGTCACATGTCCAACGAGGATGATTGGGATATTTTTACTTTTGGCGATAACCGATAAATGCGCTGCGCTTTCACGAACCTGCGTTACGCTACCCGGTGCTGATTGTAATCCGGGGAGGTGGACCGCTTGAATCGAATCGATAACAACCATACGGGGATTGAGCTGGGTAATATGTGCTTCAATCTGCTCCAAGTTATTTTCACACAGGACGTATAGCAGATCGGAAGCAACGCCGAGCCGGTTTGCCCGCAGCTTTGTTTGGGCAACAGACTCCTCGCCCGATACATACAGCACCTCTCCATAACCACGACTCAATGCGTCACTAACTTGTAACAGTATCGTCGATTTGCCAATTCCCGGATCGCCCCCGATTAACACGACAGATCCCGGTACAACCCCGCCACCGAGGACTCGATCGAATTCACCAATCCCTGTCAGCTGTCGGTCTGATTCACTCGCAGCGACCCGCGTAACGGGTACCGGATCGCTCGCCGGCTGCGCTGCGAGCCGAGGGTGTGTAGAAGCCACTTCCTCGATCTCCTCAACGAAAGTGTTCCACTGCTCACATTCCGGACAGCGACCAAGCCATCTGATAGAGGCATGCCCGCATTCCTGACAAACAAACTGTCGACCCGCTTTTGCCATTTGACGTCCCAACGCCTAAGTCAGCTTACCAGTTTCTCGATGAAAACCGAAGCCCCGCTGTATAGCGGATATCACCTGATGTCAGATCTTCCGCGCCGATAACAATTTGTCCATACGGCAAGAACCGCCATGCCAATTCCGTGCCTAATTCCGGGTTCTTGCTAGTCAGACGCGTTCCCTCAACTGTGATACCCAGTTTCTGGGAGAGCAGCCATACATCGAATCCTAAGCCAACCCTTGAGCGCATGAACCCAACGCGACCTCGTAGATTATCCGTGAAGTCATAACCGTACTGGAAGTCCAGCTTTATCTCTTCTTCACGCGTTCCTAAGCCGAACCGGTACCGCTGATTGCCCGAAGCAAATAGTAAAACGCCTAATTCGTTGTGTAGGCTCTCCTCAAGGCTTAAATAACGGAGTTCGTAGTCCCAACCGAATTCTGGTATCTTGAGTTTTTCCGACCCTTGATCTAACCGCCGAGATAGGTCCTGGAACGCGAGCATTGTATCGTCTACTGTTTTTACCGTATTCCGCACTTCATCAAGCGCGTCCGGTTCGTTCAACAACTGAGCGATGCTACCTTCGCCATGCTGGACTGTATGAAGCAGTTGAGCCAGATCATCGCGCAGTACATCTAACTCTTGAGCGGTATTGATGAGGTTTTCGAGCAGATGATCGACTTTGCGCTTTTCGGTCGTAATGACCTCTTGGCTTTGTGCAATCAGATCCGAAAGTCCAGTGATCAACCTATCCCGATCTTGATCCAACTGCTGAGAGATCTGACGAAAGTTAGTAGCACCCGTTTGTAAGTCAGAGATTAGTTGTTCCACAGGGGACGAGTTCCGATTTACCAACTCCAGTACAGCGCGATTGATATCGCCAATCTGACTGCTGATTAGCAAAGTGTCGCTTTCTAACCTATCCATCAGACGGTTGAGCCGTTTATAGGTTTGCGCCAAACGAAAATCGTTCTCCGCTGCGATACGATTCAGATTTTTTACTGTTTCATTTGTACCTTCAGCTATCTCCGTTAAAGCACGACTCGTTTGCTCGATGAGCGCTCTCATCTCCACAATACCTGTGCTAATGTTCTCTTGATTTGATTCCATGAACCGGTTTGCAGATTCGAGAAATTGTGTGCCTTGGTCAACAATGTCTTCTGCCTTTCCAACCATCGCCGCAATGTCGCGTGGACCTTCTCCTGTCAGTGGGAGGTCCGCCGGTTTTAAATTCGGGTTTCCAACGGGACCGTTAGTTAAATGAATATACGCTTCGCCGACAAAACCGATAACACCAACTTTTACCTGACATCCTTGGCGAAGCCTTTGAAAAGCGTCCTTGACACGTATATGAACTTCAACACGGGTGCCCTCCTTATTGAGTTCAATACTAGTAATTTTGCCAACCTGCACACCGGCAAGTTGAACCTTAGCACCAACGCGGAGATCACCAGCGTTATTAAAATTAATCCGCAACAACTCACCACTTACGCTCCAAGGGGAATTAGCGGCGTTTACTACCAGAATAATAAGGAGAATAATACCAATGATAACAACAAGTCCCACCTTGAGCTGCACGCTCCACGACTCCATCAATCACCTCATTTGTAATTGTCAATTCCGATGATGGTTTTCATCAGAAATAAATCGCTGCAGAACCGGGTTATCAATCTTCCACATTTCATCTGGGGTTCCGTGAGCAATCACCTTACCTTGGTGCATCATCGCCATCCTTGTCCCGACTGAAAACGCACTATCCATATCGTGTGTCACAACAACAGAAGTCACCTGCAGCTTCTGATGCAAATCCCTTATCAGTCGATTGATTTCGAGCGCTGTAATCGGATCCAATCCCGTCGTCGGCTCATCGTACAGTATCATCTCTGGGTTACAGGCAATAGCGCGAGCCAACCCCACTCGTTTTCGCATACCGCCACTCAATTCTGCAGGTCTCAGGTGCTGGGTATTATCTAGGTCAACCAAGTGTAGCTTTTCAGCCACAATGTCGTCGATTTCACGCTTACTGAGTCCCATATGCTGGGAGACCATAAAACCGACATTTTCCCCAACTGTCAAGGAATCAAAAAGAGCCGCCGATTGGAAAAGCATGCCGAGTTTTTGCCGGGTACGGTTCAAGGCTTTTCGTGTCAGTGTCGTGATATCTACACCATCAATCCAGATTTGCCCGTGGTCCGGCTGCATTAGCCCGGTAATCAGTTTGAGCAGCACACTTTTCCCGCAGCCACTTCGTCCCATAACAATCAAGGTCTCGCCGCGAGGGATGTAAAGCTCCAAACCGGTGAGAACCTCTTTGTTGTCAAAATTTTTCCAAAGATTTTCAATCCAAATCATTTGACTTACAGCAGAGTCACAACGCAGTTAGGTGAAGAGTATAACGCTGACAGATCTTGCTCTTCGGTCCGTTTCGCCGGCTACTGCAATCCCCAAACCGTATAAAGTAAATGGTTCAAAACCGCATCCAAGGCTAAGATGGTAATCAGTGAGGTCACCGCTGAACCTGTTGTGGATTTGCCGACCCCTTCGGCACCACCTGTTGAAGATATTGTAAATCCCTTGTAACAACCAATCGAAGCGATCGCCATCCCAAACGCTGATGCCTTAACAATACTGATAATAATAGTGTTGATAAACAAGCTGGCTTGCGCTAGATGAAGAAAAAAAATGCCGTTCATGTCAAACAGGATAATGGCTGCGAGATAGCCACCAACAATTCCAAAAACAATTGCAAAAAGGGTCAGGATTGGCAGCATGATCGCACACGCCAGAAAACGGGGAACGACGAGGTACTTGACCGGGTTAGTTGCCATCACCTCAAGCGCGTCTATCTGTTCAGTCACCTTCATCGTGCCAAGTTCCGCTGTAATTGATGCCCCGATCCGTCCGGCAAGCACGAAAGCAGTAACCATCGGTCCAAGTTCCCTGACCACAGACACACAGACAAACTGACCCAACGTTCCTTCCGCGGAAATCTGCTTGAGTTGGTGATATCCCTGTGTTGACAATACCATGCCGGTAAAAAGTCCGGAAACCAGTACAACCGATATCGAATTGACACCAATCAAAAACAACTGGTGAACCAGCAGCCTAAGTTGAAGTGGAGGCTTAAAGGCTAACGACCAAGTCTCCCAAACCAACATAGTTGCACTCCCAAGCTCTGATATCCAGTTTAGGACCCAGTCGCCCAGAGAACCAATAAGACGGGCTAAGAAGTTGCGTGAATCGTATAACGTCTGACGGTGGATAGGTGGTTGGTCATTCATAAGGCAGCATACGAGATAAAGGTCGCACGGAAAGGGTTCAATAATTCTGCTCCGGCTAATACGACATGTTAGCAAATCGCATCTGTGTTTTATAGAAGTCCAATCTGACTGTCCCTGTTGGACCATTACGCTGCTTTTTAATAATCAGATCGGCAGTTCCTTGGTCGTCCGCATTCTCATCGTAATAGTCTTCTCGATATAAGAATGCAACTATATCGGCATCCTGCTCAATGGCTCCAGATTCTCGTAAATCGGATAACAGTGGACGTTTATCCGGACGTTTCTCAACTTCACGGCTCAGCTGAGAGACCGCAATAATTGGTGTATCTAGTTCCCATGCGAGGGTCTTGAGCGCACGGGAAATATCAGAAATCTCTTCTACCCGTCCGGAATATCGACCCGAACCACTCAGCAGCTGTAAATAATCGACGATAATTACCGCAAGGTTCTGGTGTTCCCCTTTCAAGCGGCGACCTTCTGCACGTAACGTCTGTACGGTAATCCCTCTTGTATCATTAATAAAAATTGGTACGGATATCAGGCTACTGACTGCCTGCGTCAACCCTGCCCAATCCTCGCCTGTTAAGTTTCCAGTACGAAGGTTACTAAAGTCAATTCGGGCTTCAGCAGCCAGCATCCGCATTAGCACCTGTTGCGTGGGCATTTCAAGACTGAATATCGCGACTGGTAGTTCCTGTTCAATGGCGATATTCTGCGCCATATTCAGCACTAATGTACTCTTGCCCATGCTGGGTCGCGCCGCAATAATAATCAAATCACCACGCTGCAACCCCGAGGTCATTAAATCGAAGTCAGTAAAGCCCGTCGGTATACCGACAAATTGATCTTGTTTATGAAAGAGTTTTTCGATCCCTGCCAAGGTTTCTTTGACAATAGAACCGATTGATACAAACCCTTGGTCATTGTCCGTTTGACCGAGACGAAAGATTCCTTCCTGAGCTTGATCCAGAACCTCCCGAAGCTCCTGTTCCTGGTCACGCGCCAGATTGCTAATCTGCTCTCCTGCTTGCACTAACTGCCGGCGCGTTGATTTTTCCCGAACAATCTGTGCATAAAACTCGGTACTTTCTGTTTCGACAATCCGGGCTTGGAGATCATAGAGGTACAAATCTCCACCCGCTCGATTGAGATCGTTTTTTCTTTCGAGTTCATCCGATACAAGGAGTGCATCCACCTTGTTATGACGTTCATAAACTGCAAGAATCGCCGTATAAATGAGCTGATGATCCGCGGTAAAAAAAATCTCCGAAGTATGACCGAGGATAGCGAGCACACGGGGAATCACCGCGCTATCTACCATCATCGCCCCAAGCACAGCTTGCTCCGATTCCCTATCGTGAAGGGGTTCGGTAGTTTTGGTATTCATCGTTCAAACCCGGAGTTTACAGATTGCGAAATATGGTCGTCACGGTGTCTCTTCACGAACAACAACAACCTGAATATTTGCGGTAACGTCAGCGTGGAAGCGGATGGGAACCATGAATACACCCAACTCTCTGATAGGTTCATCTAATTCAATATTCCGCCGATCGACCTCAATATCCTGGCTCGCAAGCACCTCCGCGATATCCATCGAGGTAATTGATCCAAAAAGCCGATCGTTTTCTCCAGCACGCCTTTCGATTGTACAAGTTACTTCTGAGATACGGCTTGCAAGCTCTTCAGCCCTTACTTTTGCTTTTTCACCTTGGGATGCTAGCAACAACCGCTCATGCTCAAGCATCCGTCGATTTTTCTCTGTTGCTCGAACTGCAAGTTCCATAGGGATTAGATAGTTGCGTGCATAGCCATTGGCAACTGTTAAAATGTCCCCTTCATCTCCAAGCGTTTCAACTGTTTTTTTTAGAATAACTTCCATAAAATGCCTCTCGATTTTTATGACTAGCGAATATTCACAATGGATGAATCTAGTCGAGGAAGCAGTGCAATCAGCCTCTCATCTACGATGACCTACTGTTGTGTCGTAAAGGGCACGAGCGCAATGTTACGCGCACGTTTAATTGCTCTTGTTACTTCCCTCTGATGTTTCGCACAGTTACCCGATACCCGTCGCGGCAGAATTTTACCACGGTCTGTCACGAAACTTCTGAGTATCTCAACGCTCTTATAATCAATGAAATCTGTCTTGTCCATGCAGAAGCGACACCGTTTGCGGCGTCCCCTCCGATAGGGAGTCTCCCGAGAATCGCTGAAGTTGTCCCGGCGGTTATCTCTTGTATTACCTCGCGTATTACCGCGTTGTTCCCTTGCCAAAATTTTAGTCCTCCAATTGGTAGCAACGAAGAAAAAGCGGGCATCAAATACGCCCGCTTTTCATTCCTAATATTCGTTAATTTTATGTAGCAATCGATCTTTAGAAAGGAATATCGTCGTCAGTAGTCGCAGGCGGTCCCTGTTCCCCTGAAAACTCAGGTGATGATGGGACTGATGCGGGGGCTGATGCGGGGGCTGCTTGGTCGTAAGCACCCCCACCCCCACCGTCACCGTCACCGTCTTGACGACCGCCGATAAACTGGAACCGAAACGCTCTAACCTTGAGTCGATTCCGCTTCGTCCCATCGTCGGCTTCCCAAGAGTCAAATTTTAGACTTCCATCAACAAAAACAGAGCTGCCTTTTTGGAGATATTCATTCGCAATTTCGGCTTGCCTACCCCAAGCTTCCACATCAACAAAACAGACCTCTTCCCTCTTTTCGCCAGTCTGCCGGTCAGTGTAAGTTTCGTTCATAGCTAGTCCGAAATTCGCAACTGCTGTTCCGCTCGGAAGATATTTCAATTCTGGATCGCGGGTAAGATTTCCCATGAGTATGACCTTGTTGTAACTCGCCATTGATTATTGTCTCCTTATGCTTAGTCTGATGCTATATCCCATCAGTGGTATTACTAGCATTGGTATTACTAACATTAAAAGTTTTCATCTTCGTCTTCGCTCTCAACATCTTTAAAAGGACGAGCCCTTGTCGAGTCACCTTCTGCTTCCGGTGATCCCGACGTATGGCTTGGAGTGGGCACGGCCAGATCCCCTTCAAACTGGACAACGATATGCTTGATAATCCGTTCCGTAATTCGATAGTGCCCGTTTAATTGACCGACAAACTCAGGGCTACTCTCAAACACCAGAAGCACATAATAGCCATCGTTGTGCTGCTTAACTGCATAAGCGAGCCTTCTTTTCCCCCATGGATCTACCTTTAGAACCTTGCCTCCACCCGATTCGATAGCCGTCTTGACACCTTCAATAACTTCGTTTGTCTGACTTTCATCTATATCCGGATTAATAATAAAAATAGTTTCGTATTGATGCAATGCTTTTGTCCTCCCTTTGGACGTATGGCTCCAATCTGAATTTTGACTGATATTTACCTGCAGAGAGAAAAATTCCTCTGCATCTCCCTCATAACAATTCACAATCAGTCGGTTATGGAGCAGAGATTGGCTAAATTATATCATACTCCGTATGCTTTATCAACCGTTTTTAGCTGAACGCGGAAATATGGGACAAAGTCTTTAGCAAAGCGGGATCTCATCAGGGTAAATGAACCAATGATTGGATACAAGTCAGGAAATGTTTCAGATAGCAGTCGATCCCGCGGAAATCACAGTGAAAGCAGATTCCTATGGACAACATCTAGTTTGCTGACTATAATTTGTGTCACAGAATCCTTCGTGCATCTGAAATCCATGAACCCTTCAGTATCTATCTAGTTGAGATTTGTCCTAAATATCGGAGCCCCATTGTTCTTCCTGGAAGAGAAGAGGATGTTCATTTATCGAATAACCTGTCTTTCCTTCATATTGACACTACTCTGCTGGCTGAATACCGCCGCTGGTTTTAAATATCAGAATTCCCGGTGACGATTGACCGACCTCCCCATTCAATGCCTACTCAACATCTATGCTATCCCCGATCCGGTTTCCGTCCGAGAGGTAGAGCAGGCTGTCATCCGCAGCCTCGACACATGGAATCGAGCCGCAGGACCCCAAACCTTCCAGTACGCTGGGCGCGTCAATTGGGAACAGGTCTTCGCTGATGACGGGTACAACACCATCTCCTTTGTTTCAATGGACTGGCATCAGACAACAACGGGGGCATCCGCTACGCCCTTAATTACAGGTGTTACTGCCCTCTGGCGGGTCAACGACCCTATCGGTGATCCCCCGGACGCGTTTTCCGAAGAGGTGAATTCCTGCGAGCATTCGACATTGCGCTCAATGCAGAGAAGTATCAGTGCGCAGTGGAACCTACCCCCAATCGATTAGACATTCAAACAGTACAGATTCGTAAAAAGCATCCCATCTTTGATTAAAAGGAGTAAAGATAATGTTATCCAAAACCTACTTCTGCCTTGGCGTTGGGGTTTTGCTCATTACCACAATCGGTTGCCAAACCCAAACCTTGCAAAGTACGCTCTTTGAACCGTCGCCAGAACTACGCAATTTCGCTCTGCTCAGCAAAGGGGCAGTCACTGAAGCGTCACAACACCTCCCCAATCACCTACCCGAGGAGGTGATTGATGGGGATACCTCTTCCGAAACGTGGGATGAAGGCAGCGGCTGGGGGTGTACTTTGGAGCATCTACGCACCTCAGATCTAAACAGACGCCCTTATGTGCAAATCAATCTTCCCGAACCTGTTGACATCCGGCGAATTGTCATGTACACAATCAATTCCGAACAGTACCCCGCTACAAAGTACGGTCTCAAGGACTATCGGATTGAATATTGGCATGGAACCGGCTGGGGATTGATTCCAACAGGTGACACGAAAGACAGGCAATATACAGCACGGGATAATACCAAAGGGAAACGTGTGCACGACATTCGTGGCAAGCTGTTTGCCCAACAGATCCGCCTTGTGCCTGTGTCAACCAATGATACGGAGCGGATTTATCAGTATATGTCGCGGGAAAAACCGGTTTATGAAGTCGAAGGGTTTGCGCGAGTCATGGAATTGGAAGTGTGGGGTTATCCAATCACAACGGGTCAAACGGCGCAAAAGTTGGTTCAGGCACTCGCTCCACAGGCGGAAGTACCGCCGAGTGACGAGGAATTGATCAAAGCGGTGCTAAAGCAGTATGAGGAGGGATATGACACCGGCAACCTTGAGAAGGTCATGTCTTGTTTCACAGTAAACTACAATTCCAACGGGCGGACATATAAGGATATCCAAGCCAGAGCTGCCGAATTTTTTGAAACACATCATCAGATCAACATGACACTGACAGAGATCAACATTTACCGGAATGTAATTGACGATACCGCTGTTGTTGATGGTATCTACACACTCCAGTATGCACCGAAAAACAGCGAAAAAGCCAAACAGACTTCTGGCATCCTTTCGCTGGTCCTCGCAGAGACGGATGATGCGTGGCAAATCATCCGCGCTAATTAAGCCAATGCAGAAACCTTCCCAATCTGTTACTGATTGGAACCTTCATTTTCACGGTAGGGTGCCAGGACATCGTCAATTGAAAGGGTGTGGGGGAACCAAGAGACTACTTTACACAGCACGTCATCAAGCAGGGCATCAGGACAGGAAGCCCCTGCCGTCAGGACAACATCAATAGGCCTACCATCAGGAGGGTTCGTGGGCAGCCAATCGGTCGTTTCGCACACAATTTTCGCGTGCATGTCCCAGTGGCGGATAGATCGAGGCGATTCAATCTCCCCGGCGTCGCAGACAAAGTAGGTCGGCAGTTTAGCCTCACATAACTCGACAAGGTGGCTAGTGTTGGAGGAATTGTATCCACCAACCACCAACGCCAAGTTGCCACTGTCTTCGATGAGAGCAAGCGTCGCATCTTGGTTCTCTTTGGTCGCGTAGCAAAGCGTATCTTTCGTATCAGCGAAATGTTGGTCAATACACTCCTCGCCGTATCGGTCTACCATCGACTGCCGAAGTAGATCGGCAATCGCCTGTGTCTCAGTCGCCAGCATCGTAGTCTGATTGACAACGCCGATACGTTTCAGATCGCGATCTGGCTCAAAACCGGGGGAGTAGCTATCCGCAAAATACTCAAAGAAAAACTCCCGGTCCGCTTCCCCACATATCATCTTAGCAAGGTTTTTCGCTTCAACCATATTTAGCAGAACGACTACTGGTGCTCCCGATTGTGCATGGGAAAATGTTGCTCGCGTTTCTTCGTGGTAGCGTTTACCGTGTACAACAACTGTGTAATTTTGCCGACCAATCTCCGTACTCTTCTTCCACACCTTCTCCACAAAAGGACAAGTCGTGTTGTAAGCGTAGGGATTAATGCCACGCTCATTCAGTTTAGACTGTATCTCCAGCGTTGTTCCAAAGGCGGGCACAATAACCACATCAGCAGGCGTCAATTCCTCGAAGGGAATCAACTGCTTCCCTGATGTTTCACACAGGAATCGCACGCCCCGCTCGCGAAGATCCGCGTTGACGTGAGGATTGTGAATCATCTCTGACAGCAGAAAGATTCGCTTATCCGGATTTTCCTCTAGCGTCCGATAGGCAATTTCGATTGCATTCTCAACCCCGTAGCAAAATCCAAAGTGACGCGCGATCTTGAAACGCACCGGACCAAAGTCCAAGACAGAAGGGGTAAGGTCACGTTTGCGAGGGTCAGTCACCCGGCGGGCTTGCTTCACAACAGAAATGATAGGGCTTCGGTAGAAAAGCGGGACGTTAAATTCTCTTGGCATTTCTCACAGTTTCCACGATTGGTTGATTGGTTCAAGACTTCTACAATACTCAATCACCTGTGGGGTGCATCCATTCGTTTGATTGGACCTTGGAAAAATTCAGGGGGGTAGGGAAGTTGTATTGGGCCGATAGATCCTATAACGGTGGATTGGGGAAGTTCTATAATTATGGTATGCGTCTCCTCGGTCACCCTAATATCAATAATGTAGCTGCCCTCCAAAGCCATCGCCTTCTCAAGAAATGTGCGTGATAACAAGCCTTCACCTTTGACAGAATAGACATCGGCGAGCAGGTAGTGTGCTTCGACAAAGCGAGGATTGATTTGGACTGCGTTTTTGAATGCTACAATAGCTTGGTCAAGCTGACCTTGCTCTAGATAGGAAGTCCCAATATTCTTATATACTCTTGCAGGATCTAGATTGAAGGCAACCACTTTTTTACCCTTCTCTACCTGATCATCACTTATATGAAGATTACAGGCAGAAAGAAAACAACAGAGACCAATGAAAAAAGTAATAAACAACGTTTTCATTTCGACACCTCCCTGTTACTCACCAAAGACCTTCGTAATCTCGTCCGTCTCGAAAATAGGGAGTGGA
>JAKZSX010000216.1:0-24099 GCA_047517405.1 Candidatus Poribacteria bacterium | reverse complement strand
TTATCAACTCGCGTTTGGGGTAGAAGACCTTGATGCCACCCTTGCGGAGATGGAAGCAAAAGGGGCTGAAATTGAAGACGCTAAACCGTCTGGCTTGCCGATCGCTTTCGTCAAAGGACCCGATAACGTGCAGATTGAACTCATTGAGGGCACAGTCTAGCTTTTGCGGACTGATGAATTATAGGGGAAGGATTATCTATAGGGCAAACTTTTTCATATGCAGGATTTCAGGAGAAGTAAAAAGGTTGCCTTCCCCTACTCCCCCTTGAGATATACCAATAAGTAAACTGCCTTGAGAAGCCTGACGGGAAACAGCAAATTCTCTCAAAAGCAGGAGAAGCGCAGATGAGATTGGAGTTGTACACCGCCGGCGTTTCTCAGGTGAATCTCTCGAATTGGGGGGCGCGATTCTCGGAAGACGCACAAGCAGTAGGGATAGAGGTGGCGCACTCTTCAGTCAGGGAGACACCGGAGGTTCTTCGAGAAAAGCTGCCTGTCGTTTTGGATGAACTCTGTTCAATACCCGAGCAACGAGTTGAATTCCGTGCAGCAGATGTAGAAAGGTTGTGCTCTTTCGCTTATGCGAATTACCGGTCCCGTATGGATAGGGATTGGAATGTTTCCCTCTATTTCCCTTCGAAGGGGGCAATTTTCCTTCCCTTCGATGAAACATTGCTTTCAAGGCGGGTTGCACACCTCCACTATCAGGAGGGGGCATCGGACAAGGTTTATCATCTTTATCTTGCCCAATCGTTGACAGAAGATTGTTATGCTGTCATCAGTCGCTATGGTCGTCGTGACGGAAGTCTTCAGCAAACGCAGAAAATGTTTGACTCCCACCTTGATGCAGCTGAGAAAGAGTGGAGCCGGCTTTACCACGACAAGCTCCAGAAAGGGTATCAGGTGGGATACCCAACCCCGCACCAACAACTCGAATTGGCTTTGTCTTTCTGACTATGAAATACAGCGAATTTTTCCATACAATTCAGGGCGAAGGCAAACTGATTGGCGTGCCATCCGTTTTCTTTCGGACTAGCTACTGCAATCTAAGGTGCACCTGGTGTGATTCAGCTTACACCTCTTGGACTCCAGAGAACAAGGACATCGCGCTCTCAGACGCTATAGAAGCAATCACGAAATACGATTGCAAACATGTCGTCATCACAGGGGGTGAACCGTTCATCCAAGTTAAGGAGTTGACCCAGCTCTGCCAAGAGCTTGAACAACGTGGTCATCATATCACGATCGAGACGAATGCGACCATTTTTGCACCTGTGGCAGCGCACCTCATCTCCATGAGCCCCAAGCTGCAAAATTCCAATCCGCCTAGCGACAATCGCTACTTTCGTAGACATGAACGAGGACGTATCCGCCCCGATGTCATCCGCCAATTCCTGAATGGGTACGAATGTCAGGTCAAGTTTGTAGTTGATCAGCCGGCGGATATCGAAGAGATTCGAGCGCTACAGACAGAAATCCCGATTCCCGCAGAGACCATTGTGCTGATGCCCCAAGGCATAACCCCCGAAGAATTGGCACCCAAACAGGAGTGGCTTGTAGACATCTGTAAGGAACACGGCTATCGTTACTCACCACGAGTTCACGTTGATATTTGGGGAAATAAACGGGGGGTATAGGAGGAATAATCTTAATGAAATACGACATACTACTCAAAGGTGGGACCGTTATTGATCCCGCGCAGAAATTGCATGACCTACGCGACGTCGCAATTCTTGATGGCAAGATTGCGACAATTGAGGATGATATTTCTGCAAGGGAAGCAAAACAAACCGTTTTCGTCAATGGAAAATATGTGACCCCTGGCTTAGTGGATATCCACGCCCATGTCTACGCAGGTGTCACGACATGGGGAATTAAAGCGGATCCGGTCTGCACAATGACCGGTGTCACAACAATCGTTGATGCCGGCAGCCCGGGCTGGGCGACATTCCCCGGCTTTCGGGAGTATATTGCACAGCCGGCGCAAACGGACATATTAACCTATATCCATATCTCTGGCATCGGTCTCGTTTATGGTCCGGTTGGCGAAATGAGCGAACTTGAATACGCGCATCCAGAGAAGGTCGCTGACACGCTCATGCAGAATCGTGACATCACCGTCGGCGTCAAAGTGCGTCAGGGCAAATTCCAAGTCGGTGATAATGGCGTTGAGCCGTTGAAGCTCGCAATCGAAGCCGCTGAGCTTGCCGATACATCGGTCATGGTGCATATTGGGACTGGCGTTCCGCTTCCCGATATTCTAAAACTGATGCGTCCCGGCGATGTTGTCACGCATTGCTTTCAAGGAAATGGTGACTGTATCGTCGATGATAAGGGGCGGGTTATCCCGGAGGCGTGGGCAGCTCGCGAAGATGGAATTATCTTCGATGTGGGGCATGGCGGCGGGAGTTTTAATTACGAGGTCGCCCAACGCGCAATGGAGCAGGGGTTTATCTCCGATG
This sequence comes from Candidatus Poribacteria bacterium, assembly GCA_047517405.1. Taxonomy (GTDB): domain Bacteria; phylum Poribacteria; class WGA-4E; order WGA-4E; family PCPOR2b; genus PCPOR2b. The sequence goes on along the minus strand of JAKZSX010000216.1, from coordinate 21,637 downwards.
TCATCAGTACAGACCTACACTCCGGCAATATCAACGGTCCTGTCTACGACCTGCCGACAACGTTATCAAAATTCTTAAGCCTTGGACTCTCACTTGGGGACGTCATTGAAAAATCGACAGTTGCTGCGGCAAAGACGATTGGTCGTGAAGCTGAGCTCGGTCATCTCAAGGTCGGGACGGTCGCTGATATCGCTGTTTTTGATGTCATAGAGGGTGAATTTGAGCTTTTTGACACACACGGCACGTTGATTATTGCCAACCAGAAGTTGCAAGCAGACTTAACAATTCGTGGGGGGAAGCTGTGATATATGGCGCAGAGGAAGGGTTGTTATCAGCGCGTTGTGACGACCGGGCTAGTAGTTGCGATAATCATTGCCGTCGTCGGGGTTGTGCTTTATCAAAGGTTGGATGGGACTGAAGGGGCGCGATATTGGATGGCGGAGCGTGCCTTGGACGCGGTCGAAGCACACTTGTTGATGAAAGCCCCGGATGGTAACTGGCTGCGGAAGCCGGATGGTATCTCCGCCGAAGGAATCCGTTCTCAGTTTAATCGTGTCCGAGAAGCAATCGCTGATCGTCGGACGGATCTGATACGACTAAATCAGATCCTCAGAGAATACCAATCCAAATTTCAGAACACACGACCAGCGACCAATGAAGCCATCGAGTTTCTGAACGCTATTGAGGCGACGATTTTATCGGAAGCAAGCGGGAGTGGCTAACCGAACCCATTTAATCGCTTGGGTTCGTAATCGACATCAGACCGCAGAACGAATATTCGCGCGTGTGCCGTCCACGTCAAAGCAAGCGAACTGATTGTCGCGCATCAGGCGTGTAGCAATCTGCATCGCCTGTTTTTCGGTCATATAGCCGTCCGCAATCTCCCCTTCAAGGGCGCGACGGATCTCGTTACGCGCTTGAATTGCGTACGCCATTGAGCTGGTGGGCCAGCCTGTATCCCCACCAAAGGCGAAGATCTTATTCGAGGGCACCGCGTGTAGGAACCGACGCAAAAAGTCACGGGAGCTATACGGATCTATACTCCACGCCCAGCACAGATCGACCCAGATGTTGCGATAATGCTTGGCTAGTGCCACGAGCTCATCGTTATAGGGATAGGCGATGTGCATCAGGACAAACTTAGCATCCAAGTAACGGGCAAAGAGTTCGCACATATTCCCAGCAGGAATCCGATGCACCGGCATTCGATCATTTCCCGCGTAGTAGCCTGTGTGAATTTTGAATGGAAGATTGTGTTTGATCGACAACTCGACCCCACGCGCCCAACACCAATCACCCAAACAGAGGTAGGTTTCCACGCTAAGCTCCTCCGCGGATTGGTTTAACACTTGGGAGAGTGCAGCTGACGCCTCAACATCGTTCCGTTCGATCCAATTGAGGGTACGGTTGTAGGCGTGCTGTGCCTTTACTGCAATTGCACACGGCGCGTACTTTTCAAAGATTGCCTCCATCCCCTGTCTCAGCGTCCGGAGATCTTTCACCTCAACACCCGTCTCAGCGTGAATCTGTTCCGGGTTAATCTGTCCATTACAAAATGCAGCCCATGAAAGGTCATAGAGAAAGAAGTCCAGCCCGGAATGATCGGGTAAACAGGGCCAACTGAAGTCGTCAGTCTGCACATGGTCGAGGTTGGCTACATCGTGGAGTAGACGATAACGTTCACCGGGCTTTCGTAGTGCTTTAATCTTCTCACCCGCTGATTCTAGAGCTTCTCCAGTGAGTTCGGCAATTCCGTAGACGTGCGTTGCAATGAGTCGCACCGCCTCGCCGTATCCGGTGAACTGTGTCGCTTCCCACGCCTCCTGAATCCCTTTGAAACGTCCAGCGATATCCGGGTCTGATGCATCCATCAAGCGTTGCATCGCGTCGGGCGATGCCCCCGCTGTATTGAGGTCTGCGGGAACGTAATTCCCAAACAGGTCTTGTAAAATATCGGGACCGTCTTCCAGCCAATCCGGTTCCTTGCGCAAGTGTTCATGTGTGTCAACCAGAGGGGTTGCTTGGATGTGGTGTGCAAGATCTGTTGGCATATTTCTTATCCTTTCTAGCGTTGAATCGTGTTATAATCACCTGAGAATTTAGCATCAACCGTTAGTTTAACAGAGCTGAAGATATTACTCAAGGAATTTATAAAAGGAGGTGTGAGTTATGGGTCGTGAAACACCGCAGACACAGGCTGCTGGGATGGAGATTGGACTTCTTATCGGAAGCCTAGACCAATTGGAGGATGTGGCGGCGTGGGGCTATGACTACGCTGAAATCTCCCCCGGTCTCCTTGGGGTTGACGAGGATGCTGGGACTATCGAACAAAGGGCACTTGAGCAAATTCAGGCTTCACCGGTGCCTGTTACGGCAATGTGCGGCTTTTTGGCTCGGTCAAAAGTGGTCGGACCCGATATTGACAACGTGGAAGTGCGCGACTATGTGATACGCCTTTTCGACGCCATGCAGCAGGCAGGGGTTCCAGTTATCGGTTACGGTAGCGGCGGATCTCGCTTCGTCCCCGACGGATTTTCTCGTGACAGGGCATTGGAACAGGTGAATGACTTCCTCCAGATGTGCGCCGACTTGGGTGAGCCACGCGGGGTACAGGTCGCCCTTGAACCGTATAACTACGACGACGCCAACCTTATCAATACAATTCCAGAGGGAATTGAGGTGGTTCGGGAGGTCGACCGACCTGCCATCCGGTTGATGGCGGATTTCTTCCACATGCGGTTGAACGACGAATCATTCGATACACTCGCAGCGGCGGGTCCACACCTAATCCACGCACATATTGCCGAGCCCGGTCGCGGTCGTCCGCAGACAACCCCGGCAGAGCACGCAGCCTATCTACGAGCGTTGTGCGATGCTGGATACTATGGACGAGTGACGCAGACCGGTGAACTGCCCGCTTACGGTTCGCCCGCAGAAGCCGCAGTAACACTTAAACGATTTGCTCGTGAAGGTGGGGAGAAGAAATGACAGCACCGACTTTCCGCTACAGCCGCATCGTTGACCTCTCCCGTCCGTTGGTTCCGAGTGAGGGGCAGCATCCGTGGGTTCGGTTCGAGACACAGATTGACAGTATCGTCAGCGAGCCCGAAACCGCCCCAGCGTCGGGTCGCTGGTATGTGGTGACACAGATTGGGATGAGCGGTCATGCAGGCACCCATGTCGAGGCTCCCTTGCACGCTGTCGAGGATGGTGCCGCGGTTGGTGAACTGCCGGTCGAGCAGTTCTTCGGCGAGACGGTTATCCTCGACCTCAGCGATGTGCCTTGGTCAATGCCTGTCGAGCGTCCGCGTCTTGAGGATGCAGCATCACAAGCTGGAGGGATCCGGGCGGGTGACATCGTCTTTATCTATTTCGACTGGGATTGTCGTGCTACAACTGAAGGCGGGGGACCACCCTATCCCACACCTGATGCGCTCCAATGGCTGGTTGATCTGGGGATAAAACTACTCGGCATCGACAGTCCCGGGCTTGAGGTGCCGGGCAGCCGCGAACTGATTAACCACCGTATTCTGTTTGACCGGGGTATTCCCTTAATCGAGAGTCTCGCTCATTTGGAAGATCTCCGCGAGAGCCGTGTGTACGTCTTTGCACAGCCCCTGCCCGCTCTTGGAACGGATGCCATTCCCCTGCGTGTGCTGGCGTTCGAGGGAACACCCAATTGATCTGTTGTATTACAACTGATTGCCGTCCTAATCAGAAGATTTGCAGAATTGGCTGGCCTTCCCATTCTTCCGACATAGGTAAATCCAGAACGTGAGCGAGCGTTGGCGCGGTGTCAAAGATGCGTACTGGTCCTTCGATCTCGCCGAGCTGCTTAATCTTCGGTCCGGCTGCAATCCACGGAATCGTCAAATCTTCCGGCAGATCTGTCCCATGGCTCTTTCCGTGCCCGCCGTGGTCGCTCTGGACGAGGATAAAGTAACGCCCTAAAAGATTCGCCTTTTCGAGTTGTTCCAATAGGATTCCGATTGCTCGGTCTGCAATACCAATCTGTTCAATATACTCCGTAGACATCCATCCATGCCGATGTCCCACAATATCCACCACGCCCAAATAGACGAAGCAGAAATCCGGTTGTTCGACAGTCAGGTGTTCCGCTGCGATCTGCGCTATCGCTACGTCGCCCTCCGGGTCGCCAAGGTTCTCTCTGAAATAGGAGAAATCCAAGGATCCCGGTGCTGCCAAATCCCGAAGCTGCTCCCAATTATAGATAAATGCTGTCTTCCGTTTCATTGCGTGAGCAGATTCAGCGATGCTCGGAACCGGGCGCACCATCGGAACCCACGTGTTGGTTGTGATACCGTGCCGTGATGGGGTTACGCCGCGAAACATCGAAGTGTGACATGGCAGCGTGGAGGATGGGACAACGCTCTGTGCATCGAAAGTATAAGCCCCACGTGCAATCAGGGTATCGATGTTTGGTGTATCCGCCTGTTGTATGCCGTCAGGGCGGCAACCATCGATGACAATAAGAATTGTGCCGTAGCTTGAAGAGTTCTGCATGAGGTTTCCTCTCAATAGTATGGAATGAGTTTATTGCGGAATATGGATGGGTTACCCGTCTATGATACTCTATCATCACACTGTGCACAAGCGGGAATTCTTACCATCGACTCAATCGACGCAAAGCACTTGACACCGTACGGATTTCCAAGTATAGTTAGAGCGTATTGACCCCTGCGGAGTGCCCAAACCTTTGCAAAGTTGAATTCATTAACTCTTTGGGGTGAGTGGCTATAAATCCCGATTGGATCGGAACGAACCCGTAACGAAAATTTTGGAGAGCAAAATGGCAAAAATACGAATGGCTCAGTATGGAACCAAACATGGACACGCCTCCGGCAAATTGCAGGCGATGCAGCTGAATGACGATGTCGAAATTGCGGGGGTTTTTGAACCTGACCCGCAACAACGCGCCGCACTTGAAGGATCGGGTGGTGCTTTTGCGGGCGTTCACTGGTTCGATGACAAAAGCGAGATGTTGGATGATGAGAGTATTGTGGCAATTGCCTCTGAGGGGCTTAACGCAGAAAGTCTCGATCAGACTGAGGAGATTGTCGTCGCTGGCAAGCACGTCTGGTACGACAAACCCGCCGGCGGTAACTGGACGCAGTGGCAACGGGTCGTCGCGGCGGCGGAAGATAAGGGACTGCTCATTCAGATGGGCTATATGCTGCGCTATCATTCGGCTTTCAAGCAGGTTGCCAACTGGGCGAAGTCGGGCTTTTTGGGCGATGTATTCGCCGTGCGGGCCCATATGTCCACGTATATAGCTGAGGATGCCCGAGTTCGGATCAGCGACACGCATCATGGAGGCATCTTTTTTGATTTGGGCGGTCACATGCTCGACCAGGTTGTCTGGATCTTGGGTCGTCCGGTGAAAGTCACCTCGTTTTTACGGAACGACACCGGCTCAGTTTCGGCGTTTCAGGATAATACCCTAGGGGTCTTTGAGTTTGAGAACGCCCTTGCTTTTATCGACATCGCCGCGATGGAGACCCAACCAACGGCGCGCCGCTTTGAAGTGTATGGCAGTCAGGGGAGTGCCATCATTGTCGAACCTTTTGAACCCGGTCTGCAAGTCCGCCTCTGCCTGACGGAAGCGAAAGATGGCTACCAAGAAGGTGAGCAGTTTGTGAAGATAGATGGGGAGGGCCGTGGTAGAACCTATGAACTGGAATTGGATGCCTTTATAGCAACCATCGAGGGAAAACAACCACCGGATCGACCGATGTCACATGAACTGCTTGTGCAGGAAACCCTGCTGCGTGCAACAGGCGGAATTTCGGGCTAAATCGAAGATGCTTCTCCGTCCAACGAGAGAGAACATTATGGGCGACAACACAACAAACTTAACCATCCGCGCCCTCGCTGATGCAGATGTTCCGAAGATTTCTGCCTTCTTTGAGGGACTTTCCGGGGCAAGCCGCTATTTTTATCATCCATACCCCTTTGATCAAGGTACAGTTGCCACGATTGCAGGAGAACTCCACAACCCAAGCTGCGTCCATATCGGCGCGTTTAGTGATGAAAAATTGGTCGGGCATGTCTGGTATCGCGGCGGAGGAGGAGATGGTTATCCGAGCTTGGGCATTGGGGTCGTTGATGCCTTCCACAACAGAGGAATCGGTCAAAGGTTGATGGCACGGATTGAGGGTATTGCCCGCGAGCGTGGGGAGCAGGGACTCGCGCTGACCTGTTATCGGGAGAATTATCGCGCACTTCGGGTTTATGCCAAGCAGGGGTATCGCCTCGTCGGACGGACTAGCGACGATGTCCAGTTTCGGATGGTTCGTAATTTCGCTGACGATGACACGCCGTACACAATACGGGGGGTGTATGCTTCAAGTATTCCGTGGAACATCGCGCCACTGACAACGGATACTTGGAGTCTCGATGATTGGAAATGGTATATTGAGCTGCTCAATGCAGCTGGCTGTAATTTGTTGAATCTCTATATTTGGTCCACGCAGTATTACCACCCGGACGAGCCGGAGTTGGCTTCCAATGCGTGGCGTTATCAGGTCTGGCATGATGCATTGGCGTATGCCCGCGTGATGGGGATGGAAACCCATGTCGGATTTTCAAGCGGGACTGTACCGCCTTCGACGTGGCTGCGCTACCCCCAATTGCGAGCCGAAGATGTCAATTACACTGGAATCACTCTCTGCTGGCAGCGTGGGAAAGAACGTATTATCCCTTATCAGGAATATCTGATTGATACCTTCGCGGATGTGACGGATAGCTTTGTTCTCTGGTTCGCGGATCCGGGGGCTTGTATCTGCTCAGAATGCCGGGACTACCTACGGGTCATGTTGGATGCCCTGCACACCTTGTCTAAGGTCATTAACGGCAGAGCAGCGACCACGGCTTGCCCTTGGTGGATTGAAAATATCGAAGCCGGGCAAAACGGTTTCGCGCCGCACCCAAATCTGCGCCGTCGAATTGCAGCAGAACTCCCCGAAGGGAGCGCAGTAATCATCAGGAGCGTCGAATATGAAACGATTGACATTATGCGAGAGGGTGGGTTGGTCCCTTTGCCGCTTGCGTTCTTCCTTGACCCGGAGGGTGGATTTGAGTCGAATAACATCTTGCCTGAGCCCAAATTGCGACAGATTGATACATGGCTCGAAAAGGGGCTTGAAGAAAAACACACCGCCTCGCTTGCCTATCGACTGACGCCTTATACGCAGTATCCGGGAGATTACTATTTTTTTCGTAGGCAATTGAATCCCACGCAGTCGAGAGAATCTGTGCTCACAGGGCTTGGCGAGTATATTTGCAATCCGCACCGGCGAGACGAGCTTCGAGATGATGGTATCCGTTTTGCATCAGCGGTGGAGTCGCTTGATCGGTGGTGGAGTGATCGACGGGAACAAGATCTGGAGGACGCAGTAGCAGGACTCAATGCCCTCGCGGAAACGCAGGACGCTGTCAGAAATCTTGCCGATGCGGCGACCCTATTGAGGCGATTGTCGCACGGGCTGGGCGATCAATCGCTTGAAGAGTTCACCGAGGACCTGCGCCTTCAGATGAGTCCTATGCCAATTTTTCGAGGATTGACGCTTGACTATCTCTGGTCAGGTCGGGCGCGGGCGTTTCTGCAACTCCGCGTTCAAAATTGGTTGAAACGGCTACAGTCGTAAGAGATTATTGGACGAAAGTCAACAGCTCACTCATTCGATTTACGACGAGGAAGATATGGCATTACTACGATGGGGAATACTTGGTTGTGGGGATGTGGCGGAGTATAAAGGGGGGCCCCCGCTCTATACGGTTGATGGCTCTGAACTAATTGCGGCGATGCGCCGCGATAGAGGGAAGGCGGAGGGATTTGCAGCAAGACATGGCGCAAAACGCGCTTATCACACGGTCGAAGGGCTGCTAGCGGATGACGAGATTAACGCAGTCTATATCGCAACACCGCCTTACCTGCATTGCGAGCAGACAATTCTCGCCGCGGAGGCAGGGAAGCATGTCCTCTGTGAAAAGCCGATGGGGATGAACGTCGCCGAGTGCCAGCGGATGGTCGATGCCTGCCGTGAGAACAACGTCACGTTCACAATCGCTTACTACCGCCCCTTTTTTCCGAATATCATAAAAATGAAGGAATTGATGCAGACAGGTGCGATCGGGGAGGTTATACTAGCGCGAGTCAATCACACCGCCTCTTATGATCCAAGCAGTCATGAGTGGGGTGCGTGGCGCACTGATCCGAAGATTAGTGGCGGGGGTGTTTTGATGGATCTGGGAAGTCACCGGATCGATCTGCTGATGTACCTGTTGGGCGAAGTGGACTCTGTGTGTGGATACGCAGAAAACGTGCACTTACCCTATCCGGTTGACGATTCTACCGTCTTCGCCTTACGCTTTGAAAACGGGACGCACGCTGTCGCGAATATTAATTGGAACGTTGGTGTTTCTGTTGACGAGGTTGAAATCTGCGGTACGGAAGGGAGTTTGCGCTGCAATCCACTCAACAGTGGCAACCTAACGCTTCAGATGAAGGACAAAAGCCAGTCATTTGATCAACCGCCTTTGCCGTATATGCACACGGGACTGATTGAAGCCTTCGTTAATCAGATGCGTACCGGTGTGCCAATCCGATGTACGGGTGAGGTGGGGTTAAAAACAAATGCAATTATCGCCGACATCTACGCGAATAGTGTGAAACGTGAATAGACCTAATAGAGGTTCTAAGCACGTTTCACGTTTTTTTATTCCGGAGCCTGCCACAAATAAATGAGCTCTCCATCTTCGCTTTCTTCCACCGAAATCCAAGGGAAATTGCACTGCTCCATCTTTTCTATCAAATGGTTCATCACGCGGACCGGATTGGAGATATGGCACACATCTCTCAGCTGCGATTCGGTGACTCTCTGCTGATTGATTATGTATTCAATCGTACACTGCTCGTCTAAATTGAGGAGTATTTCCTTTCGTTGGTTGTCTTCTGTCGCCGGTAGAGCTGGGATAGTTCCCTCTACTTCCTCAACTTCTGTGCGTTCCATCGCAGCTTGCTCTAAACTCGTCGTTACCTGCTGACCCAAACCTTGGCAAGCCGGAACCACTGCTTCCGCAATCTTTTCTTTGATCCGGTCCAAATCTCCTTGTAGTTCCTGAATCTCCTCGTGTAACTGAGTGATGAGTTCAAGTGGATCTGTGTCGTTGTTAATCGGCGAGTCCAACTGCTCATCGCGAGGGAGGTCACCGGATTCATCCCAATTTGACCCTATCTCATCCATAAAAGAAGGGTAGAGGTTATCCATGCTCGGTGCAGCAGAAGGTAACCCCACATTTTCTGGTTCGGCTGTGCCTGAACAATTGTGCTGCGATTCACGAGGTGAGGTATCAATAAGCTCGATGTTATATTTATAAGGACTGATACCGCCTCTACTATCGATGTATGAAATCTTGACATGACAACAATCGCCTACCTCCAATTGATCCATTTGCCCCTGAATCTGCTTGAGGGTCCGTGCGTGATAGTCTCGAAGCATCTCTGGCATACCTTTGACCAGCTGCCGAAAATAGGCTATCGGATCGCAGTCGGACTGAAAATGCGGTGTCTGGGTAAGCGGCTGCGCCAAAGTTGGAAACCGCACAATTTTGGACGGTACTGGATTGTCTAATGCCTCAAGTTCGACTCCCCACTGGAGCGGTGCCTCTTTTATACAGGTTGCGACGTAAGTATGGTGTTTGGGCATTGAGCTCTCCTTAGTAGTACAACAGTGCAATAAAATAAATAGGTATTCATATTGGTAAGATCGTCATACGAAACGTTAGCAATTGCACAAAAGTTACAAAAAATTGAGAGTTCCACAATATATAGTGCTTTTTTTAGAAATAAACGACTATATGTGGTATACAAAACCTGTGTTAAGTAAATATTTATAGCACAAGTTGCCACTCATAGGGAATGTTGAAAACCGCGGGGATGGGAGCTAAATCGAGTTAATCGCCACTCACAGTGGATCGACAACTCCACTACATAACTACAGACGTGGCTTGGATATATTTATCCAAGTTGCTTTGAACCTTCGATGAAATCAGGGTTGTAGACTCTCAGGGGGGCGGAGTCGAGGAGGGGATAATATATAAGAAGTTGGATTGAGGGTTTACGAACTCAAGGATACATTTCTGGCACAAAGGTTTGATCTGTGATGGGGGGCCGTACATATCCGGTATCTTCTTGGAGTGGTGGTAATTTTAACTTATCATAGGGCAGGGCTTCGTAAGGAATCAGACTCAACAGGTGGTGAATGCAGTTAAGCCGCGCACGCTTTTTGTCATGGGCATCAATCACATACCAAGGTGCTTGTTTGATATCTGTATACTTAAACATTTCATCTTTGGCTCGGGAGTAATCAATCCATCTTCTACGAGATTCCAGATCCATTTCGCTGATTTTCCAGCGTCTAGACGGATTCTCGATCCGCCTTTTGAAACGACGTGCCTGCTCATCCGCATCTACAGATAGCCAATATTTGATCAAAATAATCCCGGAGTGCTCCAACATTCGCTCAAATTCCGGGCAGGAACCCAAAAACTCATGGTATTCTTCCTCAGTACAAAAGCTCATTACCCGCTCAACTCCGGCGCGATTGTACCAACTTCGGTCGAAAATCACCATCTCACCGGCAGCCGGCAGATGAGGAACATATCGTTGAAAATACCATTGTGTTTTCTCCCGTTCAGTCGGGGTGCCCAACGCGACGACCCGGTACATCCGCGAATTTAGCGGGTCCGTAATTCGCTGGATGGTTCCCCCCTTGCCTGCGGAGTCACGTCCTTCAAAAATCACGACCACTTTTAAGCCTTTGTCTTGGATATGTTCTTGAAGTTTGACTAACTGTCTCTGCAACCGCGCGAGCTCTTTTTCATAAAACTTTCCCTTCAATTTCTTTCGTTCTTCTACAGGTTTGTCTATTGGTTGACTCTTGATGAAATCACTCTCAATCTGTGGGTCTTTCTTCTTGTTAGCTGTTTTATTCTTGTGTTTTTTTGACATAGTTATCTTCTTGTCAATACCAGTTTATCAACTTTCACCGCTTCTTCTCTGACAATTCCACTGTACCTAACAACCTACTGAATTATACTTACTACGGGATTCTATGTCAACAGGAATACTGGCTTATGAAATTTGCTATTGACAGATTGCTATAATTCAGTGATAATTATGCTGAGATCTCGCTCAACGGCAGAACCATTTCTACAATGAAGGAGACGAAAATGAAGCATTTCGGTTTGACAATCAATCTAAAAGATGATCCAGACATTATCGAAAAATACAAAGTATATCATAGCAACGTTTGGCCCGAAGTCGTAGAGAGCCTACACACAATCGGCATCACGAAAATGAATATCTACCTACTCGGCCGCCGGATGTTCATGGCGATGGAAACCATCGATGAGTTCGACGTTGAAAAGGATTTCCCACGATATTTGGAACAGCATCCGTGCTGCCGTGAATGGGATGAGCTGATGCGGACCTATCAAGAGCCAGTGCCTGAAAGAAAGCCAGAGGAATGGTGGGCGTTGATGGAGTGTGTCTTTGAACTCTGAGCAGAAAATAAAAACAATAATAAAAGACGACGGATCAAGACCGTGAAGTTTTCAAAACAAATCGGGTATCAATTGAGGATGCACTATGGTTCGGAAGCACCTTGATTTCTTACTGGGATAAGAAAAGAGAAACGTGAGATAGCAATGAAAAAAACAATTGATGTCATTCAGTCAATGAAACAAAAGGGACAAAAAATTGCGATGCTGACGGCATATGACTATCCCACCGCCCGTATCCTCAACGATGCTGATATCGACATTATCCTTGTCGGCGATTCGCTCGGAATGGTAGTTTTAGGCTACGAAGATACGCGGTCGGTGACGATGGCGGACATGCTCCACCATACCCGAATTGTGGCACGAGCTAACACAGAGTGCTTACTGGTTGCCGATCTGCCGCATCGCGCTTATGAAACGCCGGACCAAGCTGTCAAAAACGCACGCGCCCTCTGTGATGTCGGTGCCGATACGGTTAAATTTGAGGGTAACAAGCCGGAGATTGTAAAAGCCATTGTCGGTCATGGCATTCCGGTGATGGGGCACGTTGGGCTATTGCCGCAAACGAGTGAGAAATTTCGAGTGCATGGACGTAAGCAGTCCGAAGCCTTGCTGATTGCTGATGACGCAAAGGCACTTGAAGCTGCAGGATGCTTTGCAATCGTCCTGGAATCTATTCCAGGGAAACTAGGTAGACAAGTCACGCAATCGTTGGGGATTCCGACAATCGGCATCGGAGCGGGGGTTGACTGTGATGGGCAGGTGTTGGTCCTGCATGATATACTTGGGCTCTTCGATCGATCGCCGACATTCGTCAAGCAGTATGCAAACATGCGGAAAGAAATCCACCGGGCTGTAACGCACTATAAACTAGAAGTTCAGCAAGGAGTCTTCCCCGATGGAGAGCATTCATATCGTTGAGTGGAGCGCAAATGTAAAAATTCACTGCGCTTTGCGCATAAGGAGAAAACAATGTTTAAGATAGGCGTTATTGGTGATGAAATATCGCAAGATTTTCAAACGGTCGTCAATGTCGCAAAGGAGTTAAACCTCGACTCAATCGAGATCCGATCTGTGTGGGATAAGCCACCGCAGGAATTAACAGAGGGCGATATCAATGAAATAAAACGAATCCTTGATGGAACAGGAGTTCAAATCGTCGGAATCGCCTCGCCGTTCTTCAAGTGTGACATTGACAATGCGGAGGAACGAGCGGAACATCTTGGGATTCTTAAGCGGTGCATCGAGGTGGCGAATGCGTTTGATATCAACCTTATCCGCACTTTCGTCTTTTGGAAAACGGATAACGTCGAGGAACGGTGGGACGAGATTATCGCTGCCTATGACGAACCGTTGCGGATGGCGAGTGGGGAGGGGATGATCCTAGGGATGGAAAACGAAGCCTCCACCTCCCTATCAACTGCGGTACTGACAGAGCGATTTATCCGCGAAATTGATTCTCCCAACATTCGCGCTATCTGGGACCCAGCGAACGAAGCCCATGCGGAAGGCGAACCGCCCTATCCCAACGCCTATGAAAGGCTCAAGCCGCTGATGGTGCATGCCCACCTAAAGGATGCTGGCAAAAATCCTGAAACGGGTGAGATGGAATCGGTCCCGGTCGGTGAAGGTGTGATTGATTGGCAAGGACAGCTTCAAGCCTTCGTTGACGACAGCTACGAGGGACACCTCTGCTTGGAAACGCATTGGCGTCCAACCTTAAAGATCGAGGACGATCTCCTCAACCGCCCAGGTGGGACTGCATTCTCCGAGGCAGGGGAGGAAGCGTCTCGGATTTGTCTCCAAAATCTGTTTGGGATGATTGAGAAGCTGCGCAAGTGAAATGTGATGCGTAAAACGTAAAAGGCAAATAATCATGAAGATTGTAGACATAAAAACCCAAACATTCAAATATAAGACGAACAAGGTCAGTGACTCCGAGGGCCACGGACATCCTGGGCCTGAACACGATGCAACTCAAGTGCTGCTCACGATTATTACCGACGAAGGCCTGGAGGGTTACGCCTTTGGTGGTAGCTCCGCCATCGCGGAGCAGATCTTTAAGCCCGCGCTGGTTGGGGAAGACCCATTCTATCGTGAAAAACTATGGCAACGGCTCAAGCACTGGCAGCGAATCCATCGAGACCTCACAGACAATGTGATCGGTGTAGCGGACATGGCGCTGTGGGATCTTGCGGGTCGCTGCTTTGATCAGCCGGTCTATAAGCTGCTAGGGGGCTATCGAGACAAAGTCCTCGCCTACGCCAGCACCATGTGCGGCGACGAAGAGCCAGGGGGGCTCAGCAGCCCAGATGACTACGCTCGGTTCGCCGAGTGGTGCATGCAGCGTGGTTACAAGGCGATCAAGCTGCACACCTGGATGCCACCCATTCCATGGGCCCCCGACCCCAAGATGGATGTCAAAGCGTGCGCCGCCGTGCGAGAGGCGGTCGGTGACGATGTTCCTCTGATGCTGGACTGCTACCATTACTACAGTCGGGAGCAGGCACTCTATATCGGCAGGGAACTTGAGAAGCTCAACTACTACTGGTTTGAGGAGCCGATGGATGAACACAGCACCTCTTCTTATGCGTGGCTGGCAGAACAGTTGGATATCCCGGTTGTGGGACCCGAAACCGCTGAGGGAAAGATGTACACCAGAGCAGAGTGGATTCTGCGCGGTGCTGCGGACATCCTGCGAGGCGGTGTGGGAGATGTGGGAGGGATTACGCCGTTGATGAAAATTGTGCATCTGGCAGAGTCGTTTGGCATGGCGATGGAGGTACACGGCGGCGGAGCTGGAAATCTCCAGGTGTTAGGCGCAATGGGTATCCCCGGCGAATTCTACGAGCGGGGGCTCCTCCACCCGTTTATCGACTACGATGAAGTCGAACCTTGGCTGAATTCGAGGATTGACTTTATGGACGACGAGGGATACGTCTATCTGCCACAGGGGCCGGGACTAGGCTACGACATCAATTTCGATTACATCGAAGAAAACGCTGTCGAGACCGGGAAATAAATGAGCCAAGCTAAGGCATATTTCCACTAATTGAAGGGAAAATCGCACCGATGAAACTCGAGAACCAAGTTGCAATTATTACCGGTGGGGGACGCGGAATTGGTAAATCAACTGCGCTCGCCTTTGCGCAGGAGGGGGCAGATCTGGTGCTTGCGGCGCGAACGCCCTCAGAGATTGAAGCCGTCGCAGCCGAGGTATGTGCACTCGGTCGCCAAGCCCTTGTAATACCAACCGATGTAACGCAAAAATCGCAGGTGGACGCGATGGTGAAACGGACGCTCGACAGATTCGGCAGGGTCGATATTCTCGTCAGCAACGCGGGCGTCGCCATCCACAACTCGATTCCTAAGATTCGTGAGGAGGATTGGGATCTCAATATCGCCGTTAACCTCAAGGGTGTCTTCCTCTGCACGCAGGCAGTGTTCAGTCACATGTGCGAGCGGAAGTCCGGACATATCGTCAACGTCTCGTCAGTCTCCGGCAAAACTGGGCACCCCAACGGCGGGGCGTACTGCGCCGCCAAATTTGGGGTTGTCGGTTTTACCGAGACCACCAATAACGAGGGACGTCCACACGGTGTCAAAGCAAGTGTGGTGTGTCCGGGACCCGTCGACACCAAGATGCGCCGAGACAATCATCCGGACGATGTCATCGAGCATCTAACCTTGCCAGAAGAAGTCGCGGATTTAATCCTGTTTCTCGTATCGCAGTCCCCACGCGCTCACATTCTTGAGACAGTCATCCGGACGCCTCTAATGTAAATATCGTGAAACGTGACAGTGACGGAAAATTCCGGGAGCCAGATAAGCGACGCCCAATTAAACCCCAAACTGCCCATCGAATTCGAAAGTCCAAGATTCCCAAAGACCTAAAAATCAAGGAGGTCAAATGATAACTCGTCTATTCGGCATCCGGATCATTCTGGTGCTGTGTGCTTCATCGTGGGGATGGGCTTCCGTACCTGAAGAGGCTGCTGACCTCACCTTCATCTTGCGTGCGAATCCAATCCAAATCTCACATCAAAAGCAGGAATCAATTCCGTTCAATCCCAGAGAATCAACGCCGATCCGCCTATTTTCGACCGGGATTATTCGTCTTTACCAGAAATACATTTCGACACAAGACCTATCTGCCTGCAACTTCTTGCCGAGTTGCTCCCGATTCGGGATGGGGGCAATCCAAAGATATGGTTTCTTTCGCGGTATAGTGTTGACCGCCGACCGTCTACTGCGCGATAACGGGATTATGCTGCACACGCACTACCTCTTTGACGAAGCGAGCGGCAAGTACATTGACTCGGTTGAGGCGTACTCGCAGGAGGCGTTGACACAATGATTTGCCGTCACGCCGTTTTTCTTATCGCGTTCTGCTCTGTTTTTCCCGCATTAATGGCAACTGCAGACAACCCACCAATCAATTATTATCAGCCCGCAAACATCCGCAAGTTTGCGGATTACCTCTACGCTCAAGGCGACTATCTCCGCGCAGCGGGTGAGTATCAGCGTTTCCTCTTTTCTCAACCGACTACTTTGGAAGACAACCAACACGACGCTTTACGCCGAATCGCCGAGAGCTATCGTCTAGGCGGTCAACCTGACCACGCCGTTCAATTCCTCGAAACGCTCCTCCAAACACAACCCAATTCCAATTTGGCGCGATATGAGCTAGGCGCGACCTACTTTTCGATAGGGCAGTACGACAAATCTGTCCACTTTCTCAAGGAATCACAAGATCTGTTTCAGAGAGAGGAATATCGTTGGAAATCGCAGATGCTTATTGGCATGAATAAACTGATGCAAAAGCATTGGGAAAGTGCCATTCAACACTTCAACCAATTTGACTTGAGTGGGTTGCCGGAGGCTGTTGGTCCCCGTGCGTCAACCTACAAAGGATACGCTGAAAAAGGGAGAACCCTTCCGTCTAAAAGTCCACTGTTGGCGGGATTCCTGTCTACTGCCTTGCCGGGCAGCGGCAGGGTCTATGTTGGACGTCCGAACGATGCGCTGCTCACCGTGTTCCTTTTGGGGGTGTTGGGGTGGGCGGCTTACGACGGATTTTCCGAAAATGGTGTTTCGTCTCGCAAAGGTTGGACGCTTGGGACGCTTGGGGGTATCTTCTATCTCGGTAACATCTACGGCTCTGTCGTCGCAGCACAGACGCATAATCGGCGAACGGAAGCGACGTTTTTGGCGACAATCCCGTTTGAAATTCCGTAGACAGATCCCGGTTATTTTACTGCTTGGACTCAAGTAAAGTTACCCCCGTAGCTTTGTCAAACAGATGTACCTTGGTTGGTCTAAAACGAATTGGCACGCAGTCGCCGCGGTCCATACGTGCGTCCGGGTGAGTTCGCGCCTTGAAAGTCACGCCCTCCAATTCCAATGTAAGAAACAGATCACTGCCCAACGGTTCTCGTACCACAACAGTGGCTTGGGCGGTGGGTGATTCGCTCGGCAGCACCTCAATATCTTCCGGACGTACCCCGATCTGTACATTTGCCGAAGCGTTTTCAGTCAGGCGTTGTGTCGGTGCCGGTGTAAATTCACAGGTATATCCCTCTCCCTTTATCAGCCACTGATCTCCACCATTTTGCAACTGACCGTCGAAGAAATTCATCGGTGGACTTCCAACAAAGCCAGCGATGAACTCGTTGGCAGGCTGATTGTAGATCTCTTCAGGCGTCCCTAGTTGTTGGAGTTTGCCCTCATTGAGTACCACAATCCGATCCGACATGATGAGCGATTCCGCTTGGTCGTGCGTGACGTAGACAAAGGTTTTTTCCAATTCAGCGTGCAGCCGTTTGAGTTCGGTGCGCATCGTCACACGCAATTTGGCGTCGAGATTTGAGAGCGGTTCGTCAAGCAGGAACACATGGGCATTCCGGACGATGGCGCGCGCTAATGCCACGCGTTGTCGCTGCCCGCCACTGAGTTCACGTGGCTTCCTTTTGAGTAGATGGTCAATCTCCATCGCCTTCGCCGCCTCCTGCACGAGCCGTTCAATCTCATCAGCCGGTGTACGGCGCATCCGCAAGCCAAACGCGATATTATCGTAAACCCGCATGTGTGGGTATAGCGCGTAGGTTTGGAAAACCATCGCTATATCGCGTCGTTCCGGTGGAACATTAGTTACATCATCGTCGTCGAAAAATACCCGTCCGCTTGTCGGATCCTCTAAGCCTGCGATGATGTTCAAGGTCGTCGTCTTGCCACAACCCGACGGTCCCAACAACGTCAAAAATTCGCGATCGACAATTTCTAGGGTCAGGTCGTCTACCGCAACGACATCTCCAAAGTGTTTCGTAAGGTGTTCAATAACAACTTTTGCCAAAGAATCTCTCCTGTCCCCTGAGTTGAGCTATACATCTACAGTTTGTCCGAATTACTTCAATTTTTCAGATCTCAACCTATTGGGCTCTTCTTTTTATTTCACTCCACATTGTTGCTAGTTTTCGCCGCGGTTGTACAGCAGCAGGGGCATCGTACTCTATCTCAAAATCGTCGAAGCGAATAAGGTTGCCAAATCCCGACGACAGATAGATTGCTCCGTCAGGATAGCGAACGTCCTTCAACCCCAGTACCTGTTCTTCGTTGACAAAAATTCGGAACAAATCTCCCTGTGCAATGACTTTTAAGCGATACCACTCACTCAATTTGACATCAAACGATGAAAACCTCAGCAACTCATTCTCTATGAATACCCCCCCTAATAAAACCTTCTGCATCTATCACCACTCGTTCTATATGCCAAATTGATGCCCCAACACCCCATTGTCCCTCGGTGTTTTGTCCGATAAAAAAATAATAACCTAAGTCACTCAGAGATCGTGGATCTTGCAACTTATCGTTGTCTACAAGCCCGAAGAACTTTTCAGTTGAATGCCCACGGAGTCCAATTCCTGCTCCATTAGCAATAAGCGGCTGAAACACGAAAAGATCGAGTCTTACAGACACCGCTACATCATAATCGCTAGCGGGCATTCCTTTAAAGGGTAACAAAACGAGAGTAGTGCTATCTAGTTCGGGAGGCGGGACACCTGCAATCAACTCACCATTTTCAATTGATGCTGTCTGGTGATTTTCGCTAATAACCCAACCTTCCAAATCCAAATTGTTGAAATCATAACGAAGTACCCCTGCGGATGCCGATGATACCAGTAATGTTAACATTAACAAAACCGTTCCTCGCTTCACGGAAAATCACCTATCCTTTCTTCCGTAGGTTTTACTTCAGATGGGATTTATTACTAGCATCAACTGTCATCCTCTTTTCCTTTTGCAAGGCTATCCCGTCACCGCACCGCCGATGCCGTGAATGATGAATCGTTGGAAGATGAATGCGAGGATAATCGGGAGCAGCACGACCAAAACCCCGCCGGCGGCGATGATTGTGAAGTCGATCTGTATCTCCTGTGCGAAGTCCGATGCCACCACAGTTACAGGCTTTGAAAATATGGTAGAGGTGAACAGCAGGGCAAAGAAAAATTCTCCCCACGACGAGATAAAAGAAAAAATGCCCACCGCAATCATACCGGGCGTTGTCACCGGCAGGAATATGCGGAACAGTGCACCGAGACGGGAGCAGCCATCGACCCTCGCCGCACGCTCCAAATCGAGCGGCACCGTCTGAAAATAGCCCTTGAGAATCCAGATAGTGAACGGTAACGTAAAGGTCACATGAGCAAGGATGACCGCAAGGTGGGTATCTAGTAAGCCATAACTACGCATGACGAGGTACATCGGTATCATAATCGCTACACCCGGTACGCTGCGCGAACCGAGATAAAATAACAACAGCACAAGGTTGCCACCAAAATTCATCCGTGCGAGTGCGTACGCCGCGAGCGATCCAAAGAACAGATTGATAAACATCACCGAACCCGCGATGATGAGACTGTTTGCAATTGCACGGGGAAACTGCCGCGCGGTCGCTGCACCAATTTCGGCACTGTCGCCGTACACACGGAAGTACATCGTGTAGTTTTCCAACGTCGGCTCGCGTGGAATCCAATGCAACTGTGTCGCCTCGCGCTCCTGCATGAAACTGATCATCACCACCCACATATACGGCGTTACAATGTACAGTGCTGCAAGAACCACGAGGGCGTATAAAATAATCCGTTTGGCAACTTCTCTATTCACAATTTCCCTTTCTCGTGCATAGAACGTAATGGCTCAAAAATACGGGACGGGTCTCCCCATTTCCTCTCCAAAAAAGGTCTTGCCATTTATCCCTGTACAGTCCCCCGGCGATACAACACTCGAATATAAACAACCGCCAGTCCCATCGTGATGAGCGTAATCAGATAAGAGTAGGCATTTGACCTGCCGAAGTCGAGGCGTCCGAAGGCTTCCTTGTAAGTCTGCCACGCGATGACGTAGGTAGCGTCGCCGGGACCGCCTGCGGTCAGTGCGTAGATGATGTCGAAGCCGCCGCGGAAAGCGTTCATCGTCTCAATGATAGCGACAATCATAATCGGGTGCAGTAGCCATGGGAGCGTGATGTATTGAAAGCGGCGCCATGCACTCGCGCCATCCACTTGCGCCGCACGATATTGCTCGCTAGGAATTGCCTGCAACGCGGCTAAAAAGATAATACATGCGAACGGCACACTCCGCCAGACGTGAGCGGCGATAGCGGCGTTGAGCGCGACAATCGGTGACGCCATTCCTAGATACTCAATCTCAGCACCTATCAGGTTATTGAACAGGCCGACGAAATCACCTATCATCTGGTTGAATGCGCCGTGCTCACCGAATAGCCCCGCCCACATCAAGCCGTTGACAATACCCGGCACCGCCCACGGAATCAACAACAGCGCGCGCGCGATCCCCCGCCCTTTGAATTGCTCGTTGAACAGCACAGCAATGCCTATCGCGACAACGATAACCAACACCACCGACATCCCTCCAAAATAAAGCGTAACATGGAGCGAGTGCCAAAAATCATAACTGGTCAATACATCAATATAATTGCCCAGACCAATGAAGGCGAATTCTTCCGGACGCCGCAGATTGTAGCGATGCAAACTGGTCCACAATGACACGACAACCGGGTAGGCAATCAGCGCAAGGATGAGAATTACACTTGGAACGTTGAGCAGGTA
Source organism: Candidatus Poribacteria bacterium (assembly GCA_047517405.1). Taxonomy (GTDB): domain Bacteria; phylum Poribacteria; class WGA-4E; order WGA-4E; family PCPOR2b; genus PCPOR2b. The sequence goes on along the minus strand of JAKZSX010000216.1, from coordinate 926 downwards.
AGCGAAAATGCGGTCGCCATGTTCTTTCGGCGTCAAGCGCGAAACGGTTTTGCGTTGTGCAACGGTCTGGTTTTCTAGGGTATTGTCACTCATACTTGAACGTCCTCATCAATCTTTCTATGTCCATTCCTTCTTCAGTTCCCGACACCGTTTGGCAATCCGCGCCAGCCCATCACGTGGGGATAGCTGACGGATAAGAACTTTCTGGATCTCCGGCTGATAGTACTGGTTGAAGTCGGGAAACCATGGGGCCCTGATGTTCTCGCGGGCACGGGCGACCTTTGACAATTCCTTGATGAGGTTGGCGTCTCCCCACTGCTCCGTTTGCTCAATGATTTCAGGGTCATCCAGTAAGGACCTGAATGCGATGCCCAAGCCTCGGAGTCGAAACCAGCGCCGTGCCGTATAATAATCGCCGCTTGCGTCCCTACCACCAAGGAATTGTACCAGCCGCCATGCGTCTAACAGATACTCCTCTCGGCAATGGGCGGTTAAGGAATACATCCGCGACCACCCCAACGTGCCTTGCTGATCGGGTTCGAGACTTGGGACCGGTGCCATCTTGATGACTTTGGCATAGCTAGCCTGCGTTTCGGTGATGCCCCGTGCTCGTAGATATGCCTCGGCAACAGCACTATCTTCGCGGCTATTTACCCGTTCTAAATCGTGTTTGTTAATCATCGCAAAAGCCTGTCGTCCTGCCGAGACATTGTCGAGAATGAGCGGCGATGTCAGTGAATTGATGTTGATGATACCGTGCTTGTGAATACCGTCAGTAATCCACTGGAGAATCTGCTCTGCACGCCGGTCCACATCGTCCGGGAAAATCGGATTGATATCATCGTCAAACAGGTCAACCTCGGAAGCGTAATTCAATGCCCACCAGTCGGTGAACCCGGTGATCACCTGCCGAAAGCCAAGCATTA
>JAKZSX010000215.1:0-11625 GCA_047517405.1 Candidatus Poribacteria bacterium | reverse complement strand
TCGTGAGGGGATTCGTAGAAGATGGGACGCATCTGCAGATTCGTCTGGATAGGCGTTGCTTCCAAATCGACTGGCAGATAAATCGAGAACGTCGTTCCATGTCCTTCCTCGCTGTGGAGTTCCGTTCTGCCCCGATGGTCGCGAACCGTTCGCTGGACGATGTTCAGACCGAATCCGCTCCCGTGTCGTTTGAGGGTATATCCGGGTTGGTAGAGCTGATCGCGAACTTCATACGGGATGCCAACCCCTGTATCGATAAAGGAGATTTGGATCTGGGAGGACTCTGGTAGATAGGCAGTTTTAATCTTGAGAAAACCGCCCCCTTCCATCGCATCAACAGCATTGATAATTAGATTGTTAAATGCTTCTTTCAACTGGCTAGAATCGCCTTTGACAGAGGGCAGACGTGTGTCGAAAATTTGCTGGCAATCTATCTCTTTGGCTTCTAGAACGGGCATCAGGTTTCGCAACAGTGTATCAAGGATTCTGTTAATGTCAATCAGTCCAAAGACCGGTTCTTCCGTGCGTAACTGCTGTAAAAGTGCAACCATTTCGTTGTAGCACTCCTCATGTTGCGTGAGGATCTGATTGAGTGAGGTGTGTAGCTCGGAATCCGGTACCGCTCGGCGAGATGCCAATCGAAGTTGTCCACCGGTCGCGCTAATCAAATTTTTCACACGGTGTAGGTGAGAGTAAAGGCTTTGATACGCTTCCCCCCGCGCAACGTCCATCAATGAGAGGGTGAGATGAAAGATGATGCGCGCGGCCGTCTGTGGTTCTGCTGCTAACCACGCTTGGAGATCTTTCAGGATTTCTTCATCCCGCTCGTAGAAGTAGAGTTTAGCGAGGTTATAATAGGGCGATTCATAATCCGGGTAAAGTTGGATAGCCTGCTTGAATGCTCCAGCAGCCTTATCAACCATATTCTTCTGAAGGTAGAGGAGTCCGAGATTATTTTGTGCTTGTGGTGAGGGGGCATGTTCCAAGCCAGCCTTATAGGCATAGATTGCAAGGTCTGCATCTTCTGGATGGTCATCGTACAGGCTGCCAAGCACAAAAAACACCTGATCGAGCGATTCAAAAGTCTGTAATTCGTCGTTGCGCTTGATTAATTCGATGAATTGATCAAGCGCCTGTTGACGGAATTCTGGTCGCGTATACCGATGTTTCGCATAAAGCAGTCCAAGCTCAAACCGAGCATCTAAGTGTTCCGGATCGCGTTCAATTGCGTACTGCAAGCAGTCGATTGCCCGATTTACATCGCTATATCGATTTAAGTAAATTTCCGCAAGATGATAATGGGCATCCGGTTCCCGTGGCTCGACTTCAAGGATTTCTTCAAAAACCCGCTCCGCGTCTTCCCACTGTTGTTGTTTGATATACAAGACGCCAAGGTTATGCCGTGCCGCGTGAAACGTCGGTTCACGGCTTACGACCTGCTTGAAATCATCGCACGCTTTTTCAAGGTCTCCCAGTTTCTCGTAAAGTAAACCCCGATTATACCACGCTTCAATGTGTGATGGATTCAACTCAATTGTGCGGGTAAACTCTCCAATAGCCCGATCCCACGCCCCCTCAAGTTCAGTCCAATCTTCCAGTAATTGTCCAAAAACATAATGATAATTCGCGTTCAGTGGATTCAGTTCAATTGCTTTTTGGAGCGCATCCCTCGCGAGATCAAACTCGCCTTCTTTATAGTACGCAAAACCGAGACTGTGGTAGACTGCTGCACAATCTGGATCCAATTCAAGCGCACGTTTATAAGCATTAATTGCGAGAGAATACTGGCGCTGGGTAGGCTCTAAATACCAATTGCCAAGTGCATACTGATCTCGTGCTTCCTTTGAGGTTGGCAGTGCGGACTCGGTGGTAGAGACGTACGCCTCCGTCTCTTCGTTTGGGTCAGGTGAAGTCTCGTGAAGTTCATGTCCCTGGAAGTGTGATTTTACGACGGGCTTTGCGTTGGACATGGTGCATCACCTTGGACAATTATATCAGCATCTCATCCCCAATTGGGAAAAACTGATCAGCAATACGCTGCAGATCCATCGACGTATTGTGTTCAAAAGCCGCTACCTCGATGCGCTTCCCGTGTTGTTTTATCAGCTCCGCAAGCGCACAGAAATCGCCATCTCCACTCGCCAAAATCACGATATCTAGTGCATCAAGCATCGACACAATATCAATGGCAATTCCGACATCCCAATCTCCCTTAGCAGATCCGTCGCCGCGCATTCGTAAGTCCTTGCTCTTGATCGTATACCCGTTATGTTCAAGAAGCGACAGAAATCCAGCCTGATTAATTTCCGGGATTTGGACAACATAAGCGTAAGCCGTAACAAGATTCCGAGGACCAACGATAAGATCGAGTAACTTGATATAATCGAGGCGTCTTGCGTAGCGATCTTTTGCAGCATAGAACATATTCTGGACATCAACAAAGACTCCAACGCGTGGCTGCCCTGCCAGAATACGGTTCGTGGCTGAGGCACTTCGCGGTCCCGTGAGGTTTGTGATTTTTTGCCGTGCCCGCATGGTGGACGTCCTGTATTCCTCGTTGATTCCCTGCAAATAGGAAAATTGAGAGTAGAAATTGGATTGTAGCTGTTCAAGCACTTGTTGCGAATGATATGCCATCTTCTCAACCGCTTTCAATTCCACTACTATCTTTTCCTTTTGTGCTTGAAGTGCGTGAAACTCACAGAGTTGATCTGAGAACTTTTCCATATCCCCTCTGAGGCTACTATTCTCACGGTTGAGTCGATTAATGCGCAGTTCACTGTCTTTATACAATGCCTCTCTATCCTGTAAAAATTTGTTTTCTTCAACCAATGCTACTATTTTTTCTGTGAGTCTGTCATTTTCGTTTTGTAAAATTGTATATCCACTTTTAAGTTCAGAGAGCGCACTGTAAAGTTTGTTAATCTGCCGTTGGTTCTGTTTTAACTCATTGCTCAGACTGGGCTCCCGTATTGAGGCTAAGTCTGTTTCAGGAATGGGTGTAATCCGAAGGTATTCGGAGTCATTGGTAGGCGAAGCAGTAGAGGGTGCCGTGGATTCGGGGATCGATGCTTCATCATGACTGTGATGTGGTAAGTTGCTCGAATCTACCGTGTCCGATTCCGATTTTTCTGCCTCTTGTGCAGCGTTTGATGATGAAGCATCGATCCTATCTTCAGGCGGACGGATGGTGGAGGGGGGATGGGATTGCTCGTGATCGGCAAGCAACCTGTGACCGTGTTTCTGTACATCTTCACGAGAATCGACCAAAAGTGCCCATAAAATCTCGCCAAACTCGCCTTCCTCTTGAAGTTGTTCAGTGCTTTTCAAGAAGACTCGGATTTCCTTTACATTCATGAATTGAACCCGACGAGCAGCTTGTTCCGCCTTCTTTGCTAGGTGTTGACTCAGGATGTCTTCAGTCAAAACACCATTAAAAAAACATGTCGCCAAATCATGGGCAATCCAATCTTTGGGAACCTTAGTCCTGAGTTGCCTATCGTGGAAGAGACCGCACTGATTCGCCATCGTGATGATTTCTTCTTCACCGAAACAGTCGGTGATGATCCAAGCCAGTTGGTGGGTAGCAATGTGTGTCTTTACTGGAAGCATGGTAAATCTCCCGAACTTTATTGTATATTTCTATTAGTTGTTAAATTTTTAGGACTTTGTCCTGGTTTTTTGTGATTGATTTTGTCGCATTTCGTGTGTCTACAACCGTGGGGGCATGATCGACTAGCCAACGGTAATCGATATCCGCGTGGTCTGTCATAATCACCACACAATCAACATTCTGAACCAATTCCGCCGTCAATTCCGCACAGAGATAGCGCACGGGCTGCGGGTTCCTCGGGGCGACCTCTTCAACTTCCAATTCTGGTACATACGGATCATAGTATACAATCTTACCACCGCGTCGCGCAAGCATCCGGATCACATCAATAGCCGGTGATTCACGGACATCTCCGACATTTCTCTTGTAGGCAACACCCATGATTAAGATTTTCGATCCGTTGATAGCTTTGTGGTGTTGGTTGAGTGAATCGATAATTTTGCCGAGTACATACTCTGGCATTGCGCCATTAATCTCACTCGCAAGTTCGATGAAGCGTGCGTGAAACTCGTAAGTTTTTGCCTTCCACGACAGATAGTGCGGATCCACGGGGATACAGTGCCCGCCTAGCCCCGGACCTGGATAGAACGGCATAAATCCAAACGGTTTTGTGGCGGCAGCATCAACAATTTCCCATACATCCAGTCCCATCTGGTCGCACATCAGTGCCATTTCGTTGACGAGACCGATGTTGACGCTCCGAAAGGTGTTTTCCAGCAGCTTAGCCATTTCCGCTACCCGTGTCGAAGAGACCGGGTAAACTTCCTGAATGAACTGCTTATAAAAGAGTTGAGCGACCCGCGTGCATGCAGGCGTTATCCCTCCAACGATTTTCGTCGTATTTGCAGTGGAATATGTCGCATTTCCTGGATCGATCCGTTCGGGGGAAAAAGCAAGAAAAAAATCTTCACCGACCTGCAAACCAGTCTTTTCAAGTTTCGGTAGCACAACCTCTTCTGTTGTGCCTGGGTAAGTTGTACTCTCCAAAATAATCAACTGATCTTTGCGTAAATATTGTGCAATTTCGTCCACTGCGGAGATGATAAAACTCATATCCGGATCCTTGCTCTTACGCAACGGCGTAGGAACGCAAATATTAATTGTATCTAATTCTCTTAGGATCCGATAATCCGTCGTCGCTTGAATTTGCCCTCGATGGACGAAAGACGCAAGATCTTCTGAGGAAACATCCGAGACGACCGAAATCCCGCCCTGAATACATTCGACCTTGCGGGGATCCACATCAATGCCAGTAACAGAAAAACCCGCTTTCGCCATAGTTACCGCAAGTGGAAGACCGACGTAGCCAAGTCCAATAATGCCCGCGTATGCAGTTTGATTTTCGATTTTCTTTTGAATCATTTGCTGAGAGCTTTCATAATTTTTAGCCCTTCGGTCCTGATGCTTCGAATCAGGGACTTCAATCCAGTCGAAGACCGGAGCTTTTCGGTACGCCGGGACCTTAGTTATTTTTGCCAATAGACTGACCGTCGAAAATTGAAAAGCATTACCATCAAACGGCGTTTGTCATAAATTCTATCATATCATTATGAAACACATCAATACCTAATCTGCAATACAGGCGCGCCTTGTGCCAAATTGGACTACTTACCCCGAACGGGCAGAACCCCAATATTACCTATAACGTTTCATGCATCCCGCGGTACGAACTTCTGTATCCGCTGTCCTTCTAACACTTCACCCACATAGAGGGCATCTTGAGAATCCGTCCAGACTGCGTGAGGAGCGACAAATTCCCCGGGAGCGTGACTTGATTCACCGCCCATCCGCATCAGAACTTCTCCCTCAAGGTTTAGGATGCTGACCCGGTGTTGTAGCTCGGAAACATAGAACCGCCCAGCTGCATCAAGGAAGAAATCGGTGGGTTGACGGAATCCGGTCCACTGATCGATAAACGTGCCTTGAGGGTCGAAAATCTGAACACGATGATTTTCCCGATCTGCCACATAGACACGATCGTTTTCATCCACCCAGACGCTGTGAGGCAGATTGAATTCACCAGCACCATCGCCGGGGGTGCCCCATGAGAGCAAATGTTTCCCATCAGCAGAGAATTTGTGAAGCCGCGTATTTCCGTAGCCATCAGAAACATAGATTTCGCCTGATGATGACAGCGCGACATCCGTCGGGTGATTAAATGGCTCACCGTTTGTAGAAGGTTGGTCAAGCGTACCTATCGTCATCAGGAGCTCGCCCTCCGGCGTGTATTTCAATACCGCATGCAACCACCGGTCAACAAGATAAATCATATCTGCTGCGTCAATGAAAATGCCGTGTGCGTGTTTTAAGAATCCTTCTCCCCAGGTGCTGAGCAAATTGCCGTCGCTATCAAAGACAATCATGGGATGCTCCCCACGATTGTAAACATAAATTCGATCTTGGGAATCAACGGCAACTCCAGCTACCTGTTTGAATTCCCACCCTTCTGGAAGTTGTCCCCAACCCTCTACAACTTGATATCCAAGGTTTGCGTGAGATGCCATGCGATAAATTCTCCTGTTCGGGGTATAACCATTTGTTAATAAGAGCACACTATAACTCTGTGTGATTGAAACGTGATAAAACTGCGCTTTTCTCACGTTTTACGCATCATACTTCACTTGATTACGTCGGAAAAACAGCTAGGAACTCCGATTCGCTCTCATCTTCACTTTATAGTGTCGCAAAAATCTGTCCATTTGTCAATACAATACTTTCTGATGACAAGATTGGAGGAATCTGATATAATAACTCAAGTTGCTGGTAGTAGACATACTATCCTGCATTGAGAATGAAAGTCGCTGCCAGTAAAGCCGGGAACAACGACCATTGTTTCCCACTCCTAGGTGGATTGGGACCCATTCATAGCCCCAGCGGGGCGATATGTATATAGAATATCTCGTCGTTCAGCAACTCTACTCTTATGTAAATTTGGTTATTTTTAATTAGTAGGTGTCCAGTATCGAAACTCGACCTACCGGCTATCTAGCAACTTGCGTTATAATAGGTATTAAGCATTCCCCAACCTTGAACCCCATAATACAAATAAGTATCCTGACTGAGTGAGCGGGATGGAAAGGCGGAATGGAACCGCAAGCGAGAGTAACAGCTTGCTAGCTTTTATGTTTCGCGGAACACCCATTATACAAAGACATCATAATCCAAAACATATTGAGGACAGTGCTATGCTCAAGTGGAAATCGTATTTCATCGTTCTTTTATATCTTGTGAGTTTGATGAGTGCCCATGGTGCCGATGAAAGTGACACTTGGGATAAACCCTCGGAATCTCTCACACTAAAAGGACACAGCGGTTCGGTGTTTTGTGTCGCCTTTGCGCCGGATGGTGAAACTTTGGCGAGTGGAAGTAGCGATAAGACAATCAGACTGTGGGACGTGAGGGCTCGGACGGTGAAACAAACGCTGACGGGACACAGCGAGATGGTGGCCGCAATCGCCTTCTCGCCGGACGGGAAGACTCTGGCGAGCGGAGGCTGGGACAAAACCGTGAGGCTATGGGACGTGCAGACAGGACAGCAAAAGGCTATGCTAAGGGGGCACAATGGTCGCGTGCATACCTTAGCCTTTTCGCGTAACGGGACAATACTTGCGAGTGGGGCTTCTGACGAGACCGTGAGGCTGTGGGACGAACGGACCGGTGAGTTGAGACGGACGCTAACGGGAAGTGACGGGGCAGTGTTTGCGTTAGCCTTTTCTCCCGACGATAAAATGCTGGCGAGTGGAGGCGAACTCGACAACACTGTTATCAGGCTGTGGGATGTACAGACTGGGAAGTTGGAGAGGACACTCAAATGGCGCAGGGTTGATGCTGTGAAAGCGATAGCTTTTTCCCCCGACGGACTGACCCTAGCAAACGGGAGCAGTCGTCCCGAAGAAAATACAATACGACTCTGGAACGTGCAGACATGGGAGTTGGTTCGAGCACTCACAGGACATAGACAGGAAGTGACTTCCGTAGTTTTTTCGCCCGATGGTAAAACACTGGCGAGTGGAGGTTGGGACCGGAAGGTGAAGTTATGGGATGCACAGACTGGAGAATTTAAGGATACGTTGAGCGGACATAGTAACGCGGTATTTTCTGTTGCTTTCTCGCCCGATGGCGAAACGCTAGCGAGCGGAAGCGCTGACAAAACTGTGAGACTGTGGAATATGGCTGTGCAGTAAAAGCAGGTGAATGCAGAGAGGCACGACTAATGCTTAAAAAGAAACATTTTCGTTACAGGGACATTGATGCGTTACGGACTGAGATTGCTGAACTCGGACTGAGCCTCCGTCTTGAAGAAAAGATTGAAAAGCTCCTAGAACCCGTCCAGATTGGACACAAAATTGCCAGTAATGCATTCGGTATCCACCCGATGGAGGGATGTGACGGCACTCTCGACGGCAAACCCAGCGAACTTACCATCCGCCGCTGGGAGCGATTCGGACGGGGTGGTGCGAAGTTGATATGGGGCGAAGCGACAGCACTCTTTGACGAAGTGAAGTCGAACAGCCGTCAATTAGTGATTAGTCATGAGACTGTGGGTTCAATGGAGTCGATACTCGATTTAACACGCAACGTTCACAGGGAGGAATTCGGCTCAAATGAAGAGGTCATCGTTGGTATGCAGTTGACCCATTCGGGGCGGTATAGCTATCAGAAACCGTTAATCGCTTTTCGCCACCCTGTTGTTGACAAGACCACACTTATTGATAAGAAAAACAAGACTCCCATCCCTGATGACTACCCTGTGTTGAGCGATGATTATCTGGAGCGTCTGGAAGATACCTTTGTAGATGCCGCAAAGTTAGCGTGGAAAATCGGCTTCGATTTTGTTGACCTCAAGCAGTGCCACACCTACCTGCTTTCCGAACTGTTGGCAGCGAAGACACGGGCAGGAAAGTACGGCGGCAGCTTTGAGAATCGCACCCGGTTTATCCGCAACATCATCGGTAAGATTCGGGCAGAAGTCGGAGATGAGCTCATCCTTGCCACCCGGCTCAACGTCTACGACGGTGTGGCTTACATGGAAGATCCGGAGACGACGATAGGTGTTCCACGGGACATCCCAACGCCTTATCCTTACGGCTTCGGTGTTGATGAAAATAATCCACCACAACCGGATATGACTGAACCAATCAAGTTGGTTGGCGTCCTCAAGGAACTTGGGATCAAACTAGTTAACGTCACCACGGGAAGTCCATATTTCAACCCACATATCGGTCGTCCGTTTGAGCGTCCACCGATCGATGGTTACGAAAATCCCGAACACCCACTAATCGGTGTCGATCGGCATATTCGATTGACGGGAGAAATTCAGCGAGCCTATCCAGATCTACCGGTTGTCGGCACCGGCTACAGTTGGTTGCAGCAATATCTCGTCAACGCCGCCGAGGCGAATATTCGAGATGGGCGTGTGAGTTTCGTTGCGGTAGGACGGGGGGCCTTGGCATATCCTGACTATGCGAGGGATACGATTGAGAGTGGAGAGATGGTCAGGAAAAAGGTCTGTGTCGCTGTCAGCTACTGCACAGCGTTGATGCGTGCAAAAGCGAATCCGCTTGGACAATTCGCCGCCGGTTGCGTTCCCCGTGATAAGATTTACGCCCCGATTTACAAAGAAGCGGAAAGGACGTTGACAAAGCGCAGTTGACCTTTGATGATCTATTTCTGCAGAAAGAACGAGACAAATGACCACACGAGAATTGCCCCTTAAAGCCGCAGTGGTTGGTCTCCACATCCACGCCGGAAGCCTGCATCCTGATAAAAACCACGGTCTACTCAAGTCGTTCAAAGGGCAGGAAGGTGTTGAGATCATAGCCTACTGCGAATCTTCACCGGATCAAGCGGAAGCGTTAAACGAAATCCGCCACGCCGATCCGGACGCACACATCTACACTGACCTCGACCACTTGATGGCAAACGAAGATTTCGACTTTGCCGTCATTATGCTGCCTCCCAATGAGGCGACGCCCGCGGCACTACGTCTAGCGGAGTCAGGTAAACATCTCTTCATTGAGAAACAGGCTGCCCGCACTGCCGCAGATATGCGACAACTCTGCGATGTCGTTGCCAACAAGGGGTTGGTGACACAGGTCGGCTATCCCTGGCCATATCACCCCGTACCAATTGAGATGAAGCGTCTCATTGACTCCGGCGCACTCGGACGGCTGGTGGACATGGAGGCACGCCTCGTCACAATTCAGGTGAAGCCTGGCCTCCGCGAACCGGATCACTGGATGTATCGAAGCGAGAGTGAAGGGGGCGGTATCCTCCACATGGAGGGAGGTCATTGGCTGACACTGTTCCGCTTCTTCAGCGATGCGGAGGTGAAATCGGTGACGGCACTCTGTGGACGGGGTGTCGGTTACATTGAGGAAGGCTTGGAGGACGTGGCGACGGTTGCACTAGAATTTGACAACGGTGTCCACGCCTGCTTGCATATGGGGTATCTGCTGTCCGGTGCGGGACCGCGGAACGACACCTATTTTGGCCTCCGGGGAACGCTCGGTGCTGCGACTTGGCAGCCCACTGGTGAAGGGGACTTCACCCTTACCAGCATCGCGCCGGGCTGGGAAACTGTACCCGAGCGGCAATTCAGCATGAAGATCGCAAAGCGCCCGGTATATGCCGACCAGTGGGGCTACGAGTTCGTCGCCGAATTTATCCGTGCAATCCGTCAAGGCGCCAAGACAACGGTCAGCATCCACGATGCGTATCGGATGATGCAAATTATCGACGCTAGCTACCAATCTTCTCGGACCGGACGACGGATCGAGTTGAGTTCGTTTGTTGGATAACTGAATATCCTAACAGAAAACCTCATATCCCTCTAGGTTCTGTTGACATTTGGCAAATTGAACCCATCTCCGCTCCGGGGGTATTTTGGTCAGGTACAAGGGTTGTCCTGCTGTCGGTCGATTTTCCAAAATCGACAGTTTTGTGTCGAGATATGAATCTCGACCTACGGGTTCAGTTGAGATTTGGCAGATTGAATCAATCTCGAATTGGCAACAGCAAAATGTCAACACGCCCTAGCAATAGCAGATCCTAAACTGTGGGTTTCCAAATTAATACCTATCGTAATGAGGAACTAACAATCATGAAAATCACACATATCGGCTCAGTCCTGCTGCAACCCATCGGATGGGTGCTAGTTAAAGTCAAGACGGATGAAGGTATCACCGGCATCGGGGAAGCCTACCACGGTGCAGGGGTGCATCAAATTGCCGTGGACGAACGGTTGACCAGGTCGTTAATCGGTCAAGACCCACGCAATGTCGATAAACTATTCCGTGATATGATGAGTTCTATGTCCGCTTCCGGTTTTTACCAAGGTGCCGTGATGAGTGCTATCAGCGGAATAGAAAGCGCATTGTGGGACATCACCGGACAGGTGGCTGGCGTTCCAATTTGGCAGCTGCTGGGAGGAAAGTTTCGGGATAAGATACGAATTTACAACGATTGTCATGCCGGCGAAACAGAGATCCCCGAAGCCTACGCTGCCAAAGCGCGCGAAGTTGAAGCGCGGGGTTTTACTGCCATCAAATTTGACATTGATCCACTGCCGTCCCGTCGAGACCGATACAATCGTTGTATCAGCAACGACGATATCGCCCACTATGTCGAGGTGGTAACGGCTATCCGCGAAAGCTTAGATTCTAACACCGACCTCGCCGTGGACGCGCACTGGTTTTACGCCCCAGTTGACATTCTGAAAGTTGCACATGCTTTTGAAGACTTGGATTTACTCTGGCTGGAGGATCCCTGTCCACCTGAAAACATAGCGGCGATGGAAGGTGTCACGAAATCCACGCGTACACCAATCTGCACCGGCGAGAATTTCTACACTCGATTTGGCTTCCGAGACCTGATCGAAACCCAGGCAGCGGACATTATTTCACCGGATATGGCAAAGGCGGGAGGGCTGTTAGAGGGAAGACGCATCGCAGACCTCGCGGATATGTACTACATTCCCATCGCCCCGCACAATATCGGCAGTCCCGTCCAAA
>JAKZSX010000214.1:0-2589 GCA_047517405.1 Candidatus Poribacteria bacterium | reverse complement strand
CCCCATCCCAAAGGAGTTAATTATGCCTAATACATCTCGACCAGAAGATTTTGATGCGTATTGGCAGCAGGTCTGCCGTGAACTAGAAGCTACACCTATCGCTGCCGAAGAGGAACATCTACCGATTAGATCAACCGAGTTCTGCGAATGTTACGCGGTGCGCTTCACCGGCATCGGACCGTATCGATTGTTCGGTTACTTGAGCATTCCACACGGGGAGGGCCCGTTCCCGACCTTGCTGCTTGGTCCAGCATATCGCAGCGTCGTGGATCCGCTGCCACAGGGAGATGCCAACGAAAAACGTGGGCGATTCCTCGTTTTTTCAACCGCCGGGCGTGGACAGCGCAATGCCGACAAACCGTATGCGGGATTATTTCCGGGCATGATGACCGAGGGAATTGATGCGCCTGATACCTCTATCTTTCGTGGGTTTGTTGCGGACTGGTTGCGGGCTGTCGACTACCTGCTAACACGCCCAGAAGTAGACCGATCCCGCCTTGCAGCGGTTAAACAGGAAGGTATGCCGCTATTGACAGCAGCACTTCGACCTGAAGTGACTCATGTCGTCGCTTCGCCTGGGAATTTCTACAATACTCGTCACCAAGTACCGGATGAGGTTGAAGATTACCTCCGTTTATATCCAGAGAAGGAAGAACAGGTCAAGCGGACGCTCTCCTATTTCGACCCACTTTTCTTTGCCTCCGACGTGCGTGCACGGACACTACTTTGGGGAGACCCAGAGACGGTCGCGCCATTGACCGAAGTGTTAGCCGGCGAAACTGATGTCCGGCAAAGTGAGCGTTCGTCGTATAAAGATGGGCTTTTTCAGGAACGGTGGATTGCTGATCAATTTGGCTTCGAGGATGTCATTATTCCGGCACACTGGCAATAGTAAGAGTGGGAAAGAGGACCGCTGCTCACAAGGTTTTAGGTACGTAGTGCCTAAGGAGAAACAGGATGAAACACCCGAAATGCAGTCGAACCCCTCAAACCACATATAGGTTCAGGGGGCATCTCGCCGATTATCTGACCGGCGTTACGGAACAGTGGTTGAAGGCAGCACCTTTGGCAAATCCGGCAATGTTAGAAATTTTCCGAGATCGAGATCGTCAACCCCTCCGTGACTTGGTGCCTTGGGCGGGGGAGTTTGCCGGCAAGTACCTGACTAGTGCTGTGCAGATTCTACGACTTACCCAAGACGAGAGCCTGACGCCCTTTATCCAGAACTTTGTGAATCAACTTGTCCAACTGCAAGACACGGATGGTTATCTGGGACCATGGCCCAAGGGTAGCCGGCTAACAGGCGAGGCGCCCAACGTCGGGGGCAAAGCGGGAAATACTTGGGATGCTTGGGGGCATTACCATATTATGCTAGGGCTAATCCTTTGGCATGAAGAAAGCGGCGATAAAAAGGCACTTGCCAGCGCGATTAGAATCGCAGACCTGATTTGCCAGAAGTTTTTAGGGAATACGCGTAACCGTTTGGTAGATACCGGCAGCACGGAGATGAACTTAGCAGTGATTCACACCCTTTGCCTCCTTTACCGGAAGACGAAAACCGAACGATATCTGGATATGGCACTTGAGATTGTCGATCAGTTCGCTGTAGAGGGACCTGATGGGCCCCTCGCTGGCGATTACCTGCGGAGTGGGCTGGCTGGAAAGGAATTTTACGAGACACCAAAGCCCAGATGGGAGAGTCTACATCCGATTATGGGGATGGCAGAACTCTACTGGATAACTGGGGAAGATCGGTATCGAACCGCTTTTGAGCAGATCTGGTGGAGTATTGTCAAGCTAGATCGGCACAATAATGGTGGTTTCTCGTCCGGCGAGAAGGCGCAAGGGGATCCGTATCATCAAGGGGCGATCGAAACCTGCTGCACAATCGCTTGGATCGCCGCTAGTGTGGAGATGTTACGTCTGACGGGAAACTCCGTCGTCGCGGATGAGATCGAGTTATCGACCCTCAACTCGGTCACCGGGCTGCATTCCCACACTGGACGTTGGGTGACTTACAACACACCGATGGACGGTGTACGCCGGGCTAGTGCTCATGACATCGTGTTCCAGGCACGGGAGGGCAGCCCTGAACTGAACTGCTGTAGTGTCAATGGTCCGCGCGGATTGGGTATGGTCAGCGATTGGGCATTGATGCGTTGCAGAAGCGGACTGATACTTAACTGGTATGGCTCATCCACCATGAAGGCTCGATTGTCATCGGGCGTAACCGTTGAGTTGGCGCAGAAGACGGAATATCCTCGTACCGGGAAGATTACGCTCAACGTCTCGCCCTCATGTTCTGCACGATTTGTCTTGAAATTACGCATCCCTTACTGGTCTTCCAACACAACGGTCAAATTGAACGGTGAGCGTGTGAAATCGGTGTCGGCGGCGACCTATCTGGTACTGGATAGGGAATGGAAGGCTGGGGATAAGGTTGAGGTTGAACTAGACATGTCGCTCCATTACTGGGTCGGGGAGAAAGAGTGTGAAGGGAGGGTCTCCATTTACCGCGGTCCTGTTCTATTGACCTATGATCGACGGCTCAACACGATGGACCCCGATGAGATTCCCACGCTTGATGCC
>JAKZSX010000213.1:0-29716 GCA_047517405.1 Candidatus Poribacteria bacterium | reverse complement strand
TCTGGAACGAAGCTGGCGATTGACCACACCATGCGGTTTGAACCCAATTGGCGCCGTGTTAAGCAGATGGTGGATGACGGCGTCATTGGAGATCTCTTACATATTGAGGTTCAGAATTACGGCGATACCAGTACGCTGCTGCACAACGGGACGCACAGCTGCGATGCGATTCGGTGGTTCGGCGGAGAGCCGGAATGGGTCATCGCAACTGTTGACCGGCGTGACGAACGTGAACGGGTTACGAGTTTTTTCGGTCTCAACAATGGCGTCACTGCACTGTTCATGACCGGTGCACACTGGGATTACCGGCTGGACGGCTGTTTCGTCCTGGAGGGAAGCGAAGGGAAGATAGAGATTCGTCCGCAACGTGGTTGGCAGCCGCTGATTCGGCTTTGGAAGGAGGACGGAGGTTTAGGGAGCTTCCGCGAGGGGGAACAGATCGAGGCGATAGGCAGCGCGATCATCGGGAATTCGACAGGAGATGTACCAAGCGAAGGCGCATGGGAAATGGTCGCTTGTCTCGATGAAGATAGAGAGAGTGTCTCCAGCGGATACGACGGTCGAGCTGCTTTGGAAATGTGTCTTGCCGCCTACGAATCGGAGCGGCTTGGTCGCGTTAAAATCACGTTCCCATTGGCTCAAAAAACGTCTCCGCTTGAGTTGATGCTCAGGAGCGGACAGCTCCCATACATCCCTGCACGGGAATACGGTTGGGAGTTGGGCTAAACTTTAGTAAAATCTTTCCGCGTGTCATCTTTTCACTCGTCTCAGCGTTTGATACTTGCGTTGAGTCCCAATTCCATCGGGGCGGCAACCATTCCACGTTCGTGAAGGAGCCTCTACTATGTTTTTACTCAAGCGGTCAAATCTGTTCCCGCTGTTTATGACAATTCCTTTTTTTCTAATTCTGGGGTGCAGTGAGAGCGACCGTGAAGAGAATTTTGCACCAAGGATTTCTGTCTTTGAAGCTGAATCCGATATTGTTGAACCCGGATCACAAGTCAGCATTGAATTTAAAGCCGTTGACCTTGATAACGATGAATTGTCCATCGAATGGTATGCGACCGGCGGCATGATTCAGGGCGACGATCTCGGTGTGATTTGGACTGCGCCCGAAGAAGAACGAAAATACCTGATCGAAGTCACAGTGAGCGACGGAAAGAAATCGACCACCAGCACTATCGACATCCGCGTGTGGCGGACCCGTCCGGGGGATTACTATCCACTCGCTGTTGGTAATATCTGGAGATACCGCGATGATGCAGAAAATCGGGTTATCTTTGAAATCGTTGACACGATCGAGATCCAAGTCACTAGCAGTCGGACAGTCAAAAGCTATGTTTTGCAGAAATCGAGTCCTGATGCGGGACTAGAAGGCATCGTCAATTTTTCCTACTTAGGTCACAAAGTTGAAAATGGCGTCGTCACAGGGATTCTCCAGCACGCACAGAGTGTTACCTCCGGCACGGAAGATACAATTCTTTTTGCACCCTTTTTGCCGCTTTACAATTTTCCGCTGATCCCGGAGAATAGATGGCAAACAAACTTTCAGGCAAAGTTGACCCCTGAACTGTTCCCGGTCGGTGGCGGCGCTGATGAATTTGAGGTGCTTTCGGAGGAGACTCTGATGGTTCCGGCAGGCACGTTTGAGAACGTATTTCAGGTGCAGGAATCGTTTAAGTGGAGCATTTTCGATCATCCCCTCGACATAACGGTGGCCCAGAAATGGCTTGCTCCCAATGTGGGCATCATTAAATTCACTCAATCTCAAACCCGCGGGGATGTTACCGTTGATGTCGTGTTTGAACTAGAGTCTTTTGAACTGGTGGAACCGTAAGCCCCACATTCAGCGATTTGAAACGATTGCCTTTAAGGGTGCTAGCAGTTTCGCAGTGAGATAAGGGCTAGATCCCTCCCCAATTGCCTCCGGGTCCCAAATATCCGGTGTCCCACGGTCATCGTGTTCTGGAGCTATAGCACCTTCCCAGACCTCACGGCGCATCTCCATGCGATAACACTCCAAGTTTCCGTAATGCCCTTGGTCAATGTACTCCAATCCACACCTCTCGAAACAGAGAAAGGCACCATAGTTATCAATACCAACTTGAAGCTCAAAGGCATCCACGCCGAGATGTTTAAACACCAAGTCAATCACCTGTTGCATTGCCTCTGTGCCATACCCCTGATAACGGCAATCGGGTCGAATAACAATAAACTCAAGTGTGGCGGTTTTCCAATTTCCACCATCGGTGCATTTAATCAGTATAAACCCAACCAACTCACCGCTTGGCAGATCAATTGAAAATGGGTGAGTGTCTTCGTTAGTAAGCCAACGATGCCAGTTGTCAACATAGGTTTGGAATGGCATGAATTCAGTATGCAAACGATTGCGAAGGGCAGGCTCATTCGTCCAACCCCAGGTCCGCCGCAGATCTCGCTCTTCCGTCGTTCGCAGTTTCAAGCCGCCGCCGTAAAGCTGTTCTAACTCGCGTAGCTGGGTTTGTAGGACCCCCAATTGATCGGTATATGAATCTGCTTGTCCTGCTGCGGTGCCAATCAGGCGCTGGTTTGGTCGATCAATGAACTCAGCTTGCTTCAATCGATTCTGAAAATAGGTGAGTTTCTGCTCGTTCTTTTCAATGATCCGCCTCAATTTATCAATTACTTGACTTCCACTATCGCTTCGCACGTTTATTTCTCCTCTCATAGTGCTTCTTTTCTTTCCTCGGTCCTTCGCGCTCAAACCTTCCCGCACTGAACCCCGATATGCGTAAGTAGCTATCGTACCGTAACTCGTTGATCCCTCCATCCTCAACAGCATTTTTGACCGCGCACCCCGGTTCATGCTGGTGGGTGCACGCTGCAAATTTGCATTCGGGAATGTAAGGACGCATTTCGGGGAAATAGATATCTAGTCCTTGCTCATCATCAATCTCAAACAAGCCGAGTGTGCGGATGCCCGGCGTATCTGCGACGAACCCACCGAAATGGAGTGACAAAAGGGAGACCTCCGTTGTGGTATGCTGTCCCTTGTGCATCCGTTCATCAACATCGCCGACGCGTAACCGCAAGCCCGGCTGAATTTCGTTGAGCAGCGACGATTTGCCAACGCCAGAGGATCCGACAATAGCGGAGATTTGATCTTTCATCACCGCACGCATCTCATCGATTCCAGCACCCGTTACAATACTTGTGTAAACTACCTTATAACCGATTTCCTCGTACAGTGCCATTTGTGCTCTTAACTTTTTCAATTGAACTAGGTCTATCTTGTTAATACAGATCACGGGCAACATCCCCGATGCCTCCGCCGTCACAAGAAATCGATCCAACATACGTAACTTGAGTTGAGGGTCTCGCGCTGCAAAGATGATTAGCAGGAGATCGAGGTTGGCTACAATGACCTGTGGCAATTTGTCCACGCGCGTCCGGCCGAATTGCGTCTGACGTGGGAGAATTTCCTCAATATAACCGATATCCGTTTTCGATTGCGACCAAGAAATTTGCACCCGATCGCCAACGGAAACGAGATCCGCGTAAGGCAACTCCTTCGTTTCTGCACGTTCGCGCCTATCAGCTTCAATAATATGATGCCGCAATGAGCAGTGGTAAAGCTGTCCTCCGATTTGGACATCATATACCCCACCGTGCGCTTTGATAACAATTCCTTCATCCATAAAAAATCACCTCACAAGGTAAATGAAAAAAGCCCGTAAGGGAACTCATCCATACGGGCTTTTCGACATTACACCAAACGAGATTTAAGCAGCCGTTCTCACCGCCCCGAAATACAGATGGGCAGAGTCAAGAGGAGTTCCCTGATTTTCTAATGTACTATTTTGTCTGCCGCAGTTAATTTGTTTAAGCGTTTCTCGCATGACTTTGCACCACCTTTCGATATGATTTGATAATATAGGAAGATATAATTATTTTAACACACTTAAATCCCACCCTCAAGTAAAAATTCAGTAAATTTTCACATATTCAAATCTACTGACCGCAGGGATTGATCTCGACTGTCAATTTTTATGCCAACGAATCTAAGCTCTCCCTTCCAACTATGAATTTCCTTGTCATTGAAGGTCGGATTTGCTATAATTAGGTGGTAGATATGTGGCGAATCTTGAAAGATTATTGTTACGCATTCACAGCGGAGTGTATAGGTCAGTGTGTTGCTCGGTTGCCTCGTAAACTCGCCTTATCCATTGGCGTGTATCTTGCGACAGCAATTTTTTGGTTTTCTCATCGCCAAAAGGATAGGGCATGCAAGCATCTAAAACAGAGCCTTGGCATTGAGTATCCGGCGGCAGAGCAACTTGTTCGACGTTCTTTCCGGAACACGGGTAAGAACCTGATGGAATTTATGCAGCTTCCCCGCATGTCTCCTGAGACGATCCATCAGCTGGTTACCTTTGAGGGCAGAGAACATATTGATCGGGCACTAGATCAAGGCAGAGGCGCAATCATCCTGACGGCTCATTTTGGCAATTGGGAACTTCTCGGTGCCAGCATCCTTGCAAACGGGTATACAATCCGTGGCATTACCCGTCAGCTACGATCAAAGCGTTTAGATGCTATTGTTAGCAGCTATCGGGAAAAAGTTGGATGGCAAGGCATAGATCGAGACAGATCGATTCGCGAAGTGTTACGCTGCCTGAAGCGCAATGAGCTGATTGCCATTCTTGCGGATGTGGACACCCGTACTCAAGGGATTTTCGTTGATTTTTTCGGAAGGCCCGCCTACACACCTTATAGTCCGGTAGCCTTCGCGCTCAAGACAGGTGCCGCGATTTTGCCAACTTTTATTATCCGCCAACCTGATGATTCACATCGTGCTGTTGTCGAAGCACCATTGCTCCTACAACAGGGCGGAGAGAAAGAACAAGATCTTTTGGTAAACACACAACGGTTTACAAAGATTATTGAATCTTACATCCGACGTTACCCGGAACAGTGGATTTGGATGCATGAACGCTGGAAAACAAAACCCAAATAATCCAAATATAGGTTCACATATCACGTTCCACATGTATCCCCTTTTGGTAGCTTTAAGTTTGCTCATTACTGGCTGTGATAAGGCAGATGAAGAACTGACGCAACCGGTCCAAGAAACCCCTCAACAGATACTGTCTGACTTTTCAACCAGAGACACAGAAGGGGGTATCACGCGGTGGATACTTGTTGCCGATAAAGCAACATCCCTGAAAGAGATTGTGGAACTTCAAAATCCAACGCTCCAAATATTTCAAGATGGCAAGTGGGCAATAACAATAACAGGCGATCGTGGTGAGATTATTGAGTCAAGCAATAATGTTCACATTTTTGAGAATGTTGTTGGAAAGAGCCAAGATGGGCGATTATACACCGATGAACTTCACTGGCAAGATAATGATGGCAAGTTGTATGCGCCGAATGCTGCCACGATTGTGCGGGGTGATTCAACAATGGTCGGTCGTGAACTGGAAGGCGATCCGACCCTTGAAGTAGTTACGATGAAAGATGTTCGATCTAAAATTTACCCAAAGGATGAGAAATTTGATGCAACAGAGAATTAATTCTACGATAATTCCTAGACCGCTCGTAGCTTTACTTTGGGCGGTTGGTCTGCTTTTTAGCATTTTTTCCCTAACGAGTCGTGCGTTCTCTGCTGATGAACAAGAGACAACCCCACCTCAACAAGAGACGATGGGTGAAGAAGCGATGTCAGATGAGGATGTGATTAATGTTAAACATGCAGACCGCTTTGAGCAACGTGACAAAGAAGGATTGACAATTTTTACCGGTGCGGTTCAAATCGAACGGCCTGATGGCTTCCTGAACGCCGATAAAGTGACCATTTATGAAAACGTTGAAACGAATGAAACCGTCAAAACCGTTGCGGAAGGAAACGTCGAGCTTCGGGATGGGGATATTTTTGTCACTTGTGCTCACGCGACTTTGAACCACCTTACTGATATTATAGAATTTCGCGATAACGTTGTTGTTCTCCAAAATCAGGATCGATTAGAAGCAGATACTTTCACATATAACCGCCAAACCGGCGAGCGCTCTGGAGAGGGAAATATAAAGGTTCGGTTTCGTATGAAGTCCAAAAAGGAATCTGAATCGGATTCGCAGGAAGGAGAGGCAGAGGAGGAAGAAAACAGTGGCAGTCCTTCAAACCCATGAACTTGTTAAAAGTTATACAAGACGTGGTCCCATTGTTGTCAACCGAGTCAGCCTTGAAGTTGAAACAGGTGAGATTGTCGGCTTGCTGGGACCAAACGGAGCAGGAAAATCAACGACATTTTATATGGTTGTCGGACTGATTCGCCCCAATGCAGGACAGATTATTTATAACAATGAAGACATCACATTTTTACCGATGTATAAACGCGCACGACGGGGTATTGGTTATC
This sequence comes from Candidatus Poribacteria bacterium, assembly GCA_047517405.1. Classification (GTDB taxonomy): domain Bacteria; phylum Poribacteria; class WGA-4E; order WGA-4E; family PCPOR2b; genus PCPOR2b. Next base: position 23,318 of record JAKZSX010000213.1, on the reverse strand, counting down.
TTGCTCAGGAAACCTCTATTTTTCGGAAGTTGACAGTCAGGCAGAACATCGAAGCCATCTTAGAGGTGCTTGATATTCCTAAAAACGAGCGTAAACAACGAAGTGAACAGCTGATGGACGAACTTGGTATTTCCGACTTGGCGGACCGCAAGGCATACACCCTTTCGGGTGGGGAATGCCGTCGTGCTGAAATCGCAAGAGCACTCGCGGCGTCTCCGTCGTTCATTTTATTAGATGAGCCATTTTCAGGTATAGATCCAATTGCGGTGCAAGATATTAAGCAGCTCATCCTACATTTACGCGATCGAGATCTCGGGGTGTTAATCACGGATCACAATGCTGCAGAAATGTTAGGAATTGTTGACCGTGCTTACTTAATTACTGATGGAAAGATCACGTTGAGCGGCACTCCTGAAGTGCTCGTTGAGAGCGAAATTGCTAGAGAACGGTACTTGGGACATAATTTTGAACTGCGGCGATCTCTGATACAGTCGCGATAGCCCCTATCGGAACGCGGATATTGGATAGTGCTCCCAGTCATGAGCGTATAGAGTTGAGAACCTACGCAATCACTTGAGGAGATTAAGTCATGAACATTGGAATGAGACAAACCGCGAATCTACAGCACCGGCTGGTTATGACGCCCAAGCTACAGCAAGCGATTCAGGTACTTCTGATGTCACGGCTGGATCTGAATCAACATTTGAGTCAGCAATTGGAGCTAAATCCGCTTTTGGAGGAGATATCAGATGATGGTGAGATTGAAGAAATTACCGATTTAGAAGGGCTAGATCCAGATACCCAATGGAATGAACCTGAAGAGATTATAGATCGTGAGGATAAGGAACCCGATTTTGAGTGGACGGATTTTTTGGATGACTCTCTCCATCGGGGTGAAAGTGGGGAGTTTGAGCATTGGGAAAACAACGAGAATCAGCGTCCAGCGGATATCGCTTGCTTTCAGGTGCTGCACGATTTTCTGATGGAGCAACTCAGTGTCGCTCCTTTTTCGGAAATAGAGCGGAGAATTAGTGAGCAGATTATTGGCAATCTTGATGATAACGGCCGGTTGCGGACTGGTCCCCTGTTCAATCTAAATCCGTCGTTCCAAACCTATTTAGATAATGAGATCCTCTCAGAACATTTGCGAAAAGCAATCGAAAAAGGGCTGCGTAAGGAACTTGAAAACGACGAAATTTCGCTGTCTCAAAACGCAACCGTTACCCTAAAATCCGAAGATAGCTGTTGGCTGATAACTGATGTGGCGGATGAACAGACCTATACAGTCAAAAAGGAAGATGGTCAACTAAATATCTACACCATCACCCTCGAAGATATTGCAGCCGCTGTCGGTTGCGATTTGGATGATGTAGAAGCTGTCTTGTACTTCATTCAAAACCATTTTGAGCCTATCGGTATTGCCTACCGAACAATCCCGGAAACCCTCCTTACACAGATGAGAGCTGCTCAAATTGAGAATTCACTTGCAGAAAAGGTTATTAGGCACCACTGGGAGGATTTAACGAATAATCACCTCCAGCGTATTGCCCAAGGACTTGGGGTACAAATCAATGAAGTTGTGGAAGCGCGGGAACTCATTGGTACTTTAGATCCCTATCCGGGCCGTCATTTTTTCGATCCAAGAGACCCAAGGGCTCCCGAAACAATCATACCTGACGTTACAGTTGAAAAAATTGACGGGGAATACCGAGTCACCACCAATGACGACGGTATGCCTCGACTTCGCCTGAATCCGGTCTATGTCGATTGGATGATCAACGGAAATAAGAACTTAGATTCCAAAACAAAGGAATGGCTAGAGGTTCGTAGAACTCAGGCAAGGGATTTGTTACAAAGTATTGTTCAGCGTCGTCAAACGATTGCAAGGGTAACGGACGCAATTTTCGAGGTACAGGCAGATTTCTTGGAGCAGGGCGTTGAGGGGCTTAAACCTTTAATATTGAAGCAGATAGCAGAAATGGCTGGCGTCCATGAATCAACTGTCAGCCGGGTCACATCGAATAAGTACGTCGAAACACCCCAAGGCATCTACAGGCTGAAATATTTTTTCAGCGGCGAGCTCCTGACCGATTCTGGGTCAAATATGGCCGCAACCACAGTGAAGGAAAAGATTAAGGAAATGATAGATAATGAAGATGCGGCGAAACCGTTGAGCGATAAAGCGATCTCTGATGCACTGAAGGCGCAAGGAATTCATACGGCCAGACGAACTGTTGCCAAATACCGTGAGGAACTTGATATTCTACCATCCCCCAAAAGGAAACGGAAATGGTAGGATGATTAATGGCTGACCGATTTGTGATGAATCGGCAGTTACCAATGCAGCATTAATCCAACAAAGGGAGTCTAAAAGTATGCAAATCCATCTTACTAGCCGTCACCTTGAAATTACAGATGATATTCAAGTTTACATTGAGAAGCGTGCCAAGAAAATCGAAACAATTTTTAGCCCTGTTATTGATTTTCAGGTGGTTATGGAAGTGGAGAAAAACCGTTACCGCACAGAAATTACGCTCGCGACACGGAAAGCAACCTTCCATGCTCAAAGCGAAACACACGATGTTTTCTCGTCGCTCGACGATGTCATAGACAAAATTGAGGCACAGATTCGTCGCCATAAAGAGAGAATCAAGGACCGGCGACACCGTCTGTCTCAGCGTGAGGTCGCAGTGCAGTTAAGCGGTAATGAGGAAGGTGCACCGGCGGAGATTGATATGGACGATTCATCAAACATACCGGCACCTCACTTCAGGGCTCCCGAAAAATTCGCATCTAAGCCGATGAGTGGGGGTGAAGCTGTGATGCAACTTCAGACTTCTGGAGATGTGTTGTTGCTTTTCTTAAACGCACAGACGAATCAGGTGAACCTCGTATACGAAGATGATAATGGTGAGTATGGATGGGTCGAACCTCAATTTGTCTAGGGGCGATGGATGGGGTGCTCTGTTGACTGATAATCTAAACTCCATGGAGCCGCGCCGGCCGAGTAGGACCTGTCCTAATCCATTGATAGATTCCTTTCCCTCCTAACCCTAGTCCTATTAACAGCAACTTCCTAAGTTATCTCATTGATGAGAAAAACCTTGGTGAATCTATGAGAGGAACAGTCGAATGCCAGAACACATAATGACGGTTCGTCAGTTAATCAAATATGCCGGTTACGAGCTACAACTTGACATCACGGCTGGACACGATGGGCTAGATCGTGCACTCAAAACAGCGGAATCGAACCGCCCAGGACTTGCGCTGTGTGGACATTACGACTATTTTGGGCATGAACGGGTCCAGATTTTGGGGCACGGCGAGATTTCGTATATAGAAAGTCTCTCGCCTTCAGAACGAACTGAAGTTTTTCAGAAATTCTTCTCATATGATCTTCCATGTGTGATCGTTACAAATAACCTACCAACCCCTTCAGAACTTGTGGCTATTGGTGATCATGTGAAGATACCAATCTTGACAACTCGGCTATCATCCGCTGTTTTTACGACTCGGCTGCTGTTGTTCCTCGAAGATGAATTTGGACCATCGGAGTACGTTCACGGAAACTTGGTTGATGTATTCGGAGTTGGCGTCTTAATCCTTGGCGACAGTGGGATTGGCAAAAGCGAATGTGCCTTGGAGCTCCTGCAAAAGGGACATCGCCTCATTGCCGACGATACTGTTCTTTTGAAACGTGTATCCGGACACCGTATTTTTGGCATGCGCGCACAACCGTTGAAGCACTATATGGAGGTTCGGGGATTAGGAATTGTTGATGTGATCGGGCTTTTTGGGGTAACTGCGGTTGGCGATCGCACACAAGTTGAGTTGGTCATAACTCTTGAACATTGGGATGAAGCCAAGGCGTACGATCGAACAGGACTTGACGAGGAGGTCTACAGTTTTCACAATGAACGGATACCATACGTCGTCATCCCTGTGGCAACTGGAAGAAATATCTCAAACCTGATCGAAGTTGCAGCGATGAATCTTTGGGGGCAAAAATTGGGATTTCATGCAGCAAAAGAGCTCAATGAAACCCTCATTGCGGAAATGGCAGAGAAGAACGATGAAGAGGTGCTTGATGAATGGCAGCACACAACTCTTCATCGTGAAATTTTGGAACCAACAAAGTCAAAGGTAATTTAATAGCAGCCCTCATCAGCCAATAAGGGAGATAGTTATGGTTGAAAAATTGGTGACAATCCGTAATGCGCTCGGCTTGCATGCACGTCCCGCCGGCGTGCTGTCCCAAGCGGCGAATCAATTCTCTTCCAGCATCTACATCCAAAAAGGGTTGATGAAAGTAAACGCAAAAAGTATCATGGGCATCATGATGTTAGCAGCAAGCCGCGGCACTCAACTTACAATTAGGGCAGAAGGTTCGGACGAAGAAGACGCTGTTGAAGCACTATCACAATTAGTTGAAAGCGGCTTCGAGGAGGCAGACTAAAATGCCTCCGTCAACGTCATATTCCAACAGAACCAACTCAAATATAGGACATGCCACAATGACCCCGGAAAAGAGATACCTGTTTGATCTGCATGGATACTTGGTGCTGCGCGACGTGCTGTCCCCCGATATGCGTCATCGTCTCAACGAAGCCATAGATAACCTTGAAGCACTTGATGATAATCAGACAGCAGCCTTGGGGGTTGAAAGGAAATATCGCACTTCGGATAATGTTTATGCTCTGACGGGTGCCCCACCGGGGGGCGGTTTGGGGGATTATGACTGTGAGGTGCTCCGGTATGGCACTCCCTTTGAGGAACTCATCGACTTGCCGCAGACACTTCGCTATATCGAGGAAATGATAGGCGAGCCTTGCCGGCTCGATGCAGCCAGCTTTATGTCACGCAACAGCGGCGGAGCGTTTCGGTTCCATCACGGTTACGCAGAGCTACTTCCTTACAGCGAGTACGCTTTTCAGAACGGAGCGTTCAAGTGTGTAAGCGTGAAAATCGGCTATGCGCTGACGGACATTGATGTCGAAGACGGTTGTTTTGCTGTCATCCCCGGCAGCCACAAGAGCAACTTCATCAATCCGCTTGTGGGTCAGATACCGGATCCCGCCCATCCGCTCGTGCAGCCGTTGCCGTGTAAAGCCGGCGATGCCATCATCTTTTCTGAAGACCTATCCCACGGGGCTATGGAGAACCACGGCTCGAAGGTGCGTCGGACGCTGTTTTATTCCTACGCCCCGGCGTTTCACTGCACTTGGCACGGTTTGACAATAACAGCCGAGGGTTTTGAGCAGCGTGCCACCCAACGCCGTCTTGAACTTATCCAAGGTCCACCCCCGTTTGCTCATGCAACCGAAATCGATGTTCGCTAGCATCGGTCCTGATAGACTGTAGACATGTTATAATCCTCTGAGAAAGCCAACCAAAGCGGGGGTTGCCAACAAACTCGGTTCTGGTTCCTCTGATGATGCGAAATTTGATGGGAAATGGAGTTCGGACGGTGAGCCCTACAAAATCAGCTACAGAAGAAGATGTTTTTGACTTGCAGATTGGCCTCGGTGAGTCCAAGACCTCCGTTGAAGATAAGCATTTCTTCGACACCGCTGGCTATCTGGTGTTAGACGAGCTCCTGACGGCAGATCAGGTTTCGCGGGCACAGGATATGCTAGCAAGGATTAAGGCGGCACCGCCGGAAAATATAACGTCTCTGCCGAATGGTTCCTATGGATGCGAATTAGTCAACATCATTGAAGGCAGTGGCACTGTTGAGGACGCTATGGCACTGCCTCGTATCCTAGATTATGTGCAGGAATTCATCTGGGGACGCCAATACCGTCTCGTCGGCTCACGGGCAATACTCAGAACATCGGGGAGGTGCAGCAGACTCACCCAAGGTGGTGAGGCAGATCCGAGACGTTATACCCGTTACCGTTGCTTTGGGAATGACCAATTCCGTTGTCTGATGATCACGTGCCTGATTGCATTGACAGATACCGCCGATGGCGATGGGGCGTTCTGTGTGATCCCTGCCAGCCATAAAGCCAACCTTCCACACCCCTATGAAAATACGGATTTGAGCGCAGTTTCGCCGTTGAGGAGCATTCCACTTCGAGCCGGATCGGGCATTCTGTTGACCGAGAACCTATCGCACGCATTCAAACCGCCAATCCGCGAAACACATGCTTGGTTGTCCTATCAGTACGGTCCTTCGTACATGGTGAGCTGGAACTACTGCGAACCTTCAGCCGATTTACTGGCACGTACCGCCGCTGACCCTGCCAAGTCACATTTATTGTTGGAACCGTACTATCACCCCGCTGGTTCACAGAAGAAACAAGAGATGTAGTTAATCCAATTGCCACTTAAAGCGCCGGCGATGCTTTATCAGATGCGTCCGGCAGTAAAGTCGTCCAGCCGAATTAATTCACCGCCTCGTGCCGCCGACGCATTGGCACCGAGAACAGCTGCCAGACTATTCAAGCTGGTCGCATAAGAGCTCCGCATCATGCTGGCGTCTTCAGACTGCACAGCTTTGACAAAAGCTTGTGCTTGCAGAGCAAAGGGGTTAACGATTTCCGTCGTTTCCCAGACAGTCTCGCCATTCTCCGCAACTTTTTGTCCTGACCACTCAATCAGCGAATCATCGCTGACCAGCATAACTTGCTGCCGTGAAACCCTCACATTGGTTAGCACCCGCGAAACACTCACATTAGCAGTTATACCGTTAGTGAAGCGGTAACTGACGTTGTATACGTGCGGTAGATTCATTGGCTCGGGTCCTTCGCCGGGCTGACGCTCGACGTAGAACGCCGATACAGCTTCAATATCTCCCAAGAAATAGCGTAACAGGTCTACCGTGTGGATGGTGTTCTCGACGAATGAGCCTCCGCATAACTCAAAGCGACTGGTCCAATAGCGAATCGGGTTACCGCTGTAGAGTCGCTGCACCAAAGCGTGTCGCAACGTGCGTTCCTGCAATCTCTGGCATACCTCTTCCGCTGACGGATAATAACGACTCATAAAACCGACTTGCGAAACAATACCCGCGTCTTGGATAGCAGCGTTGAACCGAACTGCTTGTGCTATGTCTAGCGTTTGTGGTTTTTCGACAAAGATAGCAAAGCCCTTGTCCGCGGCTATTAGGATTTCGTCCGTGTGAAGTGTCGGTGGAATACAGAGGTAGATCGCGTCCAGGTCCTCTTTATCGCACATTTCGTGGTGGTCGGTGTAAGTTGCCTGTGCACCAAAGGTTGCGGCTTGTGTTTTTACAGTCTCTTCGTTGATATCGCAGAACGCTTGTAAAATGACCTCGCCGGCTTCGACCAGCGGTGCAAGACCTGGCAAGTGTGACCGAGTGGTGATATGACCAAGGCCAATAAATCCCAAACGAACAGGTTTCATAATGATAAATGCCTCCCTTGATAAAAGAATACCATAATCGAGATGAGGATACCACATCTTAGGAACAATTAGCAAGTGCAATACAAGTTGACAAATTAATTGGTTGTAAGCGATAATTGATTATAGACATCTTCTCGGAAATCAGGAGGGAATTAGGGTTGTTTTGAGGACATAATTTAATTGTGCCAGATTTGGAGATTCATGTGTGGTCTCAAATTCGGCGAAAGCATCAACCTATTCCTAGAGCATCCCGCTGTAATCATGCTACAATATCTTGATAAGAAGCGGGTTCTTATATATTGTTAGTATTATGTGTATGGCTCTTGGTATTTTCTTCGCTGTTCGTATCTCAATTTAGAAATCTCATACCTGTTAAAAGGAGAGAACATGACGAATTTATACCGTGTCGCTATTATCGGTACTGGTCGAATGGGAGGCTTAATTGAAGATGAGCTCTCGGTTAATCAATTTTCTAGCCCTTATGGCCACTTCAGCGCTTATGCTGCCATTGAGCAGACCGAGGTGGTAGCCGTTGCTAATCGTGGGGTAGAGCGCTTGAAACGGTTCACCGATCGGTTCGGCATTACCAACACCTATCTCGATTATCGCGCGATGATTGAACGGGAAAAGCCGGACATCGTGAGCGTGACCACACCTTCATTCGCACGCGCTGAACCGATTATCTTCGCAGCAGAGCATGGTGTACGGGGGATATATTCCGAGAAAGGGTTGTGTGCCTCGCTAGCGGAAGCGGATCGTATTGTCGCCGCTTGCAAAGCAAATAACGTTGCCTTCAACTGGGGAGCGATGCGCCGCCACCATGACGGCTATATTCGGCTGCGCGATGCTATTGTTCAAGGAGATATCGGTGAACCGCGTTATGCAGTGATGTCTAGCTATACCGACATCATTAAGCATCACCCGCACACGCTAGACCTTGTATCTATGTTGCTCGGCGATCCGATGCCGATTTGGGTGGAAGGACGTCTCGTGCAGCGGGGTGAACCGTTGGCTGCGAACGCAGATCAGCGTCCCCGCGCTTATCCTGACTACGACCCGGATGGACATTGCTTTGTGCCTCCCCTTGGAGAAGAGATTGCGGATCCCATGGTCGGATTTTTCCGGATCGGCTATGAGAATGATACAGAAGGAATTTTTCTCCCCCTATCCGGACCATTCAACGTTGATGTACACGGCACTGAAGGACACGCCTACGCATGGGACAACGGCGATGTTTTCTGCGTCCGTCGCAGTGGGAAGGGTGAATCTGCCGTTGAAGAAACGTTTATTAAGCCGACTGGTGAAAGTCCTACGGTATGCACGATTCGCAATATCATCCACGAGATTGAAACAGGCGAGCGCACTGCTGGAAATATTGACATAACGATGCAATCAGTGGAAGCGCAATTTGGCATCGCACATTCTCATCTCCAAAGGGGTGCTCGCGTGGCATTACCTGTCGCAGACCGGGATCTTTACATCCCCGGCGGTTGATGACTAATTTTGGTTAGGAGATAGGCGGAGTTATCTTGCCTTTACAGTTTGGGATGCGTGGAGGTCACCTCGTTGACTAAAGCGCGCCCAAATAAACATAATTCAATTGATTACACAGGAGACAATATTCATGGCAAACGAATCAATTCAACTTTTTAATGGAACAGACCTCACCGGTTGGCGGATGCGACATACAGACCAAGAACACAAGTGGGTTGTTCACGACGGCATCCTCGACAACACCGATAAGGGTGTGGACATAATCACGGAGCAAGAGTTCGGCGATTTTGAATTGCATATCGAATATCTAGTGCCAAAGGATAGTAACAGTGGTATCTACCTCCGGGGTCGATATGAGATTCAGATTTTAGACAGTATAGGGAAGACCTACTCATACCCAGCGGAGAATGGTGCCCTTTATAATCAGAAGCATGTGGACACCGAAGCAAGCAAGCCGGCAGGGGAATGGCAAACAGTGGATGTAACGCTTAAGGGCATGAATCTAACGGTCTCCTTAAATGGAGTCAGGATTCATGATAACGTAACCATTGAGGGACCGACAGGCGGGCAACTCAGTGATGACAATCCACCCTCGGGTCCCTTAATGTTGCAGGGAGACCATGGACCTGTTCAATTCCGTAACATTCGGATTCGGGAATTGTAATAAGAGCTGAAACGCTGGTTTGAACTCAAGACCCTACTCATCATGTACCTCGACTTTTTGAACCATCTCCCCGCAAAAGGCGTATCAACTATGACAAATGTGTCACCAGATAGACCAATTGTAACGATTCAGCAGCATATCATTGAGGGACAGCAACGCTACCCCGGTGCAACAGGAGAGTTCAGTTGGTTGTTATCAGGAATCACCTTAGCAACAAAGATTATACAGGATCGGGTCCGTCAAGCGGGGCTCCTTGACGTTCTCGGTGCCACTGGTACAGACAATGTTCAGGGAGAGATGGTTCAAAAACTCGATGTTATTGCCAACGAAACATTGATGCGATGTTTGGGATACCGCGGAAATGTCGGCATGATGATTTCTGAGGAGGATGCTAAACCGCGTATCGTTCAGGAGGTCGGAGAAGAGGGGAGATATGTAGTCCTGTTTGACCCTCTCGACGGCTCAAGTAACATTGATGTAAACGTACCAATCGGCACTATTTTCTCAATCCTTCGACGTAAACCCGATATTGATAGGAACGATGCGATGCCGCATATCCTTCAGCCCGGCATTCAACAGGTCGCCGCCGGTTATGTGTTGTACGGCAGCAGCACGGTGATGGTTTATACCGCGGGGGCTGGTGTCCATATATTCACGCTAGATCCATCAATTGGGGCATACGTGTTGACACAAGAAAATGTGCAGATGCCGGAAAACGGCAAAACCTACAGTGTCAACGAAGCCTACTCCCTAACCTTTCCGCGAGGGGTGCGGAAATACCTTGAATGGGCAAAGTCAGCAGAAGCGAAGGATTATAGCCTTAGGTACGTTGGCTCGCTGGTTTCTGACTTCCATCGCACACTCCTCCGCGGCGGCGTGTTTCTCTATCCGCCAACGCAGAAGGATCGATTTGGCAAACTGCGGTTGTTATACGAAGCTAATCCGATAGCCTTCTTGGCAGAGCAGGCTGGAGGAATCGCTAGTGACGGCAGACAGCGCATTTTAGAAAAACAGCCGCAGTTCATCCACGAGCGAACACCATTGGTTGTCGGTAGCAGAGACGAGGTTAAACGGGTACTGTCGTTTTGGGAAGGATAATTCGGAAACTCTTAACCATCTGTGAAGCGCAATTTTGTTGAATTTTGGAACATTCAATCAGGAATGGTGCTATACAAATTCACACAACAAAGTCATAGAAATGCCAAAATTCTGTAACATCTCTTATTTATAATTTCTGTGTCTCCTGTTTACCGTAGTTGGGACATACGTCGAATACAGGCAGCAGCCGAAACTTAGGGTTTTGCTCTTGCCTTCTGGATTCACAACACTTTCGAGAAGAAAAATGGCATCAAAGATTCTGATTGTGGAAGATGAGCCCGATATTGTTGAGCTATTAGTGTACAACTTGCACCAAGCGGGCTTTGAAACCGAGGCAGTTTTTAATGGGGCAGATGCTCTTGAACAGGTTAAAATCCGGCAGCCAGATCTTGTTCTCTTAGATCTGTTGCTTCCAGAGGTAGACGGACTGGAGCTCTGTCGCACCTTGAAACGCGATCCTGAGACGGCAGGTATTCCCATTATTATGCTAACGGCAAAAGGTGAAGCGATAGATCGAATTGTTGGGTTGGAGTTAGGAGCGGACGACTACATCACCAAGCCATTTAGCCCACGAGAAGTTATCTTGAGAATTCGTGCTGTGCTGCGTCGGACGCCTAACGTTCCGAGCAATAAGCCTTCAAACCAAATTCAGATTGACGGCTTAAAGATTGATCTAGACAGGCACCAAGTGTTTAGCGAAGGACATGCGATTGATCTGACCGCTACCGAGTTCAAAATCCTTTCTCTATTTGCTCATTCCCCGGGGCGTGTCTTCACGCGCAGTATTCTGATGGATGCGGTTTGGGGGCAAGAGTATTACGGCATTGAACGCACGATGGATACGCATGTGAGTCGTTTGCGGCGCAAGTTGCGGCAGTTTGGAGAACGGATTGAGACGGTGCATGGGGTCGGCTATCGGCTCAAGGAGTAACAGCGCAAAGGTATCAAACTTATTTAAGAGAGAGAAAAGCCCGGCGGGAAAAATGCGCACCGGGCTTTTTTGTTTTCTATCGCCCTGCCAATTTCTGTCACAAAATATCCATAGAATCTCCATCAATTTGCCATGAAATCTTCACAACATTGAGACATTCAAAAGACACACTATCCATTCAACCCCGAAACGTGGTTACCCTATCAGTTGGCGGAGCGCGCGAACGTTCAAATCCGCATTTATGATACAACGGGCGATTTAGTTCGTCACTTAGACGTCGGCTTCCAGGCCGAAGGATATTATCTAGATATATTCCGAGCTGCTTATTGGGATAGTCGAAATGACCTCGGCGTGCAGATGGCAAGTGGTATCTATTTCTACCAACTCATAGCAGGGAATTACATTGCAAACCGCAAGCTGGTTATCCTAAAATAGTATCAAAGCGTTAGGCTGTAGGGATCAAACCTCCTCTCATGATTGATACCTACAACCTAATTCTTGACACTTAAAAACGCATATAGATAGTGATTGTCAAATTTCTGATATCAGAGATGCAGCTATAAAAAAAATATCCCGCCGTGATTTTCTGCGTTCTAGCGCAATGGCAACCGCTTCTGGAGCGATTGCGCTCGGTTTCTCCGGTTGCAGCCGACTGCTAGCTGAATCTGTACCACAACCCCTCACTGCCAATCGGTATGGCGATTTTCTGCCAGACCCGTATGGCATCCTTGATCTTCCCGAAGGCTTTACATATCACGCATTCTCTACAGTTGGAGAGCGCATGGACGACGGATTTCTCGTTCCCGGTGCTCACGATGGCATGGCAGCTTTTCCGGGTCCCAATGGGAAGACAATTCTGATCCGAAATCACGAGTTAATTATAGGTCCGCAGGAAGCCCAGTCATTTGCCCACGATAAGCGGCTCCGAGAGGTTGATTCCGAAAAGATTTACGATTCAGGGAAGGGAACGAAACCGGGACTCGGTGGCACAACAACACTTGTCTATGATACACAGACAGGAACATTGGAGAGTCACCACTTGAGTTTAATGGGCACGATTAGGAATTGTGCGGGCGGCGTAACACCTTGGAATACCTGGATCTCGTGTGAAGAAAGCGTTCAACTCGCCAAAGACACTTATGAAAAAGACCACGGCTACAATTTTGAAGTGCCCGCCTCCGCCACTGTCGGTTTGACGACACCGATTCCGTTAAAGGCAATGGGACGATTCAATCATGAGGCTGTTGCTGTGGATGTCAAGAGTGGAATTGTGTACCAGACCGAAGATCGGCACGATAGCCTCATTTATCGCTTCGTTCCGGCTGTTCCCGGCAAACTTGCACAAGGTGGCCGGCTTCAGGCGATGACAATTCAGGGCATGAAAAGTGCCGATACCCGAAATTGGAAACAGTGGGTAGATAAAATTTTCCCTTGGACCTACGACGCCGCGGTTGCAGTTGGTCAGAAGATGGAAGTTACTTGGGTGGATATCCAGAATGTTGAATCCCGCAAAGACGATCTCCGTCTGCAAGGATTCGATAAAGGGGCAGCAAGATTCGCCCGCGGCGAGGGGATGTGGTATAGCGACAATACTATCTACTTTATTTGCACAAACGGTGGCTACCGCAAGAAGGGACAAGTTTGGCGTTATATTCCCAGTCCGTTTGAGGGGACATCCGCTGAAGATAAGCAGCCGGGGATACTTGAGCTCTTTATTGAACCCAACAACAGCGATCTCTTAGAAAACGGTGACAATATGACGGTTACGCCGTGGGGAGATCTCATCCTGTGTGAGGATGGGCCAGGGACGCAGTTTCTTGTGGGTGTAACCCCGGAAGGTAAACTTTACAGATTCGCCAAGAACTCACGTAGCACGTCGGAGTTTGCTGGTGCAACGTTCTCGCCGGATGGCAGCACCCTGTTTGTCAACATCCAAGGTGCCGGGATGACTCTCGCTATCATGGGTACCTGGCACGGATTCACAAAGGCATAAAAAGAATTCTCCATAAAAAAGCCAAAGGAACTCTAAAATTTTGTAACATTTCTAGGCTATACTTTTGGGCGTTGGTTGGGGAAATCAAGAAATTTGGGATGAAGAGCTTCTGCCCTCCATCCCAAATTTCGTCTTACCGCCCCCAAGTGAAAATGCCCTAAATCGGATAGCCTCTACGAAAGTTGATTGCCACAAAAAATCGAAAGAAAGGTCATAATTTTGTAACATTCTTAGATTATACTTGAGGGTATCCAGAGAGAAAGATGCAATTGGAAGTGGAATGGGGCCCAACGATAACTGGACAGCGGGTTGGACAACAACCGCTCAGAACTAATCTCTGGATTCAAGGATGTTCAGGATTAAGATGTTAAATAATCCTGTTCAATCCTTGAATCTACTTTATCTGATTATATGAAATGGCGAATTGTATTAGGAATAATCCTCCTCGTTCTACTAATCGTATCAATTGGTTGGATTAAAAAAAATTCATGGGCGGGTAGTATGGATTCTCAGGCTGCCCTTGGTCAAGCTGTCGTTGATGCGTTGAATCGTGGGGATATCGATGGGTTACATCGGCTGAGAGTAAGCCGAGATGAATACCTGTCATGGATTTGGCCCGCTTTCCCTGCAAGCCGCCCACCCTATAATTTTACCGCTAATTTTGCATGGTCAAATCTAAATAAAAAGTGCATATTTGGCACCAGCAGTTGGATTGAAGAGTACGGCGGTCAAAACTTAGGCTTCGTGGGCATGGAATTTGACCGTCCAACCGAAGCATATAAAGATTTTAAGCTGCTACGTGGAACAGTGCTTACAGTACAGAAAGCGAGCGGTAAAAAAGTCAAATTGAGAATTCTTGGATCTGTTGTCAAGAAAGGAAATCATTATAAACTTTTAAGCTATGAGGATTGAACAACTATGAGTGGTTACATTTCTAATTATAGAGCAAACAAACACATACAAAAGAAAAAGAAAGCAAAACGTCAAGAACAGATAGCGACGGGCGCCACCCCGATATCTTCTAGCGGTGTACAAGCGGCTGGGCCTCGTCGTGTGAGTCCTCCTATCAATGAACTCGAGGAACACGCTATACCAAGTCGAAGTCAAGGTACTCGTAAGCAAGCCGGTAAAAGAGGAGGTGCGTTTTTTGTTTCTCTTGTGCTCCATCTTGTCGGGGCGTTGATTACCACAGCATACGTTGTACAAGAAAAGATCGCCAATGAAGAACTGGTGCAAGGAGTGCTCATGAAACCTGCTCCCAAACCGACACTCAAGCGCCGATCCCGTCCGCGAGTTGCTAAAACGACTACACCTCGGAAGGCAGTGGCAACGCCTAAACCGCAACTTCAACAAATCGCAACAACTAGTGCCCGCCTTCCAATAGGCAGCGAAAGGTTCACGATTCCAGCAAGCAGTCTTTCTGTCGGAGCGATTGATGAGCCTAGCACCCAACTTGGCAGAGGTTTAGCTGCCGGAGCTCGTCAGGCACAAGTTGTCGCTGTAACTCCTCAGTTTGAAGCCCCAAGATTTATGAGCACATCAATGACCGGGAAGATTGACACAGGGAACAATTTTGCACAAATGGACTTCAATCCGGAGGCAATGGAACCTATTACAACAGAACTGAGAGATGCAACACAGTCCTTTACGGAGTTTCTCCAGTCAATTCGGGAAAAAATTAAACGCTCTCAACGTTATCCGCGATCGGTGCGGAATTTAGCCGACGGCAGTGAAGCACAGGTACAATTCACGATTCGGCGCGATGGAAGCCTTATCGATGCTAAGGTTGTCGCATCCTCTGGATCCAAATCGCTTGACGCCGCTGCTTTGTCCGCTGTGCGGGATGCTGCACCTTTTCCATCGTTTCCTGAAGGTCAAGAAGAATCAACGCTTCGTCTAGAAATTCCGATCGCTTTTCAATTAAAGACTAATTAAGGTCCGATTACTACCACTCAAGCTGACAAAGCAATAGCCTCCATCGGACGCGTTATGAATTTCCACCTTGTTCCAACCGAGTTTCCTTTTCACAGGGACATGCTTCATAACGCGCTTTTTTGTGACAATTTGTGGCATTTATGGTATATTGTAAGTTGAGTGATGCTACATAATTTACCAAAATGTCATTGCACAAAAATCGTTCTGAATGGAGGTCTTATGAAGGGATATTTTCGACGCAGCATCTTGCCCTTTACGTGTCTATTGCTGAGCAGCCCTACTGTTTTATGGGGAAACGAGGGAAAGATTAGCGGTTATTTTTTTGGGGATTATTATCATGTGCTGCAGTCTTACGAGGTTGGACTTAAAAATCGGAATGGATTTCAGTATCGGCGCGTCTATTTCAATTACGACAAGGAGCTGTCGGAAGCATTTTCCGTGCGGTTTCGTCTGGAGATGAATGGTCAATCATTTCCCACAGCCCGCCAAACAAGTTCAAAAACGGAACCGTTTCTCAAAGCCGGCTATCTGAGGTGGAAGCAACCCAAGTGGCGGACGAATATTTATTTGGGATTATCCGGCAACCCGACCTGGAAGAATGTTGAACAGGTATGGGGCTATCGCTCTGTTGCCAAAACGGTGATTGACCTTCAAAAAATGGCGAGTGGCTCCGACATTGGTGTCGCACTACAAGGCGATATCGATAAATCAAAGAAATTCAGCTATCATCTGATGCTCGCAAATGGCATGGGCACAAAGGCAGAGATTGACAAGAACAAGAAGATCGCGTTTTCGCTCGCAGCCAAGCCTGTTACAGGTGTTATCCTTGAAGGATATGCCGATTTGGAAAACGCGGTGGATCTGGGTAGATGGCACACATTACAAGGCTTTCTTGGCTATCAGCGGGAGCAATTTCGGGTTGGCGTTCAGCTTGCCAATCAGACGCGGCAGCAGGGAGACGAGGACGACCTTAATATCCTAGTAGGTTCAGTGTTCGGTGCAGCGCAATTAATCGAGAAGAAGGTGTGGGCTTTCGCTCGATTTGATCGTTTGTTCAATCCGAACCCCGATGCAAAGAGAATTTCTTATATTCCTTTTGATAATACCGCAAAGCCGAATATGATTCTTGTTGGACTGGATTGGTCACCAATTGAGGCATTTCATATCATGCCCAATTTCGTCTTCGTTTTCTACGATGAACCGGATAACAGTGCCAAGCCTGAAGAAACGATTATGCCACGTTTGACAGCATTCTTTACGTTCTAGAAATAGATGTTTTATTTATGTTTGTCCCTCAGTCATGATATACAGCCATGTATCATGACAAACGTTGGAATATCACAGAATTGGAGGGGGCATGATATGCAATCTCACTTGGAAGAAAATATGCAGCAGGACATTGATCTGATTCGCAGCAAGGTAGTTGAGATGGGGGAATTAGCCGAAAAGGCGTTAGAAGGTTGTCTAGGTGCGATTAAGCAGAATGATCGGCAACTGGCTTATGCTGTGATCCTAAGGGACCGGCATATTGATGAGTTAGAGGACACCCTAGAATCACTCTGTCAGAAGTTCCTGATTAAGCATTTGCCCGTCGCGAGTCAGATGCGTTTTGTTTATTCGGTTATCAAGATCAACACCGAATTGGAGCGCGTCGGTGATTATGCAAAAGCGATTGCTCGGCGATTTTTGACCGTCAGTGACTTGGGCACACAGGCCTCCTACCCCAAGCTCATCAACATTGCCAACCTTGCAATTCCGTTCCTCCGTAATGCCTTGCAAGCCTTCACTGAGCGCGATGCTGAATTGGCGAAGGCAACAAGGGAAAGGGAAAAAGAACGAACGATAGACAACATGCGCTATGAAATTCATAGTGACTTAATCCAACTGCATATCAATGGCGAATTGCCATCAGAGGCACTTGTTCCTCTAGTGACGATTGTCGGTTGCTTAGAACGCGTAGCGAATCAGGCAAGCAATATTTGTGAAGAAGTCTTGTATATGTGTACCGGTGAAGATCTAAGGCATGACTACCATCAGGTATTGCGAGTGCTTTGTGTCGCTGAGCATGATGCGTGCCGGGGACAGATGGCAGTCGGTATAGGCAATGAGCTCGAACCAAAGAGGATACTGTTCAGTAGTGCCGGCGTTGCGTCCCAGCCGCTGGATCCAAAAACCGTAGAATTCATGGCAGAAAAAGGTATTGATATTTCTGCGCAGACTTCCAAATATTTAAGTCAAATTTTAGATCTCAAAGATTATGCGATTATTGTATCACTCTGTGAGGAAGCGGAAAGAGGACTCCCATCGTTGCCGTCGAGACCAGTTCGCATCAACTGGAAAGTGCAAGATCCATCGAGAATTGAAGGGACTGAAGAGGAAATCCACGCTGCCTATCAAAAGACATTTCAATTTTTAGATACACACCTCCGAGAACTAGTTCAGGCAATTCTCGGTGATGATGTTGAGAAGGAGAAGGAAACAAATGTTTAATAAAGTATTGTGCGCTATCGTCGTGATGGCGTTTTGCCTCTTTTCAAGCGGCTGTTCAAAGAAGGCTGATAAGGCGGAGAAGTCCGTGATTCAGAATGCAGGCTCTGATACGATAGTCAATCTTGCACAGGCGTGGGCAGAGGAATATGCCACGGTTGAACCCAATGTGTCCATTGAGGTTTCCGGTGGTGGTTCAGGAACCGGTATCGCTGCACTGACTAGCGGCACGGTGGATATCGCGAATTGTAGCCGTCAAATGACCCTAGAGGAGATTGAACGTGTGAAACAGAATACCGGTGAAGCACCGAAAGAGTTCGTCGTTGGACACGATGCACTCGCTGTTTACGTCCACAAGAACAATCCGCTCGCTGAAATCTCACTAGATCAACTCGCTAACATCTACGGAGAAGGTGGAGACATAACTAAATGGTCTCAACTCGGCATCAAAAATAGCAAGTGCGTCAATGACGAGATTATTCGGGTGAGCCGGCAATCGAATTCTGGGACATTCGTCTATTTCCGCGAGGCCATTCTTGGGAGACATCAAGACTATAAGCTAGGTTCAAGGGACCTACACGGTTCTAAGGATGTTGTCAAACTAATCGCACATACACCGTGTGCAATTGGCTACAGCGGCATGGGGTACGCCACGGAGGAGGTGAAGATGCTCAAAATTGCCAAAACTACCAGTGATGCGGCTTATGCCCCTACCGTCCAAGGCGTGATGGAGGGTACATATCCAATCGCAAGGCCCTTGTATATGTATTCGCTCGGAACACCAGAACCGGAGGAACAGTCTTATCTGAATTGGATTTTTTCGCCAGTAGGACAGGCAATCGTTGAGAAAACGGGTTACGTGCCTATCGGACAGAAATGAGTCGCGATAGGTGCCTGTCGAATTACGGTGCCCCAACGCTAACAGCTAACAATCAATTATGAAAACAATCGTAAACGTCTTTCACCACCTGGGACGTTGGCTTGAGCCAGTTATCGAAACATTTATTCACCTGTGCGGTATCAGTGCAATTATCTTTGTCTTCGGTATATTCTTCTTCGTTTTCCGCGAGGGGATGGGGTTTTTCTTTGGCGGGCTGGATATCGTTGAGTTTCTCACAAGCCCCGAATGGTATCCCACCTCTCTGAATAACAAACGTTACGGCGTATTGGCATTAATCGCAGGTACGTTTAGCGTGACGGCTCTAGCGATGGTTATCGCCGTGCCGTTTGGGCTTGGGGCAGCTATCTTCGTGTCTGAATTTTGCGGACCAAAACTAAAGGAGACACTCAAAATCGTCATCGAGCTACTCGCGGCGATTCCGTCCGTTGTGTGGGGTTTCATCGGCTTGACGGTGATGAACGCACTAATTATCAAGATATTCAAAGTGCCGATTGGCTTAACGATGCTAAACGGAGGCATTATTCTATCACTGATGAGTGTCCCCATTATTGTTTCTATCGGTGAGGACGCGCTCAAAGCTGTTCCGGATTCGTATCGAGAAGCGGCTGAAGCACTCGGCGCAACGCGATGGCAGGTGATTTATCGTGTGTTGCTACCGACAGCTAAGAATGGGCTGCTCGCAGCGGTGCTATTGGGCGTTGGCCGTGCCGTGGGTGAAACCATGGCGGTGCTAATGACAACAGGTCATGCAGTGAAAATTCCGACCAGTCCTTTCGATTCTGTCCGCACCCTGACCGCTACAATCGCAGCTGAATTGGGTGAGGCAGCGGTCGGAAGCGATCACTACCGTGTGTTGTTTATTATCGGTGTTTTGCTATTTTCAATTACATTTATTGTGAATTTTGTCACTGACCTTGTGATTAAAGGCATCCGCGGAAAGGCATAGTGTTCATCTAGAAAATTACATGGCAACAGATATAAATTCCTCCCCCACCTCTCCAGAAATCGTCGCACCTCAATTGATGTTTACCGCGACTAAGCAAAGTCGCAAAAAACAGATGACGGAGAATATCGCACGCGGCATCTTCTTCACCATGACGGTGTTGATGATCTTGCCGCTTATTCTCATCGTTGTATATCTCTTTGTCAAAGCGGCGCCAATCTTGTCTCTGGAGTTCTTTTTCACAAATCCTTCACAGGGGATGAGAGCTGGTGGTATATGGGCACCGCTGCTTGGAACGATTTATGTTGTGATAATTTCGCTGCTTGTTTCCACGCCGATCGGTGTGTTAGCAGCAGTCTATCTGAACGAATACGCTCGCGAAAGTTGGTTCACCCGAATAATTAACCTTGCAGTGGTCAATCTCGCGGGCGTGCCAAGTATCGTTCACGCGCTTTTTGGTCTAGGTGCCTTCGTGTATTTTGCAAGGATGGATCGCTCGGTTTTAGCCGCTTCGCTTACATTGGCGATTATGACGCTGCCGGTTATCATTGCGAGTACGAAAGAAGCACTCGGCGCTGTTCCGATGGCATTTCGGGAAGCGTGTTGGAATACCGGTGCAACGCGGTGGCAGACGATTCGTGGCATCGTCCTACCAAATTCGATCAGTGGTATACTGACCGGAGTAATTTTACAGGTGTCACGGGCGGCGGGCGAGACTGCGCCAATTATGTTTACTGGGGCAGTATTTTTTAAGGCCATCCCTGAAGGGGATGTTTTTGCCTACGGTCTGTTCGATCGGTTTATGGCACTCTCGATGCACCTGTACCAACTTTCGACGCAAGTTCCGGGGCTTCCTGAAGCTTTGGAGTATGGCACAGCCGTTGTCCTCTTGGGTGTTGTGCTGATGGTGAACGCGTTAGCGATTGCCCTGCGCGTGTATCTGCGTTCTCGACAGCGGTGGTAGGATCCCAAATTGAAAACCTGCGTCGATTAGAAAATGCAGGTAATTTGAAATTCGATTCTGAAAATTTTAACTTACACGGTAAGACCTAAGACATTGGCAAACCCATCTAATTCTAAAAAGAAAATTGAAATCGCCGATCTCACCGTCCGATACGATGGGGTGGAAGCCCTCAAAGGGATTTCTTTCGATGTATATGAGAATGAAATCCTTGGCATTATCGGTCCGGCACAATCCGGCAAAACAACGCTGTTGAAAACCATCAACCGTACGATTGAACTTGAGCCAAAAGCGGCGGTCAGCGGTTCGGTGAAAATTGATGGCACAGATGTGAAAAGCATTAAAAACGTCAATCAACTACGCCGACGAATTGGGATGGTCTTTCCGCTGCCGGTCGGCTTGCCTATGTCTATTTACGATAATGTCGCCTTCGCACCCCGGACTGCGGGTATCCATGAACGGAACGAGTTAGACGAACTTGTTGAGCGTTGTCTGCAGCAGGCAGCACTTTGGGATGAGGTTAAAGACCGACTCAATAGTCTTGGCACGAAGCTGTCGGGGGGACAGCAGCAGCGCTTGACCATCGCTCGCGCCCTCTCACACCAACCTGAAATCCTCTGCCTCGACGAATTCTCGATTGCCGTCGATCCGGTGACGACAATGCGAATTGAGGATATCCTCAAAGAATTACGTTTCAAAATCACCATTATTCTCGTCACCAATCTGGTTCAACAGGCGCGTCGTTTGGCAGATCGCACCGCTTTTATATTGGAGAGCGAGCTAATCGAAATCGACGACAACGACGTTATTTTCTCCGATTCACCGGCGAACAGACTAACCTATGACTACGTGAATGGAACCTTCGGATGAGCGCAGACAAAAGATACAGCATCGAAACCAGTCAACTTAACTTGTGGTACGGCGACTTTCAGGCACTTATCAATGTAAGCATGAAGATTGTTGACGGTTTGATAACTGGGCTCATTGGCCCATCTGGATGCGGCAAGACCACGCTGCTGCGCTGTTTCAACCGTGTGAACGAACGCTACGGCAACGTCACGACGACCGGCGAAGTTGAAATCCTGGGTAAAAATATCTACGATTCGGATGTTTCACTGCCGGAACTACGAAAAAACGTCGGTATGGTGTTTCAGCGTCCAAATCCCCTGCCAATCTCCGTTTACGAAAATATCATTTTCGGTCTGCGTGTCCACTCCGAACATGGTATACGGAAGAGATCGGAAACTGACGGTATTGTTGAAGCAGCGTTAAGAGAGGTCTTTCTCTGGGATGATTTGAAGGACCAACTAAAGGTGAAAGCAACCACCCTACAACTCGAACAACAACAGAAATTGTGCATATCCCGGCTGTTACCGCTGAAACCGCGATTAATTTTGATGGACGAACCGTGTTCAGCTCTTGACGCCAAAGGGACACGGGCTGTTGAAGAGTTGATGTTGGAGCTCGCGGGGCACTACACCATTCTAATTGTCACGCACAATATGGCACAAGCGCGCCGTGTCAGTGACGAATGTATCTTCATGCTGCTCGGTGAGATTGTCGAACATAGCCGCACTGAGGATCTATTTCTGACACCCAAGAACACAAAAACGGCGGACTATATCGAAGGTCGATACGGATAATTAACAAACGCCGGGCTGTATTTCGGGCAACAAGGCAATGCACCAGCGTCAAATTAGTATACGTCCGAGCCCTTTAGAGGAAGCGGTGCAATCCAGATATTACGATACTTTACCGGGTTACCGTGGTCTTGGAGTCGTAAGGGTCCCGGTTCTGCGGCATCTTCGTCCGTCGCCCCGCCTGTAGCACCCAGCAATTGGACATTATTTTGTATGACAGTCCCGTTCTGCAGCACGGTCACGCGCGCGTTTTCTTCAATCCCTCCCGACTCACCGACGCGAGCAGCGCGGAATATCACGTCATACGTTTGCCATTCAAGTGCCGGTTTGCAAGCGTTCACCAACGATGCAAATTGGTTATAAATTGCGCCGCAGTCTCCCTTGCCCGGCACATCAATCCCATAGGAATCTAGGACCTGGATTTCATACCTACCCTGAAGAAATACCCCACTGTTACCCTTTGCTTGGCCCGTTGCATCTGGCATGTCAGGTGTCATGAACTCCAAGTGAAGCAGGAAATCGGTAAATCGTTCCCGAGTCACGATGTCACCCCCGCCGGCGGTCACAGTCATTGCGCCGTCAGCGATTTCCCAAGCGGGTGCTTCTCCATCAAGCTTCGTCCAGTTGCTGAGATCTTTGCCATCAAAAAGAACAACTGCTGTGTCCCGTGGTGTTTGTAGCATCGGTTGCCTCCTATTTTATAAAATAAAAAAGCAGGGCTAAAAAATTAGCCCTGCTCTGCATCTACGGTTAAGATCAAGGGAAGAACCGTCTTTTGAGAGAGAATCTCCCTTGATGGGGAAGCACTGTCTCCTAAAAGACAGCACCTCCCTTGATCATCCCACTAGATGGTAACAAGAATGATCACCTCCTTTCGTTTTAAAGGATATAGATAGCATAGCA
>JAKZSX010000212.1:0-3329 GCA_047517405.1 Candidatus Poribacteria bacterium | reverse complement strand
CAGCGTCGCTTCTTGGAATCAATGTCTACCTATGCCAAACGTTTCATCGCACAGTTAAAGAAACCGGATGTTGATTTCGTTGATGGATTATCCCCCGTTGTTTCAATTGAACAGAAAACAATTACCATGAACCCGCGCTCGACTGTGGGGACGATGACCGATCTCTACGATTATATGCGGATGCTATTTGCCACGATCGGGACCTCCCACTGCCCTTATTGTAACGCGGAAATCCCAACCCGAACTCCCTATCAGTTGATGGAGCATATACTTTCATTGGCTGAAGGGACTGAACTCGAGATCTACGCGCCGGTCTTCAAGATCTACGGCGAAGATTACCCCTACCTCCTTGATGATGTCCGTCTGAAGGGGTGCCGTAGGGTTCGGATTAATGGTGATTTGCATGACCTTAGCGAAGAGATTGAGTTAGACGAAAGGGTAGAATACAATATTCAAGCTATCGTTGACCGGTTTGTAATCAAGCTAGATATCGACAAACAGATCCTTGCTGCGCTAGACCACGCCATGCTCGTCGGGGAAGGATTTATGAGTTTCCACATCTTGGGTCCCGATATGGCTGATAAAGACATCAATGCTTTTTATAGAGATTTTGGCTGTCCTGAACATCGTGTCATTATGGGCGAGCTGGGACCTCACCACCTCACGTTCAACGAACCGACCGGTGCGTGTGTTACCTGCTCTGGGTTGGGCACTTATCTCCAAGTTCACCCCAACCTCCTTGTCCCTGATAATACCAGAAGCATCATAGAAGGGGCATTTGTACGCCAAGCCTTTAATTACGACCCAGACCGTTGGGATGGCCGGATGATGTACAGCCTTGCACAGCATTATAATTTCAGCCTTGACGCCCCCTTCAAAGATCTTCCCGACGAAGTTGTCAATCTCGTATTTTACGGCTCAAGAGGGGAGAAGTTTAAGATTGTTATGCCGGAAGGCGCGAAGCAGACAAACCACCATCATGTTGGCAGGGAAATTGAGTTTGATGGGGTTATCAACCGAATCGATCGGCACTATCGGCACTACCGCAAGCGAGGGGAAGCACATTCGGGAATGGAGGAGTATCTGCGGAAGGTGATGGTCGAACACACCTGTCCCGACTGTGATGGCAGCAAGCTAAAGAGACAGAGGCTTCTTGTCACCATCAATAATAAGCATATCCACGAATTAGGTGATATATACCTTGAGGAGTTAAAGGTTTTTCTGGAGGGAGTCATGTCGATCCCAGAAAAGAAAAGAGAAGCAGGAACACGGGTGATTAAAGAAATCGTCACCCGGATAGATCTCCTGCTCGGTATCGGTCTGGACTACCTCAACCTCAATCGGCGCTCAGCCACGCTTTCAGGCGGGGAATCGCAACGTATCCGTCTTTCAACACAGATCGGCTCTGGCTTGATGGGAATGCTATATGTACTGGACGAGCCGACGATTGGGCTTCACCCAAAAGATAACACTAAGATGCTCCAAACGCTGAGACAGTTGCGAGATATTGGGAACACTGTTATTGTGGTCGAGCACGACGAAGCCACAATCCGAGCTGCAGACTACATTATTGAATTGGGTCCTGGGCCTGGGATTCATGGTGGGAAGATAGTTGCAGAAGGACCTGCTGATAAAGTCTTGAAAAATCCGGCTTCGTTAACCGGTCAGTACATGAGTGGAAAGCGGCGGATTGAAATCCCCGAAGAGCGCCGGGAAGCGAATGGTGTCTCGCTCATCATCCGTGGGGCGCGAGAGAACAATCTGAGAAATGTTGATGTGGAGATACCGTTGGGGCTTTTTATCTGTATTACAGGGGCATCGGGCTCCGGTAAGAGTACGCTGATCAACGAGATTCTCTATAAGAAACTCTATTCCATCTTCCACGATAGCCGCGTTCTATCGGGAGACCACGACAACATCGAGGGATATGAATATATCAGTGACGTAATCAGTATCGATCAATCTCCAATCGGGCGTTCTCCGCGCTCCAATCCGGCGACCTACATCGGTTTCTACGATAACATTCGAAAGCTTTTTGCGAGTACCCCGGAATCCCAGGAGCGCGGCTATACCGCTTCCCGATTTAGCTTTAACGTCAAAGGTGGACGATGCGAGGAGTGCAGCGGCGAGGGTCAAATCACGACTAAATTGCACTTTATGCCCGATGTAGAAGTATCATGTCCCGCTTGCAAGGGTGGCCGATACAATGACGAAACTCTTGAGGTTACTTATAACGGGAAAAACATTGCGGAAGTGTTGGAGATGTCGATCGAGGACGGTGTCGAGTTCTTTGCGAATCAGCGGCTTATCCATCATAAGCTGAGCGTTCTCAACGATTTGGGTATGGGCTATTTACAGATAGGGCATCCGGCACCGATTCTTTCAGGTGGGGAAGCGCAACGGGTCAAGCTAGCAAACGAACTCGGAAAGATCAAGCGGGGCAAGCATAATTTCTACATCCTTGATGAACCCACCACCGGCTTGCACCTCGCCGATATTCAGAAGCTGCTGGACAGCCTGAATCAGTTGGTTGATACGGGCCATACGGTGTTGGTAATTGAACACCATCTAGATGTGATTAAGACCGCAGATCATATCATTGATCTCGGTCCAGAAGGCGGACATCGCGGCGGGAAGATAATCGCGCAAGGCGTGCCGGAGGTAGTTGCGCAAAACCCCAATTCTTACACCGGGCAATTCCTCAAACCGTACCTCTCCCCATAGGCAAGCAAGGAACAAGATGGGAGGTGTGATAGCGTTGAGAAGAAAGCCCAGTAGCCATCACACCCTAGCTTTTATCTCTTTCTGTTCACTCAAAGGTGCGGTAATTCAGAAACGTTTTATCATTTTTTCGAATTACGACACTCTCTAATGTATCCGTTTTAACCCTTCGGTTGGTGCGGTCAGAGAATGAAAGCGTGATATTATGCTCACCCGCCGGTAAGCGCATCCGTACAAGAAAAATCTGATTTGGCAAGGTTTGCCATGAGCGGGTGTCTGCACTTTCGGTGACGACATTCAGTAAGTTGACAAGCCGCCCGACCACTTCACCTTCTTTATTGGCGCGACGAAAGCCGAGATATTTTAACACACCTCGCACAACGGTACGGAGCATAACCGTCGGCAACTCAGATTCAAATGTTTTTATTGCTGCGGCTTCAATGTCTTCAACCAAGACTCCGGAAGCTTGTCCATGTGCTGTATTTGCGTCAATACCGACGATCTTTGGACGATTTGAACGATAGGCGGGAATTGCGACACGCAAGAGGTATTCGATTTCGATTTCTCTATACCGCTGGTTTCGTCTGCGTACTAGATTGCGTGCATAT
>JAKZSX010000211.1:0-5953 GCA_047517405.1 Candidatus Poribacteria bacterium | reverse complement strand
CCCAGTGCTGCGCCGGTATCCAACAGGCGAGGCACAC
Source organism: Candidatus Poribacteria bacterium (assembly GCA_047517405.1). GTDB lineage: Bacteria > Poribacteria > WGA-4E > WGA-4E > PCPOR2b > PCPOR2b. The sequence continues at coordinate 5,916 of JAKZSX010000211.1, read as the reverse complement.
GAAATAATTACGTCTACGTCAAAATTTCGACGGATGAGGGCATCATCGGCTGGGGCGAGTCAACATGTGGTCCCTTGTCTGTTGCACAATTTGTGGAAGAGATCGGAGCGACGTTGGTCGGCAAAGATCCATTCCGGATTGAAGAACACTGGCAACGACTCTATCACCTCTATCACAATGTGCGCGGCGGCGTAATTCAAATGGCGGCGATCAGTGGAATAGAAATCGCTCTCTGGGACATTAAAGGCAAGGCATTTGACGCGCCGGTGTGGCAACTGCTGGGGGGACAAATGCGCGACCGAATCTGGGCATACGGCCGCTTCGATGGAGAAACGCCTGAACTCGCCGTTGAGCATGCCCTGCGTGAGGTCGATACAGGTCTGACCGCGTTAAAAGGCGACCCCTTTGGTCATCAAGGGTTGTTCATCACAGCCGAAGCCGAGCGAGACGCTATCGCCAAGGTGAAAGCGGTTCGGGAGGCGGTTGGAGACGATGTCGAGCTATTGGTCGAGGTGCACGGGAGATTATCGCCGTCATCCGCAATCCGAATTGGTAATGCGTTGGAGGAGTTTCGGCCTTACGTCTTTGAAGAACCGGTGCCACCCCAAAATGTTGATGCCATGGTGAAGGTGGCGGAAGCCGTAAACATTCCGCTTGCAACCGGAGAGCGACTCTATACCAAGTGGGGATTCGTTGAACTGCTGGAAAAACAGGTTGTGGCACTGATTCAGCCGGATGTTTGCCACGCGGGTGGGATTTCGGAACTGAAGAAGATCGCCGCAATGGCGGAGGCATACTATGTCGGGTTTCAACCCCACAACCCCTATGGTCCGGTCAACACGATGGCAGCCTTACAGGTGGATGTCTGCACGCCAAACTTCATGATTCAAGAGGGCGGTCACGCGCAGTGGTTTGATCAGGTCGTCGTCGGTGAATTCCCGCGCCAGAAGGAGGGCTATTTTGAGGTGCCAACTGCCCCCGGCATCGGCATTGAAATGGACGAGGCAGCGTTGCGGGCGAATCCGCCTGTAGTGCGGCGCGACGCGGAAGGCTATATTCGTCAGGCAGCGTGGCAGTCAAAACAGGAAACCCGATGGGCTTGAAGTTACATAACGTCACATCACAGCCACATTTTTGTCAAGGAGAGGAGGTGCACAAATGTCAATCTCAATCCAAAAGGTATCACCGGCGGTGGGTGCGGTGGTAAAGGGTGTTGACCTTTCGATTCCTGTGCCCCCGGACATCTTTGAAACGCTTGAGCAGGCGATTGCCGAACATGGAGTACTTGTCTTCCGTGATCAGCATCTGACGCCGACGCAGCACGTTGCATTCAGCCGCTTGTTCGGTTCCCTTGCGACGCATGTCATCTCTGAGGCGTTGCTGGAAGGTGCCCCGGAGATCTATGTGATTTCCAATGTGGTCGAAGATGGAAAGCCAAAGGGTAGGGCGTACGCCGGCACCTATTGGCATTCCGATCTGAGCTATATGGAGGTGCCGGCGATGGGCTCAATGATGTATGCGCTGCAAATTCCTGAGATAGGTGGGGACACGATGTTCGCCAACATGTATCTGGCGTATGAGACGCTTTCGACTGGGCTGCAACGGATGCTAGAGAGGCTGTGCGCGGTTCACGATTTTGGTCATGCCGATAAACGCTATTTCTCAAAGAGAGGAGCTACAGCGCGACTCAATGAAGCCGCGCGAAAAAAGACACCGCCTGTTGAACATCCAGTGGTCCGTACCCATCCGACAACCGGTCGTAAGGCCTTATTCATCAATCCCGGTTTTACATCGCATTTTGTCGATATGACGGAAGAAGAGAGCGAACCGCTGCTGGAGTATCTCTTCCAACATATCACTCAACCCGCCTTTATCTATCGTCACCGGTGGCAGGTGAACGATCTGGTTTTCTGGGACAACCGCTGCACAATTCATCATGCCATTCGGGACTACGGGGAAGATACGCCGCGGCACATGCACCGAACAACAATCTGCGGCGATAAACCGTTCCTATCGGATTCCAACGGAAGGACGCTAGGACGCTAGGATTTTAAAAATCGTTTCATCCTTGCGTCTTTGCGTCTTTGCGTTAGAATGCTTTTGCGTTAGAATAAGGAGGAGTTATGAAAGCTGCTGTTCTGTACGAACTGAACCAACCAGTTGTTGTCGAAGATATTGAAATGGAAGGCCCCAAGAAAGGCGAAGTCCTCGTCAAGGTCGCCGCAACGGGTGTTTGTCATAGTTGTTACCATGCGGTCACCGGCAAAATTCGTTATCCGCTTCCAGTGGTGTTGGGAGATGAGGGTGCCGGGGTTGTCGAGGAGGTCGGAGAAGGAGTCACTTTGGTGAAGCCGGGTGATCACGTAATTCTGTCGTGGGTGCCCTCTTGTGGATATTGCATCTACTGTACACAAGGCTATCCCAACCTCTGCCTGAAAGCGAGACAGAGCGAACGTGGATGCCTCTTTGATGGCACAACACGGTACAAAAAGAACGGGAAACCTATCCACCATTTTGCGTGGGTCGCTTCCTTTGCGGAATACAGCGTGATTCCCCAGGAATCTGCCATACCGATTGATAAAGAGATTCCGCTGGACAAAGCTGCGCTGATCGGTTGTAGCGTCACGACGGGAGTTTGTGCTGCAACCAATACCGCTCAGGTGCGTCCGGGGAGCAGCGTTGTAGTATTCGGTGCAGGTGGCATCGGTTTGAATGCCATTCAAGGAGCGGCAATCGCTGGTGCGGAGAGGGTTATCGCCGTAGACCTGCTGGATGCAAAGCTGGAAATGGCGCGGCAGCTTGGCGCGACTCACACCATTAACGCTAGCAACAGCGATCCTATCCCAGAGATCCAAGCCCTGACAGATGGGTTGGGCGCAGATTATGCCATTGAAGCGATTGGGGCAAACGTGACCTTCGAACAGGCGATTCGAGCCATACGGCCTCGAGGGAAAGCGGTCTGGATCGGTGTCCCATCTCAAGAACCGCTGTCTTTGGAGCCTGGCATACTGGGGGGCGAAAAAATGGTCATGACGAGCACCTACGGCTCGGCGCGTCCCCGCGATGACATGCCCCGTCTACTCGCGCTTTACCGCGCTGGCGTCCTCAAATTAGACGAACTAATTAGCCGCACCTATCAGTTGGAGGAGATCAACGAGGCATTCGACGACCTGCTCAATGGAGAGGTCGCTCGCGGGGTGATTCAGTTTTGAGACCGGAGTGAGTTGGGGATCGTACGCTTACAATAGCGCGAGTTGCCACCTCGATCAGAAAAGACATAGAAACCGAGTTTTTTTTAAAACTCGGTTTCTCTAAGATAGCGTAGGTTACACATATCGTCCCGCTGAAGCTTGGATGACAGCCTGAGTTATGAAGGGAACGTTGCAAACCGGGAGGGGAATCAATCACTGCTCGCAGTGGATTGACAAATCTACTGCACACGCGTAAAGATGGCTTGGAGTCTATCCAATCCGAGCGGTCTGATGAACAGTACGCAACGTGAAACATCAAAAAAGATACAAAATATCCCAATTTTCAATGCCCAGCAACTTGGGTTATTATACTGCGACACTTTCCAGCCAATCCTTGTTCACCTCAATCCCAAATCCCGGTGCATCGTTGGGAACAAGATGGCCATCCTTGATCACAGCCGTTCCGGGGATGGCGACCATCTCTTCAGGTGGTACCCCCGGTGGTGAGACACCCTCAGAGCGTTCACCCCAAGGGATGGCGGGCATCGCAAAGGCGAGATGTTGTCCGTAGGGATAGTTCATGCCGCCATGGGTGATTACTGAGATGCCAGCGGCTTCGGCGAGGTGACAAATCCGAACGCACGACGTGATTCCGCCCGCCCATAATACATCCGGCTGGAATATATCCACAAGACGTTGGCTGGCAGCCATCGAAAAGGGCAACGGCATATACCAATGTTCGCCGGTGGCAAGTGTCTGCCAAGGCAATCGCTGACGCACTTGAGCGAACCCCTCAAAATCCTCTGGTATCAGGTAATCTTCTATCCACTTGAGGCGGTAAGGTCTCAGCCTCTCAGCAAGCCGAATGGTATATTCCACGTCCAGCGACAGCCAGCAATCCAGCATCAGTTCGACGTTATCGCCAATCAGTTCTCGCGTTCTGGCTACCTCTACCTCATTCTTGTTGAGACCCTCCAACCCATCGGCGGGTCCATAGGGCAGCGGGAGCTTGGTTGCTTCGAAACCCAATTCCATATACCATTCCGTCTCGAAGCCAGTGGAGTAGCAGAAGATGCTTTCCTTCTGAGGTCCGCCGAGAAGTTCATAGACCGGTCGGTTTAACAGTTTACCCTTCAGGTCCCACAGGGCAAGGTCAACCGCACTGATAGCATAGCTTGTGAGTCCAGTGCTGCCGTAAGGAGCAGCCATACGGAACATCATGTCAAACAACTTCTCTGTCGCCATGCAATTTTCGCCTACAAGGTGTTGAGCAAAATGGTCGTTGATGACTTTAACCACCGGTCCCCCATTGATGGTGACGCCAACGCCAAAGGTGCCATCGTCAGCCGTGATTACGCAGCCTACTCGGTTCCAGCTAGCTCCCCATGACGATCGCCGCGCCCGGTAAGCCGGATAACGTGCCATTGCGCTTGGCGAGTCAGGTCGGTCTGGGGGCGGCGAGCTCCGAGGCTGGGTTTTGGGTCTGGGTGTGATATTTATCTCTGCAGCTTTTATCTCCTTAATTTTCATCAGCTTATTCCCTCCCATTATCATCTTGGGTGCAAGTTAGTGAGGATGTCGTTTCCACATCGTAGTAGGTTGGGTTGAACGGCACCGATAAAAAATACCAAGCATCACACTGAGATTTTGGTGTTCGATTCTGCCTGAAATTGCCCCAATCTACTAGTGAAACCCAACACTAAAACCAATGAACAACGGTTTTCCCGTTTCACGCATCACGTTTCACTCGTTGCCCCATGGGTATGACTCAATGCGGAATGACCGCTTGGCGAGTGGCAAGTCAACCTTAGCCCCGCCTTGCATCGATGAACCGTGGATCGCGAAGCCTATTTCAGTTGCACGACGGGCGTGGTCGATGTCGCAGGCGGTTCGTCCGCCCGTTTGCACTGCCTGCACCAAGTCGCTCACCATCGCCTTGCCAGCGGGCCACAGTTCGGCCTCTTCTGGAAGATCTAATGGACGTAGGCCCACCCCGGATGGATCAGCCGCTGACCAGAGATAGCTCTCGTTGGCATCGTCGAGGAGAAATAGACGCCCGTTTTCGCCCGTGACTTCAAAGGTCATCCCTGAGTTTTCATGGCGACCGTCTGGGGTAACATAGAGCACCGCGCCATTCGCAAGACCAATCTGTGCGTGTCCGACTGGATCCATGCGTCGACGCGAATCGGGAGGTTCCTCTGAAACGTCATCTACTAAGCCGCTTACCCACACCGGCTCGACATCACCTGCCAAGCCTAAGATCGCGTCATACGAGTGGCACCCATGATTAATCAGATTGGACAGTGCGTAGGCGACAGCACTTGTGACCTCCCCGATTACGCCATCGGCAACCAACTCCCGCAGTGAACGATATCGGGACATCCAGCGACGGTCCAGCGCTAAAAGCAGCGGCACCTCTTGACATGCGGCAACGATTCGATCCATCTCCCCTAAACTAGTAGCGAGCGGTTTGTCGCATAGGATGCCGCGCACCCTGCCCTGCACAGCCAACTCAATCTGGTCCGCGTGCATCGTTTGGCGTGTGGCAATGCACAGTAGATCCGGCTGGATTTCCGCAAGCATTTGTCCGTAATCGTGATAGGTCGGGAGATTCCCCCAGACCTCTCGCCAGCAATCCACAAATTCTGTGCGGGTGTCCGCGCCGAGATCAAAGACCGCTACCACTTCCGTCTCCGGCACAGCGTGAAACGCAGTCGCAAAATTG
>JAKZSX010000210.1:0-5359 GCA_047517405.1 Candidatus Poribacteria bacterium | reverse complement strand
GTCTTGTCCCCGTAATGCGCCCGGAATTGCGCCAACGCCCAATCAGTGATGTTCTCCCGGCGGTTCCTCCCATTCTCGTCGTAGGCGTAGAAGGGGAAACATTGAGTATTTTCAAGTATTTGAAGATCCGGCACCATTCCTACTATCAAGATGTGAAAAGGTTTTTTACTGCCGAGTCCACTGACACAAATCACACGATTTTCCATTTCTGTTTCAGGCATGGGAAAAATAGACGGAAAAACATAAACCTCCTCGTTCATAATGCGATCAAAGAATAGGTTGGATTTTGTGAAAGGGCGATAAAGTGAATTTCTCACCTTGCCCTCAGTATATTCGGCAATTCTGCCTCGCTTCAAGTCCGATTTTAAGTCACGGCTCCAACTGATTTTCGCGTCATCATAATCTACAAAATCGTCAACGTTTGCATCCCTATCCTCTCGATGTTCCCATTTGAATACTTGCTCATTGTAGACATCAATCATCCCATTCATGTTTTCAGTCAGAGCATTTCGGTTGAAGCTGTAAGCCCACGCATCGCGGGAGGTTACAACACCACGGCTATAAATCTTAAAAATCACATCCACTGCCTCACCTCTCGCCTCCTTTGCTTCCTGACTTCCCATTGGGATAAAGGTCTCAAATTCGGCGTGGAGTCCTTCTGTCAGCCATGTGTTTCGCCGGTCAGGTGTTATCGGCTGCCATTTGATGTTTCGGTAATGCTTTTTTGAATCGAGATAGCGATATTTGTCCTCCTTCCGCCAAAATTCATCGAGACGGGCGTAGAAAATTTCAGCTTGACCATTTGCGTTGTCACGTCTTTTGACGAAGAAATTAATGCTCACACCGACCTGAATTCCAAAGACATTGTGTGTTGTGCCTGAGAGTTTTGGATTCTTGCGGACGTTTCCACCCAAGTCCAGAATATAAATTCCATCGAAATCGTCTGCGAGGTGTTTCCGCATCCCGTCAAACGCCACGCCATCAATAAAACTATTATTCGTTACCAAGGCGATGACCCCTTCCGCCCCAATCCGGTCCGATGCACACCGAATCGCCTTCACATACGGATCGGAAAGCTGATTTTTATTGCTTGCTGTGGATTCTTGTGAATAAGTCTCCTTAACTCGCGCATCCATCGTTGGGTATTTCCGATTCTTGCTGTTGTCGCTCTCGTTGACCTGTTTCGCGTTGTAGGGCGGATTACCAATAATCACAAACATCGGCGTATTCTTCTGTTCCTCAACACGTTGCGTATTTTCAGGTGTGAGTAGCAGCAACTGCCGGTCTTCCGCCAATTCAAACGTATCCACAAGGCAAATCCCCTCAAAGGGCTGATACCTTCCCGTCGCCTCATAAAACTCATGCTCAATGTTCATCGACGCGATATAGTACGGCAGCAGCATCACCTCGTTGCAGTGCAACTCCGTCGTGTATTTTTCCGCTAACGCGGTCCTGCGAATCTCACGCATCGTCCGCACGATGAAATTGCCCGTTCCCACAAACGGATCAATGATGTGAACACCGGAATCGGAGAGCGACCGATTGAATTCGGTCTGTAGAATCTCCTCAACACTCCTCACCATGAAATCGACAATCGGCTGCGGCGTGTAGACAATCCCGTGCGTATCCGCAACCCTCACCGAAAAGCCTTGAAAAAACTGCTCGTAAACCGTGTTGAGAAACCCCTGCTTCTGCGAGAAGTCGTCGATGGTCGCAGCGGTGCGTTCAATCGCCACATAGAACGGGTCAAGCTGACTCAGAAAATCGTGACGGCTGAACGACTCGCTTGTGAGCGCGTCTATCACCTTCTCAATCTCATTGGCAATCACATTGCGACGGATGAAGTCTTGGTTATCGAAAACCGTGCGGAAGATCCGCTCTGTCAATAGGTGCTGGATCAGCATCTCCTCAACAGCAGCTTCCGAGAGGTTCGGGTTAATCGATTGACGACACTTCGCATGGAAGTCAGCAAAAGCGGTGATAAACGCTTGGTTCGTCTCGCGTTCCCCATGAATGCGTTCCGCCAACCCCTCCCCAAGTGCAGGCACCCTTTCCCTGAATTCCGATACTGCCTCCTCCCATTCCGTGTATTCTGGCGGACGGTGGGAAAAGAAGGTTTTGAGGACCCTTATCAGTTGTGCCCGATCCCTAAGTTCTGCCTCAGGCATCTGCTGATTGTTCTGCCAAAGGATAGCGCGGTGGGGGGTCTGGAACAGGATATTGTCGCGGGGGTAGCCCGCCTCCAACTTGCGTACCACTTCGGACGGTAAGTCATCATCCTCATCTTTTGCCTCCCAATAGCCGTGCGTCAACCGGAAGTTATCCATCAAGGTGCCGTCAACGACAATCCGCCTGTTTTGACGGACAGTCATTGAATGTTCAGGGACTAGCGTCCAATCAAACTGTCGGGCACAACCTTGGAGTAGGGATTGGAACGCCGAGCGCACCGCCCCCTCATGCCTGACTTCAAGCTGCTCAAATTGAGCGAGCGCGGCGTAGTAGTCTTCGACCGGTTTATGGGTTGGTTTGAGATTGAGATTTGTCACAAAACACCTTAAAGTAGTAGGTACGCTCCGTCGTACCGTAGGTTGGGTTGAACGGCCACCGTGAAACCCAACACAAACGAACTAATGAACCAATTACGTTTCACGTTTCCCACCTTCTACAACACATGTCGCCCCGCTGGGGCTTTGGGGTGGGGTGATTCCCACGTTCTATAAACATGTCGCCCCCCTGGGGCTAAATGAATCAATTACGCATCACGTTTCCCACTTGCTATAACACATGTCGCCCCTCTGGGGCTTTCGGGTTCGTGCTGTCGCGCGTGCTATAAACATGTCGCCCCTCTAGGGCTAAATGAACCAATTACGCATCGCGTTTCACACCGTCTATATCACATGTCGCCCCGCTGGGGCTTTCGGGTTCGTGCCGTTGCGCGTGCTATATACATGTCGCCCCGCTGGGGCTAATGAAACATAATACATACAGAAGAAACGGAACGCAGATCCGCGTTACCTACGAATTAACTTCGTTGGGGCTTGGGCGTGTGGGGATTCGGTTTTTTCTATAGACATGTCGCCCCGCTGGGGCTAAATGAATCAATTACGCATCACCTTTTCGGCATTTTAGCACACAAGTCCACGATGAACAAGAGAAAAGAAATTGTTTCGTTGACTGTCTAACCGGACTATGCTATACTGCATTATCAGCATTACATCTAACCTAATTGGCTTATGTAAAATGAAAGTGTAACGCACGAAAATAAACCGTAGGGGCGGGGTTACCCCGCCCGCTTGCCAGTAGGGATCGGGTGACCCGACCCCTACCAAGTTTCTGTGGCACGATTTCTTAACATGAGCCACCTATTTCCTAGGAGGAAACATCCGTTATGTCAGCAGAAAAACGACTGGAAGAACTTGGAATTGAATTGCCAGCAGCAGCAACACCGATAGGGAATTATGTGACGACAGTGCAGACAGGAAACCTGATATTCACATCAGGTCACGGACCCGGCAGGGGGGAAGGTCCCCTTTACAAAGGTCAGGTCGGAACAGATCTGACCATCGAGGAAGGGTATGCATCGGCGCGGCAGGTTGGCTTAGGCCTCCTCGCCACGCTCAAAAATGCGCTCGGCGATCTGGATCGCGTCAAGCGCGTCGTGAAAGTGGTCGGGTTCGTCAATTCCGCCCCGAGCTTCACCGAGCAACCCTCCGTGGTCAATGGGGTATCGGACCTGTTGGTAGAGGTGTTCGGCGATAGCGGCAAGCACGCACGATCAGCGGTTGGGATGGTGCAGCTGCCCGGTAGTATCCCGGTTGAAGTCGAATTGGTTATCGAAATAGATGGGTAATGCGAGCGAAAGCGTCAGAGAAACCGAGTTTTTCCGAAAGCTCGGTTTCTTTGCCAATGAACCAATCAAGCAGGTAGGTTGGGTTGAACGGAAGCCAGGAACAACAACAAACATCAGAACTCGATTGCGGGACCTAATTCCGACTCAAATTTCAAAAATATAGTGAAACCCAGCGAATGAACCAATCAAGAAAGGAAGACCATGGCACTCCAAGTCGTTAAACCTCGAATCCGAGGTTTCATCTGCACAAATGCCCATTCAGTCGGATGTCGTCAAAACGTCCAGAACCAAGTAAATTACATCAAAGAAGCCGCCACAACCAAACAGAACGGTCTCAACGTGCTGGTGGTCGGCGCATCGACTGGATACGGACTTGCCTCCCGCATCGCACTCACTTGGGCTTACGCAGCAAAATCGATAGGGATTTTTTATGAACGTCCGGCATCTAGCAAACGGACTGCCACAGCCGGCTACTATAACTCCGCCGCCTTCCATCAACTCGCGGCACAAGAGGGACTTTTCGCTGACAGCATCAACGGCGACGCCTTTTCCGATGAGATCAAGCGAGAGACAATCGATCGGATCAAAGGGAGTCTAGGCAAGATTGATATGGTGGTTTACAGCATCGCAGCGCCACGCCGGATTCATCCACACACCGGCGCAGAGCATAATTCCGTGTTGAAACCGATTGGTCAGTCCTACACCAGCCGAACGATCGACCTGAACCGCGAGGTGGTCACTGATGTTACACTTGAAGAAGCAACCGAGCAGGAGATCACCGATACCGTTGCCGTAATGGGGGGCGAAGATCTGGAATTTTGGGTGGATGCACTGTTAGCCGAAGATCTGCTCGCGCAGGGTGCAACGGTGGTAACATACTCCTACATCGGTCCTGAACTCACGTGGGCAATCTATCGTGACGGCACAATCGGGAAAGCGAAGGAAGATTTGGAAACCCGCGTCAACACGCTGGACAAAAAGCTCGCCGACCAACTCGGCGGGAACGCCTACCTCTCCGTCAACAAAGCCATCGTTTCACAGGCATCGATGGCGATCCCTGTTGTCCCGCTTTACATGAGCATCCTCAACCAGATTATGGACGCAAAAGGGACCAACGAGGACCCAATCGCACAGATGGGACGGCTTTTCACCGAACACCTCGGTCCCGACCTATCCCCAACGCTCGACGCTGAACGCCGCATCCGACTCGATGACCGAGAACTGCGCGCCGATGTCACCGCCGAAATTATAGAACGGTGGGGCCACATTAACACGGATAACTTCCGCGAGATCTCCGACTACAATGGGTTGCAGCACAGCTTCCGTAACCTGTTCGGCTTTGATGTCAATGGCGTAGATTATGACGAAGCAATCGAAATAGAGGCAGATCTATCGTAGCCCATTAGCGGTGACATCAAAGCTTGGGGTTTTCTTGATGCCGCTGCCGGTCACGCTTTGTCTTTTTCTCGATCGACTTCCGGAAGGCGTCCGTTAGATCGATCCCAGTCT
>JAKZSX010000209.1:0-3816 GCA_047517405.1 Candidatus Poribacteria bacterium | reverse complement strand
CAAAGCGGGTCAACGCTTGGGAGAGATTCATCTCGCCTATGAGGAGGTGCCCGAATATCCGCTACATTTTATCGAAAACCGTGAAGTGCCAATCAATTGGCGCGTGGAGAAGATGAAGCTGTCCAAAGACAAAACGCAGCTTGTGTACAATGATTTTCTGACACTGGCTGGGATACCCGCAAGGGCGTTCGACTATCGGCTTGGGAATCGGTCTGCGTTGGAATGGGTGATCGACCAATATCGCGTCAAAACGGACAAACGGAGTGGCATCGTCAACGACCCAAATCGTGCGGACGACCCGCGGTACATCGTTAAGCTCATCGGAAAGGTGATTGCCGTCAGTTTGGAGACGGTGAAGATTGTGGAGGGAATAGGGTCTTGCCTGCAAATTGATCCTTAAAGCCTGTAAATACTTATTGCGGATATTAAAGAGTAATCAGTACCCTAACTGCACTTCGATGACTGAATCGTTCTCCGCATCATTTTTGGGAAACACCACTAAAAAGGCGTACTTATATCCGTACTTATTGGCATTACGTCTTAGGCGTTTTTTCTCTGCAGCTTTCTCCTCTGGACGACAGGTATCCTTTTTTGCCTCAATCATAATCAAGTTATTTTCGTTACTTCCACGTACGTGAACTATAATATCGGGTCTAAATATATCGCTGTCTGGATTTCTTTTTTTGTCCTGTTCAGCCCTATTGTAATCACAATCAATTAAGTAGCCGGTAAACTTGCTTGAATTCTCAAGATGGAATGCAAGCCGGTGACACAAAGCGACTTCGTGCATATCTTGATAGCCGGGCTCTGAAATGACATTTTCTAATGCATCGAAAATAATTTGCTTATAGTTCTTCATATATTTTTCTCACATATTCCTGTTCTGAAACTGTTCCATTAACAACCGTTAGCCACAGCAGCCGAACAATCTTCGTAGGGAACAACGATCGTTGTTCCCTACTAAACAGGTGTCAATTGAATTAGCTAATATGAATAATATGGTAACGTGTGAACCTACGTTTGTCAGAGGTCTTTACACTACGAGGAAGAACTATGAAAATCACTGAATTTGAAATTCTGCGGGTGCCACCGAGTTGGGTTTGGTTGCGGATACACACCGACACCGAACTGACCGGCTTGGGCGAACCCCACCTTGAGGGGCATTCGGAGACCGTCATCACCGAAGTCAAGCGACTTGAACCGCTGCTGATTGGGAAAGATCCGTGTCGTGTCGAAGAACTGTGGCATCTGATGTATGGCGAAGGCTACGTGGGTGGTCCCGTCAAGATGAGCGCGATCAGTGGGATTGATATTGCGCTGTGGGATTTGGCGGGAAAAGCGGCGGGTTTGCCTATCCACAAGATGCTCGGCGGCGCGTGCCACGACCGGATTCGTATGTATCACGCGACCGGCGGAGGGCTCCCTTGGTGCGTGGAACCGGGACAACCCTACCGCGCCGGAAGACCGCCGGAGAATTCGCTGACACCCGATGCACCGGAAACCTACGCGGAAGCAGCGCGGGTGCTGACCGAAGAATGGGGCTTCCGATGCCTGAAAGTCCATTTCGGTCCGGGGGCTGGGCTAGAAATCACTTCACAGGTGGAGGCGTTTGGGGAAAAATTCGCCGCCGTGTGCGAAGGGGCGGGCCCAGACGCTGATGTGGCGGTAGACATCCATAACCCACACCCGGCAATCGCCAAACAGCTCATCGAGGTGCTCGCGCCTTCCCGACCGCTTTTTGTCGAGGAACCTATGCCTGTTGAGCGGGTGGATATTCTCGCCCAAATTGCCCAAGGTGCTAACGTTCCAATTGCCGCCGGAGAACGCTGGATGGGCAAGTGGATCTTCTTCGACGCACTGTCACGCGGCGCGTTATCTGTGTTACAGCCGGACATCTGCCACGCGGGCGGTATTACGGAGTGCCGCAAAATTGCGGTGATGGGTGAAGCTGCCTACGCTCAGCTAGCGTTGCACTGCCCACTCAGTCCGCTTGCTCTGGCAGCCTCAATTCAACTAGACGCCTGCACGCCCAATTTTTTGGTGCAAGAACATAACGAAGTGAATGACTGGCGCGACGGCTCTCGCACGTTAATCGGTAAAGGATACTTCAAGGAGCCCTTTGTGCTTGATGACGAGGGGTGCGTACCCGTACCGGACGGTCCGGGGTTGGGGATTACGTTGGATGAAGAGGGTATGGAACGAATCATGGCGATGCCGTGGAGTCTCCAGCGGGGATAGACCGCTTTTCTGCTTGACGATGTGGTAGAACTATGCCATCATGAAATGAGATAGGAGTTACACACTTCAGTTTGTAGTAGCGCAATTCAACTCGCGCCCGGACGGGCGATAAATCGCCGAACTACAAGGCTTTGAGCGTTCAACTGCGTAAGTCCTATGGGAGTGTGTTTTAGGGGAGTTAGCCATAAATGGATAACATTGTGGTTCAACGGAAGGGGTTGGCATGAAAACGATAGACGCGATTGCGAAAACGTTGAAAGCGCAAGGAATCGAATACTTGAGTTGTTTTCCCACTACATCGATGATCGAAGCCGCAGCCCAAGCCGGTATCCGTCCGATTATCTGTCGGCAGGAGCGGGTCGGGGTGCATATTGCAGATGGGTATTCAAGGGTCACAAACGGAGCCAAGCCCGGAGTCTTCGCCATGCAATATGGTCCGGGGACCGAAAACAGTTTCGCGGGGGTAGCCACCGCCTTTTCCGACTCGGTGCCGATACTTTTATTGCCGCTCGGACATCCAGTAGATCGGCAGGGGGTCTCGCCGCTGTTTCGATCGGAGATTAGCTACGCTGCCATCACCAAGCGGGTGGAAGTGGTGACATCTACGGAGCGAGTTCATGGGGTCATGCGTCGTTCTCTGGCGGCGTTGCGGCAGGGCAGACCGGGACCCGTGATGGTCGAAATTCCGGCGGACGTAGCGATGCAGGACGTGAGCGATTTCAATGGGGACACCTCTCATGTGAAGCCTGTCAAATCTCAAGGTGATCCAAGAGATATTGAAGCCGCTGCCAAAGCCTTATGTAGTGCCCAACGTCCCGTTATTCTTGCTGGGCAAGGGGTGCTATACGCAGAAGCGACGGAAGAGCTGCGGGAACTTTCCGAATTCTTAGCTGCGCCGGTGCTGACAACGTTGATGGGAAAAAGTGCTTTTCCTGAGTCGCATCCGCTCGCGCTGGGGTGTGGAACGGGTTCAATGCCCAAAGTGCTCCACCATTTCTTGCACGCAGCCGATCTGATATGTGGAATCGGCTGCAGCTTTACCGACCACGTCATGGCGATGCGGCTGCCGGAAGGCAGGACTATTATCCACACTACCAATGATCCCGCTGACGTTCAGAAAGACCTTGATGTAGACTACCCCATCGTCGGAGACGCTAAGCTTGTGCTTCAACAACTGTTGGAGGCTTGCAAGGATATTACGGGGAATCAGGCGCGGTCAACGGACGAGGTGGCTGCAAAGATCGCATCCATCAATGGGGAGTGGCTCAATGACTGGATGCCCAAACTCACAAGCGATGAGATACCCATCACCCCGTTTCGTGTGATTTGGGACTTGATGCAAGCGATCCCGCCTGAAGATGCGATTGTGACCCACGACGCGGGCAGTCCTCGTGAGCGGATGATTAGCTTTTATCGGTCTGCTGGACCGCGTAGCTTTATCGGTTGGGGACGTTCCCACGCGCTAGGCACCGGCTTGGGTCTCATTATCGGTGCCAAGCTGGCGAAGCCGGAAAAAGTCTGCACCTATGTCACGGGCGATACAGCGTTTGGCATGGTCGGGTTGGACTTTGAAACCGC
>JAKZSX010000208.1:0-5814 GCA_047517405.1 Candidatus Poribacteria bacterium | reverse complement strand
TCCATCCCGTCCAATCGCACAACGATTTCGTCCTTTTCGCCACCTCGCAGATTGAACCTTGCACTGAAGTCGTTCGAGGTTACGCCGGGAAAGATGTGGGCAGCGCGGAAAACGTCGTTGTCAATCAGCGGAAATAGATCTATCCCTTCCTTCAATAGTGATAGGCTTGCATCCTTTCCACTTTGAACGGTGAATTTGCTAGGTGTTACGACGATTTCCTCAAGCTGTATCGGCTCTGATGTTGTTTGTGCGTGAGCAAAATCGTGGAACCCAATTGACAAAAGGATTGGAAAGGCGGCGAATATTGCCCCGATTAAGATCAGAGGCGGGTGGATGCGT
This sequence comes from Candidatus Poribacteria bacterium, assembly GCA_047517405.1. GTDB lineage: Bacteria > Poribacteria > WGA-4E > WGA-4E > PCPOR2b > PCPOR2b. The sequence goes on along the minus strand of JAKZSX010000208.1, from coordinate 5,475 downwards.
AAAAGGTAGCACATAGGATGTAATACCAACTCTCCAACTTTCAGATATAAATACCGGGACGGTATGGGTTTGCACAAATTTTGTGATGGTGGGTATCCTACTTCAGCCATTAAAGCTCAAGGATATGTGCGACGGTGCCACCCATGATCATCCCCAAGTCATCTGGGGTTAGGAAGCTACAGTATCTCTCGATCCAGTGGCGGGACTGGCGGTATGTGCAAAAACGGTTTTGGAACGGCATGTCTGTCCCCCAGAGCAGATGGTCTGCGCCGATGTGCTCAACCATCGCTTCGAGGGTGTGCCAGACCTCTTGATAGGGGTAATCGAAGATGTCGCCGATTCGGACAGGAAAGCACACTTCTAGGTTGAGATTTGGATTCTGGAAGGGTTCCCAGATGGCTTCGGGCAGCGTGATGCGGTCTCCGTCCAGAAATGCGCGCCAAGGGAAGCCGTGAGTGATATTACAGGTGACCTCCGGGTAATGCTCCATCCATCGCATCAGGATGCGAAGTTCATTCAGATAGCCCGTTCGTTGTTCGGGGTCAGAAAGGGTACGGTGCTCCGCCTCCGGCCCGGCGCCTAACGTAAAGAATATGGGAACATTGAGGGAGGTTACCACCTCCCAAAATGGCCGGTAGACGCCATCATCCCAAGGGTCGGGGCTCACTAGGTAGGTCAGCGGATTGAACTTGATCGCGTGCAACTTATGCACGGTGATAGCGGTAGTCACTTCGTCAATGACGGCATCCATCTCATCACGGATACGCCATTCATCTACGTGCGTCATTGAGCGGAGACGGTCTGGAAACCGCTGCACGCATTCCGCTTGATAGGCACTATCCCGCCCTAGCATCGGATTCGTATGAAGCAGTGCCATGTCCACCTCCGCATAATCCATCTCGGAGTTCAAACTGAAAGGCGTGAATTCACAACTTCGCAGATTCGGTGGGTAGAAATGTTTCGTGTATTCCTCACCTGCGTAGTTCCAGACCACTCTGCCACGCGGGTGGTTAATCCGAAATCGCACATCGGGAAGGTTGGATAAATCGTGACGACCTTCGGGTGCGAGAACATCTGAGGGACCCGGTGCACGGTCTCGAATCCGAAACGCCGGCTGGTGGTGCACCGCATGTGATGCTTGAACCCACTTGAGGTGTTCTTCACTGCTGCCATATCCGCGTGGGCTATCCGCCGGCTCAAAGCAGTATGCGTGGGAGTCGATAATCATTGTACCCTTCCTTTCTTCGGTGCTGTTGCCGATGGTTATCTGGGGTGACGCTATGGTTCAATGATAAAAAGAAGGAGGGAACGCAGATCTGCGTTCCCTACCAGTCCGTTACCCCGAAGCGTCAGAAACCGATCATTCGTTTCACAGGGTACTATCGTACATATTGTGTGAGGTATTCTTGTGAACGCTTGAGCCCATCGGACTCTGCTTCCCAAGTCTTCCAGTAACGATAGTCTTCGAGTTCAACACTGACGATTCCGTCGAACCCTTCGTCCTCAAGCCGTTGAACGACCTTGAGCCAATCAACAACACCATCGCCGGGGATAGTATATCGCCACCAATCCTCACCAAAACCGCGTGAGGCATGGAAACTCGGTCCCAGATTGCCGTGGAGGTAGAGTGCCTCTTGATCAAAATCAGTATCCTTGCCGTGGACATGCACGACGTGCGCGGCAAATTCATTGAGCATCCGCAGGTAATCGATGCCGATGCGGACTAAGTGTGACGGATCATAGTTCACACCGAGCCCCCTTGGGCACTCCGCGAACATTGCTCGCAACGTCTCAGGGGTGCAACCGAGCGCGGGACAGTAGGGGGAGGGACCTGGATAACCTTCAACTGAAATGGTAACCCCCTTATCCGCGGCAAACTCTGCGATTGGTGGGACGGTTTCCTTCCACAGGTCGAAGGCTTTCGCCCGCCCAATCGTTGGATCCGCCGGCACGAAAACGCAGAACATAAGATGGACATCGTTATCGGCTGCAGCTTGGATGGCGGCTTTTGCAGCTTCCGCCCCTGCTGCTTGCTTCGATTCATCGACGCTTAACAGGTCGCCGGTGCCAGGCAGATCCACCGTGCCAATTGCCAATCCAGCGTCCCTTGCTGTTCCCACAATTTCGGGTGTGGCACTGCTTATATCAACAGCCTCAAAACCGTTATCTGCACACCAGCGGCAGAACTCATCAAAGGGCAGCTCGCGTGCGGTGCCCGGTATACGTAAACCAATTTTCATAGAAATCTCCTCTATTATTTGGATATTTAATTATCCAGTTGTTTTATCAAAATTTTCCTTCTTGCTGAAGCTTATCCTTGGATTAGATGCAAGGTATCGCGAGCAATCATCAACTCCTCGTTGGTTGGAACAACAAGCAGCTTTACAGGAGCGTCTTTCCCATGGATTGCCTTTTCCACCTCGTTTGACTGATTCTGCTTTTCGTCAAGGTGAACCCCCAGAAATCCGAGGTCCTCACAGATTGTGGCACGGATCGATGGGGCGTTTTCGCCAATCCCTGCGGTGAAAATCAGCGCATCTAAACCGCCGAGAACCGCCGCATATCTTCCGATGTATTGTTTTACACGATAAGAGAACATCTTTAGCGCAAGTGTCGCCTGCGGATTTCCCTCCGAAACAGCCCGGAACAGGTCGCGGACATCTGACGCCACTCCTGAAATACCAAGCAAACCGCTCTCACGGTTGAGCATCTGATTAATCGCGTCCGCAGACATCTGCCTTTCCTCTATGAGATGGAAGATAATGGCTGGGTCAATGTCGCCAGAGCGTGTTCCCATCATTAAGCCTTCGAGCGGGGTCAATCCCATACTGGTATCAACCGATTTTCCCCGGTCGATAGCCGTGATACTACACCCATTTCCGAGATGGCAGGTAATCAGCTTGAGCGATGATAGTGGACATCCGAGGATTTCCGCCGCTCGCATTGAGACATATCGGTGCGATGTCCCGTGAAAGCCGTACCGCCGGATATCGTGCTGCTCATAAAGTGAGTAAGGAAGCGCGTACATATAGGCATAATCCGGCATCGTTTGATGGAACGCTGTATCGAATACGGCGACGTGTACAGCATTTGGCAGTGCTTGACGACAGGCGCGGATGCCACCCAAGTTATACGGGTTATGCAGTGGGGCAAGGGAGATACAATCATTGATCGCCGTTTCGACTTCTGGCGTGATTAATGCGGATTCGGCAAAGCGACTTCCTCCGTGGACAACCCGATGTCCAACAGCGGCAATGTTACTTAGATTTTGGAGGATACCCTTTTCTGTGTCGAGAAGTGTCGCAAAGATCGAATGGAAAACCGCTTCATACTCCATTGGTGGAACATCGGTTTGATATGTGACGCCATCATGCCGCTCATAGACTAGATTCGGAGACAAAGAACCCAATCGATCGATTTGTCCCTTTGCCAGACACACTTCGTCCGTCATCTCAAAACATTGATACTTAACAGAGGAACTTCCGGCATTGATTATGAGTATTATAGGCATGAGGCGTCGTGTGTAATGCGTGATTAACTGCTAAACCGCTCAAAGTTCTGAACCGCTAGGTGATTCTGTTACCTTTATTCGACCGCTTCATCTGGATCTTCAGCAGAGAGGTCCTCGCCCCGATGGAGACGCAATGCTAGATTTGCCGTCTGTCGTAACGCACGAGCGGTCGGTGCGTGTGCTGCTAAGTACCGGGCAGCCGCAACTAGCGTCATCTGAGCTTGCGCTTCATCCAACTCCTCTATCTGATGGAGTGCAGCTTCAAGCATCTGGAAGGAGTGGAACTCGGCGTCTTCGCGTAATAGGACGTGACCCAGTTTCTGGATGATAGCAGCGCGCGGGTGACCAAGCGAGAGGTACCGGTAGACATACATACCTGCCTCATCCGCCTGTGCTTGCGTGTTGAGGAGGGTCACAAGGCCATCGAGCAGTTCATCTGCATCTGTTGGAAGCGTATTGGTCTCCCGTCGATGTTGTGGCAGTCGTGCAGCCGGCATATTGAACCAGCGATCAAAGTAGATTGCAGCCGCGCCATGAAAAATGCCACGGGCAAGTTCCAGCGATGGAGCACGCTTTGCACACTGATGAAGGGCATTCGCGTAGGTGTAGGTGTGTAGGACTGCGATCCAGTCGCCAAACTCATTTTTTGTGTGGAAACGAGCAATTCGCATCGCTGCCGCATAGGCAAGCGTCTGCGTCAATTCCGTCAGCGTCGCACCTTCCTTGAACGCTGCCTTGAGTGCGTCCACTGTGGCGAAAGGATCATCGCCTAGCAAGACTTCGACGAGCTGTTCATTACCATCCCACTGTTTATCTGTGCCTTGGGTTGTAAGTGACTCCAATTCTTCAAAGGCATCGTTGAGCAGGGGAACAAAATCTATCGGACTGCGCCACCGATTCTGTTCTTCTGCCCGCGATGAAGCCGCGAGTCCACTGGCAAGAGTTGGCAGAATTTCAGTTGCCTTATCCCAACCGATACGTTCTAGCACTTCAAAACTCTTGTTGATGAAGTCGAGGATGTGTCCGCCATCCCGGTAGAAGTGATCCGTCGCTGCTGCGACCATCATATCGCAGACTTGCGCAGGCGTTCCTCCGGACGAAATCGCTGTTAGCAACGTACGCTCTGCCCCGTCGGCATTGCGGACTTCAATGAAATATCGGAACCATTCTTTCAGACGTTCAATTGAGTGTTTATCTGTCTCCAGAGGTGTGAGTTCCACACGCGGTGGGGAAGCCGCTACCTCCTGTGAAACATGGAGTAATCCTTGATAGAGTGCAAGCACTCTGTCCTCTTCTGAAAGTTGCGGAACGACATTTGCCATCGCTGTGAGGATGGTCAGCCCGGGGCCCCAGCCAACGCGGCGTCCATGTGCACCATACAGTGCTCCAACCTCAACGATATCGTCCGCTGCAGCGCGATATGCACGAAGCGCAATGACTGCCTTAGCGATAATCAGGTTGATGTTCTGCTCAAGTCCTTCATTCAAACGCTGTTTCCAACGCACGGTGGGGTCATCCCCGTTTGCATGGACGCTGACATAAACCTGCCCATCTTGGATTTTAACCGGATACGATTGAACATCGTCTGCAAACGGATCGAACGTGCAGCCGCTCTCCAAATCGAACCGCGCGTGATGCCAATGGCAGATTAGAATGCCGTTATGAATTGTTCCTTGACTCAGGGGATACCCCATGTGCGGACAACGGTTGTCCACAGCACGGATCTTTCCTTCGCTATTTGTCAGGGCGACTGAATTGCCCTCGACGTTGACGGCGATAATCGATCCTTCGGGGATGTCTTCGACACGGAGACATTGTACGAAGTTAGAGGTCATTTCAGCCATTTTGCACTCTCCTTTATCCGTGGAGGAGTTGCCAGCTATAATTTCCAAGTCAAGCTAATTTTTCACTAGCCTATGCTAGTCGGGCGTGTTGACATTTATGTGAGGCGTGTCCATAATTCG
>JAKZSX010000207.1:0-3173 GCA_047517405.1 Candidatus Poribacteria bacterium | reverse complement strand
TTTTTTTACCACGAAAAGGATATTAGGTTCTGTAGACATTTTGTTGTCGAGATATGAATCTCGACCTACAGGATACTTGCCGGTATTGGACCGGGTGGGAGGGTCGGGCAAGATGCCCGACCTACGTATTCTCAAATGTCAACACCCCTTAGTCGAGTGCGCTTAGTACGGCGTCACCGATCTGTGAGGTTGTGGCTTGACCGCCGAGGTCGGGTGGCAGGGTTTCGCTCTTTTCGATCACCTGTAGTACGGCTGCGTCTATCGTGTCCGCCGCTTCCGTCTCACCGACGAAGCGCAGCATCATCGAACCGGAGGTAATTGCTGCCAGCGGGTTGGCGATGCCTTGACCCATAATGTCCGGTGCACTGCCGTGAACCGGCTCGAACATCGACGGGAATCGGCGTTGCGGATCGAGATTGCCGCTCGGTGCCAGTCCCATGCTCCCGGTGATAATTGCGCCGATGTCCGTGAGGATATCTCCAAACAGGTTGCTAGCGACCACCACGTCGAAGTCTTCCGGTCTGCGGACGAAATCCATACACGCTGCGTCTACAAGCAGCGATTCTGTCTCTATGTCGGGATACTTTGCCGCCACTCGCTCGAAGGCGGTGTCCCATACAATCATGCCGTAACCTTGCGCGTTCGACTTGGTGACCGAAGTGACCTTGCGCTTCTTATTTCGCGTCCGCGCTTGCTCGAAGGCGTGGGTGATGACGCGCTCGCAGCCGTGGCGAGTGAATACGCCGACCTGCACGCCGATTTCTTCGGGAAACCCTTGGTACTGAAACCCCCCGACGTTGGCATACTCGCCCTCTGTGTTCTCCCTTATCACTACCAGATCGATGTCCCAAGCGTCTTTGTCCTTGAGCGGTGCATTGATGCCGGGATAGAGGACACTTGGTCGCTCGCAGACGTACTGATCGAATCTGCGCCGGATAGGCAGCAAAAGCCCGTTGAGCGTAAGGTGGTCTTGGATGTCGGGGTGCCCGACTGCGCCAAGATAGATCTGGTCGAATTCAGCCAGTGTATCGAGGGCATCGGGTGGCATCATGTGCCCATGCTCGAAGTAGTAGTCTGACCCCCAAGGGAACTCGACAAACTCCCATGTGATGTCATACCTACCCGCGATGGCGTTGAGGACCTTGAGACCTTCCTCCATCACCTCGATCCCAACCCCATCACCTCGAATTACCGCAATCTTGTGTTTAGCCATATTTCCCCTTTCTAATATTCCTGTGAACATGTTGCCGTGTAGCGTCCTTAAGATTCCTCATTACGCTCCACGTTTGCTGAGTTCAGTGTAGGTTGGGTTGAACGGTTAAACAGGAATCCCTATCAACGACAATAGAGCGGCTGCCTTTCAATAACACGCTCTCATAGATAGATAGATAGAGTGAAACCCAACACGCAATCCAACCGATGATCAACTGTTGGGTTTCACTCGATTTGTGAGGTTTTACGCAGAATCGAACCCCGCAATCGTAGTGTAATGCTTGGTATTTTTCATTGGCTCCGTTCAACCCAACCTACGCGCTGATCCAATGACATATCGCCCCGCCCCGATAAGATCGCGATTCAAAGCAACTGGAGCGAAGAATCTGTGGATTTGGCAATCCAGCAGGAGTATCTTGAACCTGGATCAGTGGGAATATGTCAAGAGGCAGCAAAACCGTTCAGGAGCTGTAACGCTGCGTCAACCATCTGTCCACCGGCGTCTGGCGCGAGATAGCTGCTCCGCGCTAACCATGTCTCATAGCCACCATGCTCATGCCCAATCGGGGTCGGGACATAGCCGGTGTAGTCGTTGGCAAGTTCGATGATAAACGTCGGCTTGAGCGGCGAAGCAGCCTTGAGATCAATGCCGAATTGACAGAAGATTTCCCCTGTCAATGCAACCACCCCGCAATCGCCAATACGGAAGGCTTGAATCGGTGTCGTGCGCGTATCTTCCCACCCGTTGACTATAATCCGTTCGCGGGCGTAGAGCTCATCAACAGTCGGGTCGTCGCTTACGTTTGCCCATTTTGTTTCATATTCGGCAAGTTCTGTGCTGGTTGGCTTCCGTATGCCGCACGTAATTTCTGTCTGTGCCGCTGAAATCCCTATGTCATCGCCCATTGTGGTGGTCTGCCATGTCCGCCACACCTCCGCCGCAACCATCCGGGCGACCTTGCGTGTCTGCGCAAAGGGTCGTCGATCTGTCGGCAGGTGCTGGACATTGATATTATTGATGTCGCCGGAACAACCGTTGGAGAGCATTGCCACAAACCCTGCGCCTGCCATCCGCTGAAGCTCTTCGGCAAATAGCCCGAAATAGTCTGCGGAAATCATATGCCCCGGTGCACCGACATAGTGTAGAGCATAGTTAGCGAGGATGGCTATCGGTTGGCCATCGACTGTCTCGACGAAAAGCGCAGCGATATCCGGATCGGTGGGGCCCACGGTTTCAACGATGTTGGGATTGTTATAGCCCGGATTCATCTTTACCATACCATCCTTCATGCGAAACCGCCGATTAAAGACGCAGCGCGGCTCTTTTCCTACACCGTAACCGAGTCTCGCCGGCTGCACGCGTCCCGCTGCCAACTGAACCGCATCAGCCACGCGCCCTGAGAAGAAGTCGAGATAACCCTGATCGGGGATAGTTTCAAAACCCGGCTTCATCGCGGGGGCGGTGTGCGTGTGGGTCCCTGCTATCAGTACCTGCTCGCCTGGGATTCCCACCTGTTCCACAATCAAGGCTTTGGCAGCGTCGCACGTTTCGCGGGGGATGCAGATAACATCGCAGATGACAAAGGCGAGTTGCGTAGTCCCGTCCTCAATTACCAAGGCCTTAGCATGGAGTTCGTCGTGGACTTCGGTCGCATGGCGTGCCTTTAGTGAACCCGCAAGGTATGTGCCGAGCGGCGGCGTGATGTTGGTCTGTGCAGCACCCGCTTTTAGCGTAGACATTCGTTTTCTCCTTTTATCACCCGCTGTAACGGGCAAAGTAGAACGTCTTGAGGGGTTCTTCCGTATCGTTGATGAGGGTATGCCCTGGATTTGACGGTGCGACAGAGGCCGCATCCCCCGGACGTTGCCGGTAGACGTTCTCGCTCACCACATGGATGCCGTTGCCCTCTAGCATATACCACACCTCATCCATATCGTCGGCATGTCCGTGGGTATCGGGG
>JAKZSX010000206.1:0-3166 GCA_047517405.1 Candidatus Poribacteria bacterium | reverse complement strand
CTGATGAGGAAGCATTCGCCATTGACACCCTGACTTGACTATGTAAAACATAGCGTTGATAATTGAGCGCATCTCCCACTTGAGAGGTCTGCCTAATGGTGAAGGTTTTGGCAGATAGGGTAATAGGTTTTCCCACTGGGCATCGGTCAAATCTGTGGGATAGCTTTTTGGGTGCATATTTACGCCTTTCATTGGGGCAGGATTGACTGCTTCAATGATTTAACGTAAACATTAACTCTGGGACACTCTTTTTCTTTTTAAAACAGGTTCTAAATCCCGCAGAGCCCAATGACATAAATGCTTATAACGATTTCCCGAACACCGGAGCAACTGCAGATGATCCGCCGACACAACTGCCCGCGGGGACGAAGTATCAGGTGGCTGGACTACAGGAGGCAGGGAACCGGTACAGGCAGATTCTTTATTGTGTGAGGTTGTGAGGAATAGGTTATCGGACATCTTTTTTACTTATTGAGACTGGCTCGATACGCGCTATGACTGGATTTTATTTTTCCAATTTGCCTTCAAACCCGCCTAAAATGTCCGATAATGTTTGTTATCGGACGTTCCAACCTTAATCAATCTAACTCGAATAACCCGCGTATTCACCAATCGCTAACTCCTCTATTGTGACTGTTTGATCCCCTATAAGGTTTCTCAGGTAGTTAGTAGCTGCTGCACCCTGTATGCCTCCCTCGGGGGCGTCTATATTGGCTAATCTAATAGTTCGCGTATTCAATCCATAACCTACCTGAAAAGTGTCGCCGTCTATAACATTGGTCACTGACGCTGTGTAAGTTGCCATGTTTGGCCTCCTTGAATAAAAAGCCCCCAAGCATAAAGCGAGGGGGCTTATACTGACAATTCGACTTTCTTTATTGTTCGCTGTTAGGGTCTTGAGGTGCCTGCGGCACAGACGGAGAAGGAGGCGTCCGTTTAATTTGCGAATGTTCAGGCTCCTGCCCCTCTTGCAAACGTGGGATCCGCTCTTCTGCACTATACGGATCTATCAACTGGCCCTGAGAATCAAATGGCAACTCGTTCGGTTCGACACCTTTTATTTCTTTCGCTGTCCCTTCCTGTTTTACATATTCTTGGATGGGAGGATGAGTTGATTTACGTTTGACGGTGTCAGACGACTCTGAATTGTCATGATTTTCAAAGGGTTCCGTTGGAATCTCAGAAGGCTCCACATCCATGTCAGCAGACGGGATCTTTTCTTGCGATCCGACTTCTCCCAATCGGCTTCCCGTCTGAGGAGTTAGAGGTACACGATAGCTGCTTCCTATTATAATTTCCCTGCTTGCTAGCTTTTGCTCGAACTCTTCGATCGAAATACCCATTGCCTGAGCCTTCATTAGTTTCACGCCATAGATGTAAGGATCTTCTCCAACAGGGACATCGTCCGTATGATAATCTATTGGCGATGTATCCCCTTGTGGGTATTCTGCAACAGAGAGATTATCAAGCCCCTCAAGCGTCTCCTCATAAGGTTCTATATCCCACGCGGCAGGATTATCCAAAGACCCTTCTGGCGCGTACACAGAATACATCTCGCCATTGGGCAATATCCGGATTATTTCCTTACCTATTTCAAACTCCGATAGGGATAGCTTTATCTTTTCACCAGAAGCCGTTGTGATCGTGCGCCCTGGTTTTTGATGATTGATAAAGTTGACCGCAGCGTTCAAATCAACCGCTGGCGGAGGAGGCGCGCGGCGAGACACCACTTTAGGCGGAAACAGCTCTGCCGTCGCTGAAGAATCCACCTGTGCAATAAACTCCTTGAACTCAATGTGTTGTTGGTACTCCCTATATCCGACATAGGAGAGACAAGCCACAACTAATACTACTAAGCAGAGTGTAAATGGACGTGTCATTGGGGAAACACTCCTTTCTAGTTGTCATCGGAACCCGACGAGGTAGGACATGAACCATTCCATGTATATTGGCCCGTACCATATCCGACCTGCCCCGCATACGTCATACCAGTATAGGTAATCGTTGTGTGACCACTGTAGTATACGGTAACAAGATACCATTCGGTATACCTGTCATACAGCTGGATCACTTCAGTTCCGCTTATAGTACTACCGTCCGGACAGACTCCTGTAACCGGACGAGTGGTGGTCCCTGCAGAATAATGGATATCCACAGTGATATAGTAAGTGGTTGATTGGTGTGCGCCGCCGTGATGGCTTAATACTTAACCGACGTAAAAGCCGACTAACAAACACGTTACAACGAGCAACACAACTGTCAACTTTGCGTGTCCAGACATGGTGTATTTCCTTTCACAATTGCGTTTTGAGAGTCCCTTTCTCCCTTCCAATTTCCCCGGACATGGGGAGCGACAGGCGTTACCGGCTGTCCCGATTTATCGGGGCATCACGTTTCACGTTGTTTGCTTTTTGCGCTGAACCTCTCAAATTATTTCATTGTTCCGCCATCGTCTTGTGCGCGGTCCAGCCAACCCTCCAACTTAATCTTACCGGACAACTCCCAAGCAGTCAGGTAGAGCGCAGCCGTAAAACGTGTGGCTTCACGCGCACGCTCGGTCGCGAAATTGACAACTTCAGGGACGCGCTCCCAATCTTTGTTGCTGAAGGCAGGTAGGCTATCTCCTAGCTCATACACATGGTTGAGCAGAGCAAACCCCGCATGAAACTCCTCGACAATACCAGCCATCAGATCGTCGAGCGGTTGAATCTCCTGATCTTTTGCCAGAACGGACGGATCGAGTCCTAGATACTCGATGAGCGCGTCCGTTTTCTCATGAATCCCTTTATGTAAGACAGAACCATCCGGCTGTTTCCATCCGTTGAAATGAATTGTCAGGTGCAGGGGTTGGCACATATCCTGCGCGTAGTGGGCAACGAATCCGGCATAGACTAGGCACTTGCTCTGAATAAAGGAATTGTTGGGCCATTTTCGGTGCTCGGCAAATGCCACGGCAAGACGCTCGGTCCATTCAGCTAGAGCGTAAGGCACGAATCCCACCGTGTCGGGCTTGATTCCTAACTCAGCGCACAACTGGGTAAATTCATATCGACTTTTCGGAAGCGGTTTGTCCTGTAAAAGTTCCAAGTCGAGATAGTGCTCTGGATGTTCTGCCCCACGAACATGAGGGGTGCCGCGATTCTTTGATATATCCGGATCATATGCA
>JAKZSX010000205.1:0-3699 GCA_047517405.1 Candidatus Poribacteria bacterium | reverse complement strand
GCTTTACACCAGTCAGATTGCGGATATTGATAATGCCATTGAAAAGCTCAAACGAGATCGCAAGCGGTTTCCCAATTTCTCGCGTCATCAGTTTCTCCTAGAAGCCATTGAGGAAAAATTGGATCGCGAACTTTAGCGGCGAACCTTCCCTCCTTATGTAAGGGCGCATCAAAAATCGCACTGTTTGAACTCAATTACCCGACATCTCTGTTTTACGTTTGCGCCGGCATCGGTTTATAGACAGGCAATGAATCCGGTGCAGGCTTTACGTTTTCGCGCTTGACACAGTATGGAGGCTATGTTACAAAGCCTTGTTCAGTGGATGATGGTCGTTGCTCTGCATGATAGCTAGCTCCCGTCGATCCCGCGCTAACCTCCATGGCTCTTTCATTGCGAACCCCCTCTGCAGAACTCATTGGTCTGAGTGCAAGGAAGATAACTCACCTGATAATTCGGTTTATCTCTAATAAAAACAGGTGTGCTATGTCCGAAAAAAAACTTCAAAAGAACCCGATTGTCCAAGTCTACTCCAGCCCCGCTATATCTGCTACTCAACAAATTGCTTGGCAAAGCCTTTCCCCAAACACACAGAGGACATATCAACAAGCATACAATCAGCTTGAGAAATGGCTAGCGGGGCGGCAACTTGATGATATACTGCTCGCTACCTACATCAGTGATTTAGATGCAGCTAGCAAATCACCCGCAACTATCACTCTCGTCATGGCTGCTGTTAGGTGGGGGGGCAAGACAATGGGCATCCCCTTTGAGTTTCAACTCACTGAGCTGAAACTCAAGACAATACGGCGACAGAGCTACGCTCGCGGACGGGGGCAGGTGGAGGGTATCACATGGGATGAGGTTGAGGAGATGTGTGCCTATGCAGAAGCGGAGGAGACGGTCGCGGGGCTGAGGGATTCGGCTCTGATACGACTGATGAGCGACTGCCTCTTGCGGATAAGCGAGGCGGTCGCGGTCAACGTTTCTGATGTGGATAGGGTCTTGCGGGTCAGGCAGTCTAAGACGGACCCAGATGGCAGGGGGGCGACGCTTTACATTGGGACGCCCACGCCTGATATGATTAGGCAGTATCGAGAGGCAGGGCAAATTCTTGGAGGAGCTCTGTTCCGCCGGGTGCGGTGTCAACGGTATATCTGCCCTGGACGGTTATCTGCTGATGGAGCACGGGGCGCGATTAAACAGCGGGCAAAGCAGGCAGGGATTGACGGCTTTATATCGGGGCATTCATTGCGGGTCGGTTCTGCGATCTCACTGGCACAGGCGGGTGCGGGTATACCGGACATGCAGGCGGTCGGCAGGTGGAAGGATTCTAATATGCCAGCGCGTTACGCAAGCGTACAGTTGGCTGAGCGGAGTGCGATTGCGCGGTTGAAATATGGAAAACAGAATTGATAAACGGAATTATATAGCATAAAAAAATCCAAGTCAAGGGATTATTACTTTTATCGAACCATATATGCTACAATATATGGAAATCTTAACTCACAAAAACAAAAAAGGAATGCACCATGGCAAAACGTTATCCCGTCAGAATTTCATTCACAGCTACGCCTGAAATACAGGGAAATTTAGCAGCCGTGTCAGAACGATTTAATCTCCCACTCTCACAGATTATCCGGGAGTGTATCGAATCCGATCTGCCAAGACTCGTGGATCGATACAAGAAAAGAACTAACAAACCTAACCCCATCGTTCAACTGGATTCGCACGATAGCTAAGGAAGGAAGGGATAAGTCGAGGTTTGATATGAGCGACCGACACTCCGAACCGATTATCATAGAGATAGGCTTCAAGCCAAACCGGCGCGGGGGCTGGTGATATCATGAGCCTAATAATCGCTACACGCTCCAGATTGTGCCTGCCAACATCTCCGACCCAACAAAAGATGAACGCGGGTGGAGGCTTGGCATTGCACGACCGGGCGGAATGCGATGGGGAAAGATGGTATTCCCGGCACCAGAAGCCGCTGCACTACACGACTGCCGCGTCGTCAAAGACAACCAACTGCGCGACCATATAGCCTCAACGATGGTGCACAAGCATCAGCAGGATCAGACACAGATCCGCCGTGCGCTGCACAACTTTATGAAGAACAAACAATGAAAGAGGTGTGAGATGTCCGAGCAACTCAACTGGGAGGAAGGAAAATTTTCTTGACTGGGAACGGGCTCCGGATGTAGAATGTTTGCTAACTGAACACGATTTTTGATTAACTTTGAGAACAGTCGAGAGCGATGATCATGGACCAACGGCATCCGTTACCGAGGATAATCCTCTCGGACAGCACGTATCTACAGACGAGTCTAAAACCCTCAAAAAGAAAAAGCCGCCAGCTTTTCCTCGCCGGCGGCTTCAATTTAAGAGGCGAAAGGGGATCGAACCCCTCCGCCTCTGACATTTTAACTACAACAACATCTATATAATTACTGGAGTTCACAGCTCCAGTGCAAACCGCCAAGGAGGCTTACACACAAGGAGGCTTACATGATGAATTATACCAAACCCACCGAAACAAGTCAAACAAAAAATCAACCCCGTTCAAAGGTTTCTCTCCGATCCCAATTCTATAAAGTCAACCTTGCCTGTGGTACGACCTACCCACTCCAAGATATTGAAGCCTCTGGTATTTCCTATGTGCCTTGTTCGCACAAAACGCCCCTCCTCCCGTATGCCCACCTGTGGGATAGTCCCTTACAAGTAAATCTCGACAGCTACAACGACAACGCTAATGGTTGGAAAATGTCGGGCATGAAGGGTATCCAAATCATGACCGGCAAGCCCACGAAGCGGATGAACGGCTCAACCCCCGAATATCTTGTCGTTTTGGACTGTGAATCACGACTTTTCACCGAATATCCCGACATCGCTGAGAAGATAGAGCATCTCTATCTTTCTTCGTGCGACGGCTCACCGTGTATTATCGAATCAAAAAGCGGAGGTCTGCACCTCTACGCTTATTGTGAATATCTCGATAAGAAACGATCTTTCAAAAACAGCGACGACAAGATGCTATTGGAGTTACTATCGGAAAAGTGCCTCAGCCGCGTCGATGATCGTTATCGCATGAAACATGGATCCCTTCTCAATATCCCTTCCACCGACAAATCCGCACTAGAAGAAATCTCTCAAATCCTCTCAACTATTGCGCCCAAAGGAATCGAAGATCTCCGTCTAGACTTCGACAGCGAGGGGAAATCTCAACACTTGCCCCCCTTACAGTGCCTATCAGGGATCACACATACCGGAGACCAGACCCGCAAAACTAAAGGAAAGGCTGCTAATACCTCCTCCCGAACCGTCGAAAAAGTAGAAATCAAAGATCTCCGTCTCAAATTCGACAAGAAGGGGAAATCTCAATACTTGCCCCTCTCGCAGTGCCTATCGGAGATCACACATACCGGAGACCAGACCCGCAAATCGGTCAGATATACTCAAGGGGCTGGCGAGCTCATCGGTTTCTGCCACAACTGCGAGCACGAATGGCGTATACCGACCGACGACACACTACAACCTTCACCCGACATCGAGAAGCCTCCGTCTTATCGTCATTTCACCAAAGAGTTGCGAGCCATCTCCACACAGATTCTCGGTATCCCTTCGACCAACGGCTGGCAGCCCCGACTTGAGCCTCTACACTCTCATCCACAGATAGAACCGCCGAATCGTCGGATTTACGCC
>JAKZSX010000204.1:0-18365 GCA_047517405.1 Candidatus Poribacteria bacterium | reverse complement strand
GTCACGATGAAACCGAAACCTTTCTGATCGCTGAACCATTTCACTCGACCTGTTGCCATTGGTGTGTACCTCCTTTCCTGAAAATTCAAAACTGCAAATGAAAATCAAGTTTTAGCGCTAAGAGGTACAAAATACAGCATACAGCCGGGAAAATGCTTCCATTTGAACCTAACACCACTTCTTTAATCCATTGTACAGTTGCACTATAATTATACTTCATTCAAAACGAGAATGCAAGAAAGAATTCGGATCGGAAAAGTATTCAATAGTAAATTAATCTCGATTTTGCGCGCTGCTGCACGCTTGCTGAAGGTTCTGTGCGGTTTATCTTTTTGGCTGGGTGGTCTTTATCCGCTTCAGTTGTACCTAATGTTGTAGCGTTTGCGAAATGAAAAGCTGAGTGCGTTCATTCTTCGGATTATCGAAGAAAACCTCCGGTGCTGCCTCTTCGATAATTGCTCCCTCATCAATGAAGATAATCCGATCTGCAACCTCACGGGCAAAACCCATCTCATGGCTGACAACCAGCATTGTCATACCAGACGCGGCTAACTCACGCATCACATCCAAAACTTCGTTTATCATCTCAGGATCAAGCGCACTTGTCGGTTCATCAAACAACATAATTTTGGGCTGCATCGCCAAAGCCCTTGCGATTGCGACACGTTGTTGTTGGCCACCCGAAATCTGTGCGGGAAATTTGTGAGCATGTTCTTTAATACCTACCCGTTCTAGTAACGCCAAAGCCTCCGATTCTGCTGCACTTTTTACCATCTTCTTCACCCAGATAGGGCTTAACGTTACATTTTGTAGGACCGTCAGGTGAGGAAACAAGTTGAATTGCTGGAACACCATGCCGACTTCTTGGCGTATACGTTCTATATTACGAAGGTCATCACTGAGTTCGATACCATCAACGATAATTCTACCCCTCTGGTGCGTCTCCAGACGATTTATTGTACGGATGAATGTGGATTTGCCCGAACCCGACGGTCCACATATCACAACCTTTTCGCCCCTTCTGAATGAGGTGGTAATCCCTTTGAGCACATGGAAATCGTCAAACCATTTATGAACATCCTCGCAGATAATAATTGAATCATCTGTGGTATTTTCAAGGTCTGCCACTGTTTTATCTCCTCCTTCCTAATATACACCAGATAAGCTTGTCCCTACCCGACTCCCAGTGTATCTTCAATTTTCTGACTGATATAGGACATCGAATAACTGAAAAGAAAATAGACCACCGCAGCGAACAGGTATACCTCGGCTTGCAGTCCCAACCAATCAGGATTTGCAATGACCGTTCTGGCTATACCCAATAGATCAAGCAATCCAATAACAGCAACCAACGATGTATCTTTAAAGAGGCTGATAAATTGTCCGACGATTGCCGGGATAACAGAACGAAGTGCTTGTGGTAAGATGATAAGCAACATCATCAGCGGATAATTGAGCCCCAACGCATCAGCAGCTTCATACTGCCCTCTCGGAATCGCTTGTAGGCCCCCACGGACGTTCTCTGCCATGTAAGCCGCAGAAAAAAGCGTAATACCCAGCATCGCCCGTAAAATTTTGTCAATGCGAAAATCAGGTAAAAAGATCGGGACCATAATCTGTGCCATAAACAGAATTGTCACCAAAGGTACGCCGCGTACTACCTCGATATACGCTGTCGACATCCATTTGATTGTAGGGAGATTGCTCCGCCGTCCAAGTGCTAAGAGAACACCCAGTGGAAAGGACACAACGATGCCCACAGCTGCAAGAATAAGTGTTAAGAGAAGCCCACCCCAATTGCTTGTAAAAATGGTAGGCAAGCCTCCAAAGCCGTACAGCCATATCATAGTCCAAGGAAACGATAGCAACCAACCGCCCAGAATCCAAGGGCGCAACCCTTTTCTGCCGCGACCCAGAAAGAGAGAACCCACCAATAATACTACTCCGCCTAAAAGACCTAATCTATTCCAAAGGGCGATGGGGAAAAACGCTAGGATAATCCCAATTCCACCTCCAATTCCCCCGATGACAAGGGCAAATCGGAGTGCCAGTCCTCCCCAAATTCCGGCACTCAGCCCCGCTAGAACACTCAAAGTATAAATCACAAGCCATATACGCCATATTTCTCCTCTCGGATAAGCGCCGACTAGAAAAATTTGCAGGTTGGCGGGTATAACGCTCCAATTTGCCTCAGTGAAGATCCAAGTCAACATACCCTTAAAAACAACGTACAAAAATCCAGCCGCTAAAAAGGTGAGAAGCGTGTTATACCAAGTGTTAAACAGGTTCTCCTGCAGCCATCCTAAGATACTCTTCGATTCAGTTGGTGGCCTAATCGCTTGATTAGGTACTCGCTCTTCCACGCGTTTCTTCCTCTCATCATCCGATCCGGTTAATCCTACGGTTGTACCAATTCATATATGCTGATGTCGTTAAGCTGATGAACAGATAGCTCATCATAATCATCGCGAAGATTGGGATGGATTGTCCGGTTTGATTCATCATCGTATTTCCTACGTTAAAAAGATCCGGGAAGCCGATTGCCACAGCCAAACTGGAGTTTTTGGTGAGGTTCAGGTACTGGCTGGTGAGCGGTGGGGCTATCACGCGCAAGGCTTGGGGAAGGATAACCAACCTCAAGCTTTGAAATTCACTGAGGCCTATTGCTTTAGCAGCCTCCTGTTGGCCCTTCGCCACGGACTGTATCCCACTCCTCACTACTTCGGCGATGAAGGCCCCCGTATACATAATGAGCCCAATTAAAAGGGCAGAGAATTCGGGTGAAAGGTATGTCCCTCCAGCGAAGTTAAATCCTTTCAGAGCGGGCAACTCAAAAGTAAACGGTTTTCCCGGTGTCAGAAACCAACCCAAAAGAGCAACCAACAACAACGCTGGCAGAGCCCATTTTGCAGGAAAACCGGGCTGTTCCATCTGTCGAAGTTTCCTCAACCGCACAAGATAGAGAATCAGCGCTAAAATGAACCCTCCGGCAAGACAACCGAGCCAGATCTTCAGACCTGATGTGGGCTGCGGCGAGGGAAGATATATCCCTCGTTGGTTAATAAACACGCCTCCGAAGAATGTGAAACTCTCCCGTACCGAGGGAAGTTGAAGGATTACCGCAGTATACCAAAACAAAATCTGTAGTAAGAGTGGGATATTACGAAAACATTCGACGTAAATGGTTGCGATGTTTCTGACCAGCCAGTTGCTTGATAGCCGGGCGATACCGACCACAAGCCCCAGAATCGTGGCACACACAACTCCTATAATACTAACCCTAATCGTGTTTACCACGCCCACCCAAAACGCCCTCAGATAGGTATCTGAAGGCTCATAAGTAATCCCTTCAGATATTCCAAACCCGGCTTCATCATTAAGAAAATCGAGGTTTAAGGTCAAGCCGAGACCGCGGAGCCCTCTCAACATATTCGTGTAGAGAATGCCCGCTAACAAGACAACTCCAATAAGGAAGATGACTTGGAATAACACACGCAGAACCCGAATATCCCGCCAGAAGGGTATTTTCTCTGGTGCACTTTTAGGTAAGTTGTTTTCCATTATGTTGTACGGCGTAATTCCGTGAACGATGTAGCCTACATTGCAAATTCGTAGACAAGATCGCCATTTGGGGCATCTTCGAGGAGTAAAATAGTGGTGCCATCTTCCTGCTGGTAAGCCGCCTGATACAGTATTTTAATTGCGCTCAGATCAAAGTGATAGTCATCAGTTAGCCATGCCTCACACGAGTCATTGTTTGCATTGTGGGTAAGGTCTACCCTGAGTTGTACCGGAAATGACTCTAGGAACACACCCATCGAGACAAGGGTAAATTGATGTTTTTCACATCCGCCACCGTAGGAAACATTAAGTTCCAACCTATCGTCTGTTATCATGGCAGAGTTTAGAACATATTCATCAACGCCCCACTCTTCGACTGTATCGGCAATGACCACGGTTCCGGTTTTTATTCCATCGGGTGCAACATCATCAGGGGAAACGGAAACGCTGGTATCAGCAGATTTTCCTGTGATTTGATTCTGCATTTGCTGACATCCTATCACAAAGAAGATGGTCAGGCTCAGTGCTAATCCGATAGCATTAGTCAGCTTCATGTTCGAGTTCCTTTTCTTTTGGAGGGGTTTGCCTAACTAATGACGTGGCGGAGGATATATGAGGAGCCCTCCAAACCGCGAGCCATTTGGATGAAGGTTAAAACCTTCTGCTAACGAAACGGCATCGCGTACAGCAGACCCCCTTGAGTCCAAGGTTTGTTGATACCGCGCGGTAGACTAATAGAGTGTAGGTTGCGTTCGAAAATTTCACCATAGCTGCCAACAGCAGCGGTAACCTGACGCGCCCAATCTTTCGACAGACCCAGTTTGTCTCCCATATCGCCGGTTTTACCCAAGAAACGTTCTATCTCTGGGTTTTTAGATGTAAAAGTGCTCACATTTGACCGGGTAATGCCGTGCTCCTCGGTGAAGAACGTAGCGTAAACAACCCAGCTTACGACATCGTTCCATTTGTTGTCGCCATGGATAGTAACGGGCCCCAGCGGTTCCTTCGAGATGGTCGCATCGAGGATAACATGGGCGTCCGGATCCCTAAAAACTTTGCGACGGGCTGCTAGCTGAGATTTATCACTTGTAACCACATCACAACGTCCCTGTTCGTAACTATTGTAAAGGGTATCAATCTCCTCAAATACAACCGGATTAAAATCTACCCCTAAAGCCCGCATCGTATCCGCTAAATTTAGCTCAGTCGTGCTACCAGCGGTGACACAGATACTCGCGCCTGCCAATTCCTCTATCGAGGTGATGCCGAGGTCTTTACGCAGCATAAATCCCTGGCCATCGTAAAAGGTCGGTGGGGCGAAGTCAACTCCCACTTGAGCGTCGCGGGTAAGCGTCCAAGTGGTGTTTCGGATTAAAACATCTATCTCCCCTGTCTGAAGCGCGGAAAAACGTTCCGGTGCCTTCAACGGCACAAATTCTACCTTATCCGGATCGCCGAAAATAGCGGCAGCAATTGCCCGACAATAATCCACATCAAAGCCGCTCCACGTGCCATCTTGGCTGAGGAAGCTGAAACCGGGCAAGCCGCCGTGCACTCCACAAACGAGCCGCCCCCTGTTTTTTACTTTGTCCAAGACACTCTCCTGTCCGCTGGCGAATGGCGGAACCGCCAGTGAGATAACCAGCGTAAATACGAAAGTGCTAAACCAAAGCCTACGCATTCAAATCCTCCTTTTTACTTTGAGATAGGTGTGAACTGTGTGTCCCTATCATCCAAAACTCGGAAAGCCCGAAATGGCTTAAATTCAACGAAAATTCTAACACAATTGCAAGCCACTGTCAATCAATCTGTTATCAAGGATCACAGCGAATGAACCTACAGATCAAAGCCATCAACGCGGAAACGCGATGGGACGATTTTCCGTGCCGTCCTCTGTGGGATTATGGTATAATGAACAGCCGTTTCGCCAAGCGAGACGCTGAAAAACACGCTTCTACTGAAGGTGCAAGAATTTACCATATATCACCTCCACGAGGTCGACCTCATGTCATTCGATAGTCTAGCTTTACATCTTGTAACGGATGAACTCCGTCATACAATTCTGAATGGGACCATTCAGCATATTGAACAGTTGAACCCGCATAGCATTGTGCTGAAAATCTTTCAGTCAACCACAAGTCGCTTTCTGCTTATTTCAACCCATTCCGTTCATGCCCGTGCACATCTAATTGAACGTCCGCCGAAAGGACAATCCAGGTCCCATTTTGCAGACTTCTTGATGAAACATATTATGCGGGGGGAGATTACAGCCGTGGAACAGGTTGGCTTGGATCGGGTCCTAAAGCTCACTATCGCACCCAAATCCGATATACTCGAAACATCACCCAAATCAATTATCGCAGAGTTTATGGGCAAGCACAGCAATATCATCCTCATCGATGAAGCGAGCGGCAATATCCTCGAAAGTATTAAACATATCGACGAAACGATGAGCCGCTATCGTGAGGTGTTACCCGGTTTGACCTATACCCCACCACCGCAGCAGGATAAATGGCATCCACTCAAATTAGACCGGGACGCCTTTGTCTCGCTTATCGAAAACCGGGAGGTTGGCTGGCGATTTCTGTTTAACCAGATTGATGGCTTGAGCCCCACACTCGCTAAAGAAATTATCGCCCGCGCCGGCGACTCTGCAACTCCAGCGAACCTGTGGGAGGCGTATCAGCAGGTTGTCGCGTGCTTCCAACTCGCTCGCAACCGTCCCCAGGTGCTCATTGAAGCAGACAATTCGGTCCAACAACTTCAATCAGAGGATAAGGCAAACAGCCACGCTTGCCTGAGTGAAGAAGATAAAGTTGTCGCTGTTGCTGCACTAAAACTCGCGCAATTCCCAAACACCGAGAGCCGATTTTTTGAAACGATGAGCGAAGCCTTATCCGCCTACTACGCTGCGGTTACCCGTGATGAGGCGATGCAATCTGAGCGAAATATGTTGCGCCAAGTTTTGGACAAAATGAGTGCAGCACTAGATCGAAAACAGGTGTCGCTACGACAGGAGTTGGCAAATGCGGAACAGGCTGAAGATTATCGGATCAAAGGCGAGCTCCTCACTGCGAATTTACACCATGTCCAGCGAGGACAGACGGCCATCCAGGTACAAAACTACTACAGTCCAGATTTAAGTGCATTGTCAATTGAACTTGACCCGCAGCTCAGTCCGTCAGAAAACGCCCAACAATACTTCAGGAGATACACCAAAGCAAAACGCGGGGTTTCGGTGATTCATCAGTTGATTGCTGATAATGAGGCAGAGCAGGAGGTATTACAGGCTTATGCGTCGGAAGTAGAAGAAGCAAAGGGGTTGAAGGAACTTCGAGCGATTCAGTCTGAGTTTCTCAAAAAAGGTTGGATACAAGAAAATAAACGTCAGTCCAAGCAGAGCGAATCTGCGGGCGCATTTCGGAAATACACCTCGCCCGATGGTTTCCAGATTTACGTGGGACGCAACAGTAAGGAAAATGACCTACTTCTTCGCCGAGTCGCTTCAAGTCGGGATATGTGGTTACATGCAAAGCAGATTCACGGTTCACACGTTGTCATCCGCAATCCTGAAAACAAGCCGGGGATCCCAATGCCAACATTGCTGAAAGCCGCCAAGATAGCAGCTTTCTTCAGTAAAGCACAACACGCCAGCTATGTCCCGGTCGATTATACATGGTTTCGATATGTCGTCAAACCGAAGGGCACCGCCCCAGGCTTTGTGAATTATACCCATGAAAAAACGTTGTATATTGAGCCCAGCTTGTAAAAGGTAAAGCAACATCACTGTTTCTTGCATTTAACTCATTACATTTAATGAGTGCAAGCATCAAATCTTGAATATCTCGCCCAAACGTCCCCCCAAGATACGGCCCGCAGCAACTAAGCACGCCATTAGGATAAACATCCCCACGACACCCAATGCACAAGCAATATATGCTCCACCAACCGGACGTTGTGCCAGATTCCAGATCGCTTTCGTAATTGGGTTGTACTGGTCCCGCATAGCAAGAATTAAACTGTCAGCAACTTCCAGCATAGAAAACGAGAACACGAGAATCGAACCGGCGATGATATTGGCAATTACAAGAGGCAATGTAATCTTATACAGCGTCCGTGCCGAGCTAGCACCAAGATTTTGCGATGCCTCTTCCAGTGTAACACTAGTCTGCTGTAAGCCCGCGTAAATTGACCGGAGCATATACGGCAAACGCCTCACCGTATAACTGATGATTAGCAGCGCAATCGGGTTTTGTCGAGGGTCTAAGATGGATACAATGGACTGGGGCAAGTGACGGAGTAGAAGCGTTGTATCCGCGAAACTACCTACATAGCCAAACGCGAGCGCAACACCGGGGAGTGCTAAAGGTAACATAACGATGGCATCGAGGAGGTTCTTAAACGGAATGTGTCTACGGGTGAGAAGGTATGAGAGGGTGATTCCCAGGATAAGCGCGAGAGTTGTGCTGAACACGCTGTAGAATAAGCTATTCTTTATACTTAGCATCGTATCTTCTAGTTTGCTTTCATGACTAAAAACCTCCGAATAATGCTTCAGCGTGTAGCTCTGAGGCAGCACACTTAGCCGCCATTGACTTGCATCAGGAGTTAGTGAGGTCAAGACGATACTGAGATGCGGCAGCAGTGCCATGAATATAATGGCTCCTACAAAAAAGTAGATGACGATACGCATCCAGCGATTTGCTTGGATCTCACGTGAACCAACATGCCCGCGTCCAAGCATCTCATACCGACCGGTACCAGTCCAACGCTTAGAGATGTAAAATGCAAGGGCCGTCAGTACTATAATCAAGACGACCAGTGCATACCCCATTGGGTTGACGTTGGCATCGGTAACTTGGCGAAAAATCCGTACAGCGATAACTTCATTGTAATTGAAGATTAATGGTGTTCCTAAATCAGTGAATGCCCAAATGAATACTAAGATAGCACCCGCGAAGTATCCGGGAAGTATAAGCGGGAGCGTCACCGTCCGGAAAAGCGTGAAACGCGATGCTCCCATGTTTTCCGCCGCCTCCTCCAGACTTGGGTCTACATTTGCCAACACCGCAATGACGTTGAGATACATAATTGGATAGAGATGCAACGTTGACAGCAGTATAACTCCCCAAAAACCGCTACCAAACCAATCGATCGGTTCCGCCAAATCAGTAAGCCCAATCTTGTTCAGGAAGATGTTTATACTACCATACAAGCCAAAAAGCTGCTTCATGCCGATTGCCCCAACGAAAGGCGGCATAATAATCGGAATCAGAATAATCCCTTGTAGGGTGTTACGTCCGGGAAAACGATAACGGGTGAGGAAATAGGCAAGTGGCAACGCAATAAGCGTTGTCATTAGCGTTACCACAATGCCCATATTGAGGCTATTGACGACCAGATCGCGGATACTTTCATCCATGACTATCAGCTTGAAGTACTCAATGCTCAAGCGGTCGTTAATCCAGAAAGATTCCTTGAAAATGTACAGAAGGGGGTATATCAGAAAGACAAAAAAAAAGAAAATAATCGGTAGGAGGAGCAGCAGGACAGAAGGCGTTAAATCGTATTTTCTCAGCATAAATATTTTGAGCAGACTTGCGGTGGGTTACCCACCGCAAGTCCATTCACCGCACTAATCGCCAATCTTTTGCGCCATAGCGAGGTTGGGAGGAAGCTCATGCATGAGCTCTCGAGGTTTGAAATTTGGCGAGAAGTCATACAGACCGTAGTGAAGCAGTCCATCATTTTTAATAATCTGATCTTCAACAGAGTCGAAAACGATGCCTCTTAGATATTCATTCTTGCTCCCGATTCGTTGGGCGTCTATGTTACGCCGCTTCACCGTATCCACGGCCTCCTGAAGTTCAGGCGGAATCTGCTCCTGGTTTTGGCGCATCTCCAGATATGTCTTCATCACATGCCAACGCTTGGGACCACCATTGTAAAAGGTATAATGCGCCCAGTGATACGGCTGCAAGTCGTGCTGAAGGTTGAGTACATCTTTGAGGGCTTTGGCATTCTTCCTGTAAAAATCTAGGCATTCGTCGAAACCATAGGTCTTATCGCGCTTTATGTGGTAAGCTGCCAAGAAAGCACCAATGTGGGGAGTTTTCAGGAGATTCGTATAATATTTCCCACTCGGATTTTTTTGACGATCGTAGGTTCCCGCTAGCTCTTCTTCTAATCGGGGCAGATAGTCATTCCAGCTGAGTTGTTTCCCCTCCCAATCTTGTCCAGGACTGAGAAACTCAAAAAAGGGAGAGTATGCCGGCATACTTGGATCTAAAATGTGGCGAATCAACTTCGGTAAGACTACCAGATTATTTTGAGCAATGCCAATATCATCTTCACCAGCCTCAGTCTGACTGGGACCCACTAGAACTTCATTGAAGCGGGTTTCAATCTCAAAAATCTTCAATAGGAGCAGCGGATCTATGTCGGCAACACGTCCGGCAATAAGCGCAAATGGGAAGTAGCGCCGTGCCTTAAATAACACGTGTTCTAGTGCCTTTGGACCATAATCTGCTACATTTAATCCTTTTTGGTATATCAGCTCGTTCGCGGTAATCCCATATACTTCCTGCTCAGTTTTCCGATTGAAGTTGTTATAAATCCGATAAGCTTGTTCAATTGCCGGCTGGATCCGTTGTTCATAGGTTTTTCGGTGGTCCTCCTGCAACCCTACGTCGGAAATGGTGGGAAGTTGTTGCGGATTGTCTTGGTCATACCCTGCTAGTTGAAGTTGAATCAAACGCTCTTGCATCGTTTTGCCGGGGGTGGTGAGCGTTGCCAGAACATCATAGGTTGCGGTGTCCTGTACTTTCTTCCCTTGTATCAATGTGAGCACAATGGTGTGGTGTTTTGTGAGATAGTACAAGAACGTTTCTGTCTCCCCTAGCGCGCGATGCGCTAAAAATCCACAAACTCCCAAAAAAGACAGGAGACAAATGATCAGAGTGAATCGGGAAACGATTCGAAACAAACGCTTCCCTCGCGTAGTGAGAGGTGTTTCCGATATATACGGTGGGAGAATCTCACTCAAGCGCTCATTTAGTTCTTGCTGTTCAGAGAAATATGGCTTAACAGGGTAGGCTTCGAGTTTCTTCGGTAATAAGTCCATGGTCCTCCAGATTATTAAAGTAAAGGCAGGGGGTAAAAAGGCTAATATCTATCATTAACTCTTTAGGAGTTCATAGAATAGCTCCATCCACGCATAAAACGTAAAAAACCGGCTGCTGTTTCATAAAAAATAGAAAAAAGTCACAAAAAAGAAAAAAATCGGATGCCGTCTCACATTTCGAGAGCGCAAATTTGAAGATAAATTTACAGTATAATCTTACTAAAAGAAAGGAGGGACGCGGTCTATTTTGCCAGACTGCTAAAGATGTTCCTGCGCTTAACGGATAGCTTGCCTGTCTTGACGTGAATACTCGTCACATTTTCGACTTTTTAGGTGGATGTTAAGCGGTGCTTCTAAAGAAATATTCTAACTGCTCAAGCGGTGTCTCCAACTGCATGGGCATCAACTCACTAATAAGCGATCGAAGTTGATGTTCACGTCCTGGGACACTTTGAAGCTGCAGGTTCTGTGTGGTCAAGTATTTCTTCAGTTGTTCTACGAGGAAGGTCTGTAATCCTTTGCCAGATTCGTGCAATTGTGCCGGCAGCAATGCGGGAACGCTAATACCGGTGATAAAAATTTCAATCAACTCCAGCTGGTAATCAATCTGTTCGGCAATCTGTTCGTATGTCTCGATTGCGGCTTCACGCACCTTATCATTGAACTCTGCGACGCTGCTATGGACAAACTCAGTATAAGCAGGATTCCAACCGTTTTCCTTGAATTGCTCGTTAGCGGTACAAAACTTTTGCAACCTACTTGTTATTGTCATCAGCCGGTCGGATAGTGTAACCCTGGTGTTTTCATGAAGAGTGGTGGTAATCTGGGCAAGTGCTTTAATGAATTCAAGCTCAAATTCCTTATAATTGTCATCTGATTCCCGCTGCATCAGTTCAATCAGTTGATTAGAAATATGGCGCAAGTTCGGAAACTCCTTCAAATGAAGTTGAGCCAAGATGTAAGCGGATTTCGCCAGACTAAAAGCAACATCAAGTGCGGAGTCGCTTGCTTGTTCCTGAATATCATGAACAGTTTTCTGGATCTCCAGCAACTGCTCGTAAAAGCTCTTTTGTTCCGCTGTTCTGTCAAGAGTGTAAGTGCGGGGGTTAGGAACTTCAAACGCTTTCTTCGTCAGGATCTCACGTTTGTCATGGATTTCACGATGGCGTTGTTTATCTTCGGCATCCTCGAGGGCTTGTGAAAGTGATTGGACAGATTCTTGGAGCGAATCGATTTGGGTCCTGATGGGGGGATAGTGGATATAGCGGAAATCGGTTGTCAGGTTGCGAATTCCCTCTAACAGTTCAACGAGGATCTCCTCATACGCTTGATCTTCAAGGGGCGAATATACCTCCTCTGCTTGTTCCTCTTCTTCGTCTAATAATCTTTGCACAAATTGATAGAGATATTCGAGATGGTGCTCTTGTAGCACAGCAGCCTCTGTATAGGAACAAAGCTTATCCCGCAAAATTGCACAACCATCAGTAACTCCTCCCCGATCCAGACTCAACGCTGCAAGGCTAATATGCATCAAGTCCTCCTCGATTTCTGACATATTATTATCAAGGGCGTAGGCTAGTATCTCATACATTTCATCCGGTATGGGTTCAGGCTGACTTTTATCGAGGGATGAACGCGGATCCCAATGCCCTCGACGTGTGTGCTGATGTGTTTTTGTGATAATTAAGGGATACTCTTCATCTTCGTGCAAACCCACAGAACGGCGCCTAGAAGTTCTTTGATTATATAGACTGAGTGCAGCTTGGTAATGTTGTAGTAGCTCCTCACTACCCAGTTCAATCAGTAGCGATTCTATAGTGCTTTTCGGATCGACGGCGATACCTTCTTGGACAAGTAATCGATTCGACAAGGCGGCAAACCCATCGGCTCCCAAATTCCGGAACGGCCGCAACAAATATGCCCGTTGGCTATCGATACAGATTTTATGTTCCCCAAGCGGAAAAAACTGCTTTGTCTGCTTCTGATCACTATCAAACCAAATTTCCAGCGGATAGGTCTTGTTATAAATTTGGAAATTGATAGACTTGGTGTTGAGCTGATCGAATATCTCCTGACTTACGCGAGCCAAATCATTTGCATCAATAAGGAGGGCGGAAGCATTGGCGTCCGTATAAAAGTTGGCTTCAATGATTCGGTCTTCTGGAAGAAAGTGGCGTCGTTCAATGATATGTGTTCCCGTTGCATTTTCATTAGTTATTGCAATCCGCGGGATATCATATGCGTCGTAATAATAATAAGATTTCCAACTGAAGGTGCGCCGTCTCATCTTCTCAAACAATTGATACGCTATACGTTCCTTGACCTGCTTTTCACGTCGTGTCTCCCTTCCCTCATAGATGGCAATTTTTTCAGTAGCTTCGGGTGCTTGCAGGCTGAGCTGTGGAAGCGTCGAAGCTTTTCGCCTCCCTGACAGACGGTCTAGGGTATCCGTAATAAGTTCACTCCAATTTGACATGTTTTCTCCTTAAAATGTTAGCTTATGATGACAGATTATCCGGAGATAAGATGCTTGAACGGAGGGTAGCGTATTGGTTTAATTGTAGCCAATAGCCCCACCATATCCAACACTTTTGCTGAAATAGTTGTTCTATTTTCGATCTATATAGTGTATAATTTCTACCGTCACTTCTAATTCATAACCATAAATTTACAGAATCATTGGAGCATCTTATCTCTGATTGAAGTAAATAATCTATTATAGCACAACTTCGCATGAAAAAAAAGAAGAATTTGCCGACAGCGGATAACTCTCAGCAATTAATAGCTCCTAAGTCAATAGCAGAAACAGCTCAACTCTCTTCAGAAGCCCTTAAGAAGGTGTTATTAGAGCTGAATCTGTTGACAGAAGATTTTGAAAAATCTGATGGCTTTGTGGATCAGATTGAACATTTGATTGCAGCGCCTCTGGGGTTTGATATATTCCAGAGAAAGATAGTGCGCCTCATCGAAAATCTCAAAGTAATTACTGAACGCGCAGCCGAAAATCACCGCTATCTCGCTGATACTATCAAAGATGCGTACGGACAGGCTATCCAACTCCAAAATATAATTGGTGAAACCCCCGCCAGCATTAACGCTCGTTTCAAATTCTGGCTGCACTCCTTTCAGACTGGGCATCAGCGTGAAGGACAGAAATCACGCGAAATTTCAGACTTTTCGGAATTTCTCGATTTGTTCGCTGAAAAGCCGGCTCGCTATGCGTACTTTTTAGCGTCTTTCAAATCAAAACCCCTTCTTATTTGCCGATATATCCCTCCGGACACCAATCCACAAAACAATGTAACCTATTTCCTGTCCTCCTATGTCGCGCCACCAGCCGGGTCGCTTCGCATCTTAAAAAGGGCATGGAATAAACTCTTCAAATCTTCTAATAAAAGTGTACTACACCTCTTTCGTGATTCTCGTCCTAAATCGCTACTCGGTACCTTCAAAGGACGTTCGCCTGTCTTGGTCGGACCGTATATCCCCTATCAACATAGTGAACTAGACCAGCTTCCTAAGATTATCTATGATTTTATCAATATCTACGGCATCTCCGGCTGCATTCACGTCCACCTATTAAAGTGGGAAGATCAGTGTGCGATTTTCACAACGCAGCGGCATGTTGAATTTGATGGAAATTCGGTTCAGTTAGCTGATACAGACTGTCCTGGCGAATCACCCAAGGACCGTCACCACCTAATCATTGAATAGTATAAACCAATCCAAGTATTTAAGGTTGACAACCCCGATCAGATTTGTTATGCTTTAGCTACCTCAAACTAAATTCAGGGTCAACTATTTTGCGAGGCGTGGATGCCTCGTACTTTCAGGGAGGTCATAACATTGAGGAATTTCGAGTTTTTTGAACCTACAACAATTAAGGAAGCGTCATCCCTACTGACAAAATACAACGGCAAAGCGAAGCTCTTAGCCGGTGGAACAGATCTCATTATAGAAATGAAAGCACGGACGGCGACACCTGAGTACGTTATCAGCTTGGAAAAAATCCCCGGGTTGGCGGGTATCGACTATGATGAAGAAAGTGGGCTGCGAATCGGTGCGCTAACGAAGATGCGTACACTGGAAAAAGATTCAATAATCCGTGAACGCTATACTGCCTTGGCTGAAGGAGCCGGTGAGGTTGGTGGTGTCCAAATTCGCCATCTTGCAACAATAGGCGGTAACATTAGTCACGGCTCCCCCGCTGCGGATACCGCGGCACCCTTGCTAGCACTTGGAGCACAAGTTAAAATTGCTAGTGCCAATGGCGAGCGTACCGTGCCCATTGAAACGTTCTTTTTAGGTCCGGGGCAAACCGTATTAAATACCGGCGAGATTGTCACAGCGTTTGAATGTCCACCCCGCGGTGCGAATGAAGGCTCGCGGTACATCAAGCAAAAAATCAGAGAAGTGATGGATCTTGCTTTTGTCGGTGTGGCGTCATCTGCAAAATCGGATAACGGTGCCGTAACAGATGTCAAGATCGGGCTTGCCGCTGTTGCACCCACACCACTTCGAGCCACCGATGCCGAAGCCGTTGTCAACGGAAACGATCTGACAGCAGATTTGTTAGAACAAGCGGCTACCGCTGCTTCAGCGCAATCAAGCCCCATCTCAGATTTACGGTGCTCAGCCGAATATCGTCGAGAAATGGTTGGGGTCTTAACCCGGCGAGCACTTCAAGCCGCAGCCACTCGCGCACAAGGCTAACCGGTAGGTTAAATTTAGCCAAATCCCAATTTATCGGATACGCGAAAATTCAGACTTCATATTCATTTTAGGCTCATTCCCGAGTCCTATTCGGAGAGCAGAAAGGATAATTCAATGCAGAAGAAGCCAGTTACTTTAACGGTCAACACTGATACATATGATCTGTTGATTGAACCGAGAAAGACACTGTTAACGATCCTTCGTGATACAATCGGTTTAACAGGCACAAAAGAAGGCTGCAGCACCGGCGATTGTGGCGCGTGTACAGTCATTGTAGACGGAAAATCCGTGACATCTTGTATGATGCTCGGCGTAAGTGCCAACGGTAAAGAAATCATAACTATAGAGGGACTAGCAAGCCGAGATCATCCGCACCCCATCCAGCAAGCGTTCATGGATAAAGGGGGATACCAATGCGGTTTCTGCACGCCGGGATTTATCGTGGCGTCCAAAGCATATCTTGATGAAAACCTCAATGCAACAGAAGCAGAGATCAGGCACGCACTTGGTAATAACATCTGCCGATGCACCGGGTACACGAAGATCATTGAAGCTGTGATGAGTGCGGCGGAAGTCATGCGTAACTCTTGATGGCGACGGCGTATTAAGGGCAAGATTTTAACCCCTACGTTTTACTCATCACGTTTCACGTTCCATTCCCAAAAAGGAGATTTTTCATGTCAGAATATGCAGTTCTTGGCAAAAGAGTACCCAGAGTTGATGCCCTTGAAAAAGTGACCGGTGCGGCGCAGTATGGAGGAGATGTCCATCTGCCCGGTATGCTTCACGGGAAGTTTGTTCGCAGCGAACACCCACACGCAAAAATCCTGAATATTGATACGAGCGAAGCGGAAAAACTGCCCGGCGTACGGGCTATCATCACCCAAGACGATGTCGAGAGTGGACGACGGGTCTTTGCTACTGACAAAGTCCTCTATCTCGGCGAACCGATTGCAGCGGTCGCGGCAACGGATCCGGACATCGCAGAGGAAGCTGCCGATCTAATCAAGATCGACTACGAAGTGCTCTCCACTGTTCAGGATGTGATGGAAGCCATTCAACCTGACGCACCGCGCCTCCATAGCGACGATACAAAAGACGGCCCCGCCCGTCGAGCGATTAAAGCCGACTTGAGGAAACTTGAGCGGGACGACTCGCAAGACCACAGCGCAGAGATTGCCGAATTAAACGCGAAGTCGGAAGCTCTTGAAGATGAAGTCTATTACAATATCTCTGCCGAAACGCATTCCGCAGCCGGTGATGTGGAACAAGGCTTCGTTGAATCGGATCTGGTTGTAGAAGATACCTATGTTATTCCGCGGGTTCATCAGACCTACATGGAGCCGCACGTCTCCGTCGCTGATGTGGAGTCCACTGGAAAAGTGACAGTGTGGGCAAGTACGCAGGGACCCTTTGCCATCCGATCCGGCATCGCCGGCACACTTGGCATTCCGCTCAATCAGATTAACGTCATCCCGACCACAATGGGCGGTGGATTTGGTGGACGTTTCGGTGTCGCACTCACGCATGTGCCCGCCGTTCTTCTCTCCCAAAAGACAGGACGTCCGGTGAAGATCCAAATGACCCGTGAAGAAGAGTTTACCGATGGGCGTCCGGCACCCGGTTGTGTGATTAAGTTGAAGACCGGCGTGAAGAACGATGGCACAATCCTTGCCCGCGAAGGACTGGCTTTCTGGGATTCCGGTTCCGTATCAGGTGCCTCGATCGGTAGCACCATCCGCCTGCGTGGCGTCTATAAGTTCCTGCACCTAAAGGTTGATGCATACGGCGTCTACACAAACAAGTCTGGTACCGCCGCCTATCGTGCGCCGGGAACGCCACAAGTTGCTTTTGCTGGTGAATCTCAGCTTGACGATATCGCTCGTAAACTCAACCTCGATCCGGTTGAGTTTCGCCTCAAAAATATGCGAGTCGAAGGTGATCCAGTGCCCGCGGGGGCGAAAGAGCCTAAGGTCGGCTATAAGGAAACCCTGCAAGCGGTTGCCGATGCGGTGGATTGGAAGAATCGCACGAAGGACACGAATCAAGGCTGGGGTGTCGCGATTGGTGATTGGACAAATGGCTGTGGACCGGGTGGGATGTTCGTCTCTATCCACGAAGACGGAAGTGCGCGAATCTTCCACGGTTCAATCGACATCACCGGTACAGACACGGCACTCGCCCAGATTGTCGCCGAAATCCTAACCCTTCCCTATGAGGAAGTTACAATCTCGCGCGGAGACACCAATTCAGCGCCCTATGCCACCGGCTCCGGCGGCAGTGTTGTCACTTTCACAATGGGTAATACCGCTAAGCTCGCTGCGGAGGATACGCGAATACGCCTCTTGGAACTCGCCTCTGAACGGTTGAACACCGAGATTGAATCCCTCGAACTCAAAGATGGAAAGGTTTCAACCATCGTGGGCGACCCGCCGAAATCAATCGGATTCGGTGAGTTGGCTGCATATAGCCTCTCAACAACGGGTGGTCCTATCGTCGGTAAAGGCTCCTTTGCACGCAAGCCTTCGACACCTGCCCTCGCCGCACAGATCGCTAAGGTCGAAATTGATCCAGAGACCGGCAGAATCAAGGTGCTGAAGATGGCGTCCTCACAAGATGTCGGCTTCGCCATTAACCCGATGGCAGTTGAAGGACAGATTGAGGGCGGTACGGTGCAAGGCTACGCTTGGGCGACCATGGAGGAGATGCAGTATAACGAGAAGGGCAACGTGAATCCGGGCTTCGTCGATTATCGTGTGCCGACCTCTGCGGATCTCCCCACTGTCGAGTCCGTTATTGTTGAAGTGGAAGCACCCGAAGGACCATTTGGCGCGAAGGGTGTCGGTGAACCGCCAATCACCCCAACGTTAGCAACCATGGCAAACGCTGTCGCCGACGCGGTTGGCATCCGGATTACCGAACTCCCAATGAAACCGGAGAAGGTTGTCGCTGCGCTGCACGGCAACGG
>JAKZSX010000203.1:0-5832 GCA_047517405.1 Candidatus Poribacteria bacterium | reverse complement strand
GGGACAACAACGTAATCGTTTTCCCGATAAAATTCCAATAATTCTTGCATAAAATTTCTCCTTAATACTTAACGTATGTTAGATTATAATTACACTCATCATCTCACATTTTACAATGATTGATGTACAGTAACCTAAGTTGCCACCTAATGAAAATCCACCGGTTTTCCGTTAAAAAGGAGACGAAATGAACCAGGAACTCATTGAACGTTGGCAGGTAGAATTTGAGACAGCAGATGTAGAGATAGTTCGACAAATGCTCGCCGAAGAGCCGGAACTAGTAAACGTGAAAGTGAATCATACATCATCAAAAGGACAGATCAGGCAGTGGGGACCGGTCTTTAGTGCAAGTATCAACATCAAAGATCTCAATAAGGTCAAGGCACTTGTAAAGGCAGGGACGGACGTAAACAACAGCGACCTTGGCACACATTGGCCCAGCATGGATTACGAAATTAACCGGTATTTCATTAGTCAAGGGACAACCGTCAATCAACCGTGCTATCTTGAGTTTCATGCCGTCGGCGTCACCAACTTCGATTCTTTTCTGCTCATGATGGAAAACGGGTTAGATCCGAATTTCGCATGGCCCTACAACGGCGAAACCTTACTCCATGTGCAAGCCCGCCACGATGACGACACCCATCTCGCGCAAGCCTACATTCTGATTAAAGCAGGAGCGAACGTCAACCCACAAGTGCTGAGTGGGCTTGATGACGAACCCATCATGGATAACGAGCATTTCGTGCAATACGGCAAGGAAACACCGTTACACTTCGCCGCACGGTTGGGCAATCAGCGGATGGTTCGGCTGCTGCTAGACCACGGTGCCAATCCGTCGCTCAAAACGGTCAGCCGAATAAGTGATCCGAAGCAATTCGCCGAATGGATGGATGAAGTTACATCGCTGGTCTGGCCCCTACGTGAAATAAAGAGAGTGCTGTTTCAACCCTATGAAGGAGAGACACCTCTCGACATGGCGTTGCGCGAAGGCAACGAAGAAATTGTCAACACGCTCAAGCGATAGTTGCCAATGAGTCAGTCGAACCTAGTCCGACATTTGAAAAAGAAAAACTAGTGTTCTGAGCCGTGTTGGCGAAGGATACCGACGATTTTGGTTCTGCCGGCTTTTACTTTTTCTTCATCCACTTTCATTGCCAACAGCCCTGCGATAAACTCAGTAATCTCCCAGTCTACCGCCGAGACATCAAGTGGGGTTTGGCCCTTATCATCTCTAGCATTGACCGCCACGTCATTCTGGATGAGTAGTTCAGCAATCTCGGTGTGCCCGAAAAAAGCAGCCCCATGCAGCGCTGTGCCGCCGTCTTGATTCCTAGCATTGACATCTGCACCTTTGCCTATGAGCAGTTCAGCGATTTCAGTGTGCCCTAGCAGGGCCGCCCACGACAAGGCGGTCACTCCGAATTCACTATCCCAAGTATTGACATCTGCCCCTTTAGCCAACTGCTCCTTAACGACCCGGAGATCTCTCTTTCTGACGGCACTACATAGTGCATTCCCATCACTTCTTGTATTTGCCGTGGCACCACGTTGACGGAGCAGTTCAACAACTTTGGTTCTACCAGCTTCTATTTTTTCCCTATCCACCTTTATCCTTAGCAACCCAGTAATGAAACGGGTAGTCTCC
Organism: Candidatus Poribacteria bacterium; assembly: GCA_047517405.1. Lineage (GTDB taxonomy): Bacteria > Poribacteria > WGA-4E > WGA-4E > PCPOR2b > PCPOR2b. The sequence goes on along the minus strand of JAKZSX010000203.1, from coordinate 4,184 downwards.
CAATCCACCGCCGTCGAATCCCACGGTGTACTGCCCTCCCAATTCTTGATATTGATATCCGCGCCGTTCTCAAGCAGCAGTTTAGCCGTTTCATATTGACCGAGAAAAGCAGCCCCATGCAACGGCGTCCCACCATCCCGATTCCTATCATTCACATCCGCACCCGCCTCAAGCAGCAACGCGACGATTTCAGTGTGACCGAACAACGCAGCCGATGATAAGGCTGTCGAACCGAATATACTATCCTTGGCATTGATATCCACGCCTTTAGCCAAGTGCTGCTTGACCGCTTTGATGTTTCCGGCTGCGGCAGCACTCCAAATGTCGTTTCCCGGGAATTTTTCTCTTCGCTTGGACCAATCATCTCCCCTTGTAACGAATGGCTCATCTGGGACCGCTTTCCATTCCGGCATTCCGTCTGCAATCTCCTTCGTTATATCCGCACGACGTTGACGGATAAATTGCAGCGTCTCTTGCAATGCCAGCACACGGGAGTAAGTTTTTTGTTCATCTTTATCGCCAAAGAAGCGTTGGGCGTTGACCAAGTACGGTTTGACCATCGTGTCGATCCGGTCAATTTCGGCTAACAATTCCGCTTCATTCCAATGTTTTTCAAGAATACCCATCAGTGCCTTGGCGTAACGTTCTCGACCGGATTTTTGTTGATAAAGTTTATGGGTGAGCAAGCCTTGGGTCTTTACAGAGATAGGTGCACCGGCTTTGTTGTGGTGTCGAAGCTTACTGTGCTTGCTAAAGAGTGAGTCAGCACCCCAAGGTAAGAAGTGGAATTTGTCGGTCGTTGGGTTGAGGTAGATGAAAAAGTTGTTGTTGTTGCCGGAATAACCGTCCCAAAAACCGAGCAATCCCTCTACCGCCCAAAATGTGTAGAACGTATCGAGGTCAACCAGTTCACCAATCGCACCCTCGATGTTTTTGCTATCACCTTCGAGGACCTCAATGAGCTGTTGAATCTTCTCTCGTTCCGGTGCGTCATTACCGGTTTTGTGCTCGAAACTGCCTACCCAGCCCTCGTAAAAATCGACGTAGGGACCTTCGTACAGGGTGCCGTCGTCAGTCCCAAAGGCGCGCCTGAGAAATGACTTACGGACCGTTTCCACATGCGAATAGACACCGAGATTCCTCCCATTGACCGTCACCCTTGCATACGCACATCGGGGTGCAGGCGAGCCAACGGCATTAAACAAGGCATACCCCATGAATTGGCTCATCAAACTGATGTCCTGTTGGTTGTTGTTGAGCGTTAGGTTGGTCAAGCCCTCAATCCCAGCGTTTTTGTCGGTATGATTCAACTTGATTTTGAGCGAGGGGCGAGTGGTACTTTGCGAGCCGAGAAACCCCTTTTTGCGAAGTCCAATCTGGGGAAACGCCACACCATCAATCGTCACGCTCGCATTGACGTAGGTGTAAGGTCCTTCAGGTGGCGCGACTTTGCGGCTCTCGTGCAGTGCTGAGAAAAAATCCCGCGCCTGATAGCGAATCTTATCCCAATCCTCATCCGCGACGGTGATTTGCACATCTAGCACCCGATCGGTTGGGAAGATGTCATCTAAGGTCAATGCCTTTGCTATCCCACTGCTAACCGCAAGCCAAAAGCAGAGTACTGTCACTAATCCAATATTCAATGTCGTTTGACCTAATTTCACTTTTTCGATCCTTTCTGAAAATACCTTCGACCGCTATGTTGACAATTCATCCAAAGTGTAGAGACCACTGGAATTGCATAGCCTTCTCCTACTTATAGGTGATGTATAGTACCACGGTTCAACTCGCAGATCAAACAGATTTATAATTTGAGGAATCCGAGGAGAAAATGGTGTCTTAATGCGAAAAAACTAAATTGACAAACTTTGGGTCAATATAAGCTGGGGGCGATGTTAATTTGAGCCAATTTCCCCGATTGATAGATTTCTTACATGTCCGCAATCCTATTGACAACCTCGCACCAAAATTGTAAAATAGCGACTCATATCAGCCTATTATTCCAAAAGGCTCCGTGAAAATTTAACGTCTGAAGATCGGAAAAAACGCCGCCTAATCGAGGGCAGAGGTTTTACTGAATGCACGATATTCCCATCCCCGAACAAATCGCGACCAATAGCCGCCAAACGGTTGAGGGTGCTGCTTGGCTAGAGCGACTACCCAAGGCCATAGCAGATCTCAAAAAGCGATGGTCACTGACTCTTAGCCCGCCATTTGAAGAAGAAGCAAGTTGTTCTTGGGTTGCACCATGTTTCCGGCGAGATGGAACACCTGCTGTACTAAAAATTGGCTTGCCCCACATGGAGGCAGAGAACGAAATCGACGGTCTACTTTTTTGGAACGGCGATCCAACCGTCCACGTTTTAGATGCAGACCTTGAACTGAACGCGATGTTGCTTGAACGCTGTGAGCCCGGCACTACCCTACGAGGGCAACCTGAAAATGAACAGGATCAGGTTATTGCAAAACTGTTGAAAAGATTGTGGCAGACGCTACCTGACACACATCCGTTCCGGCCATTGTCAGAAATGATTGCCGCGTGGACCAAGGAAACGTTAGAAAAAATAGACTATTTGCCCGACGTAGGACTCGCTAAGGAGGGATTACGCATTTTTGAAGTGCTGCTAAACAATGCACCTTGTGACTTACTGTTGGCGACTGACTTACACGCGGGGAATGTGCTTCGAGCGCAACGTGAGCCGTGGCTAGTCATTGATCCCAAACCGTTTTACGGCGATGCAGCTTACGACGCGACGCAGCATCTGCTCAATTGTGAAGAACGATTACGCTCAAAACCGATCACCACAATCGGCAGATTTGCAGACCTACTCGGTGTGGACCCCGAACGGGTTCGGCTTTGGACCTTCGCTCGTCTAGCGTCAGCATCAGGGGGAGATTGGCATAAATCGCAAGATCTCGCCCGGAGGCTAATGTCAGCGCAGATTGAATGAGATTGAACGTGATGGACAGAAGCCCAATTGACTTGGGACAGCGGAGGCTAACCGCAGAGAGGAGGGTATGTTCAGGAATGGCAGATCAGACACCCGGACTCAACCAGACCCAGCTTCACTTCTTAAAAACCTTCGGCTATACCGTTCTTCGGAAGCTCCTGAGGCCGGACGAGTTGGAGATTATCGAGCGAGAACACCGTGACGGACTGGCAGCCGCATTTCCAGACGAGCCTTTCGATGGGACGCTAGGACAATGGACGCGAATGATGAACGAGGAGACACCCTTTTTCGCGTCACTCACCGAAGATCCGCGCTTCCTCACCCCTGCACAGCAGATATGCGGTGCGGATGTCCTCGGTAACGGCACCGACGCTCACTTTAGTGTAGGCAACACTGATTGGCATAGCGATAGCAACTGGCAACGCAATTCAGAGGAGGTGCAGCTTGCCGTCAAGTACCACTTTCATCTCGACCCCGTGACAGCGGAAACGGGTGCCTTACGTTTTATCCCGGGATCGCATCTGCTGAGAGGTGTCGAGCGCAAGCTGTTTCAGGAGGCTCTAGACAAGGTTCCCCCTGAAGATGTCCCCTGTCAGGCTGTGCCGACGCAGCCGGGAGATGTTATCGCTTTCGATATCCGCACTTGGCACGCCTCGTTAGGTGGCTCACCCGGACGGCGAGTCTGCAACGCGGAATACTTCCGAAACCCGGACACGACCGAGGGCATCGAACTGCTTCGGGAGATCGCGCGGCTCCAATCCGGCTCGCGTAACGCGCACCAATTTCTCTATCCCAAGAATTGGCTGGCGAATCCGTACGGCAGCTCGGTGAGACAGCGATGGATTGATCGCTTTCTGGAAATCGACCTTCTCAATCAACCCGGAGTGGGGGAGATGTAATGGACAAAACGAAACGGCAAGGTGAGGGAACAATAAATTATAACAAACCACCATTCCCTGCCCTAACGGCTGCACAACGGCTGCATTTTGAAATCTATGGCTACGTTGTGATCGAAAAGCTGCTCGATGCAAACGAGGTCGCCCGGACCTATGACGCGCTGCAGAATCTGAAGCGTAGGTTTGAAGCGACGGGCAATCCGTATAGCACCAGCTACAAGGGGTGTAGCGCGTCGGGTGAGGAGTACGCTTGGGCGGGACCACGTCTCCATTTCAATCACCTGATTGAGGCGGACGCAGCGTTCCTCGCATACGCCACCCAGCCCCGGATCGTGGG
>JAKZSX010000202.1:0-28137 GCA_047517405.1 Candidatus Poribacteria bacterium | reverse complement strand
GCAGTTGCTATCCCAACGAACCGGGGCGAAGATGCGGTTTATTGAAGTCACCGACGAAGGGGTGTTGCAGCTTGATGGTTTGGAGACATTGTTGACGGAGCGCACCAAGCTGGTTGCAATCACGCACGTTTCCAACGTCCTCGGCACCATCAATCCCGTTCAGGAACTTACAGCCGCCGCCCACGCCGTCGGTGCGAAAGTGTTGATTGATGGCGCACAAAGTGTGCCGCATTTCGACGTGGATGTCCAGGGGCTAGATTGCGATTTTCTCGCTTTTTCAGGACACAAAATGTGCGGTCCCACCGGCATCGGTGTCCTGTATGGCAAGTCAGACCTCTTAGAGGAGATGCCCCCGTTTTTGGGTGGCGGTTCGATGATCCGCGCTGTCCAGCGCGAAAGCTCGACCTACGCCGATGTGCCAGCCAAATTTGAAGCGGGAACGCCAGCCATTGCGGAAGCAATCGGGCTTGCGGCTGCCGTAGACTATCTCAACCAAGTCGGGCTGGAAGCAATCTTTGTGCATGAACACGAGCTACTCGAATATGCACACCAGAAACTCAGTGAGATTGAGGGCATCACCATCTATGGACCCAAGCCCCGCCAAAAAACAGGGGCTATCACATTTAACTTGGAGGGTATCCACCCACACGACTTAGCAGGAGTCTTAGATACAGTTGGGGTTGCAGTCCGAGCCGGGCATCACTGTGCACAACCGCTCATGCAGAAATTTGGAGTCATCGCTACCGCTCGTGCAAGTTTCTACCTGTATAACAAGCTTGACGAAATTGACAGCTTGTATGAAGGATTGCTGAAAGCCCAGCGTATGCTAACGCGGAGACGAAGATGAATATTTACGAAGAAGATATTCTCGATCATTACCAAAACCCAAGTAACTATGGGACCCTTGAGTGCCCTGACATCTCTTATGAGGAAGACAATCCTCTATGCGGAGATCAGATTCGTATGGATCTCAAGGTTGAGGACGGCATTATCACCGACCTTCGGTTCAGTGGTCACGGCTGCACCATCAGTCAAGCAGCCGCTTCAATGTTGACAGAAGAGATTAAAGGTCAACGTTTGGATGATGTCAAAAAGTTAAGCAAAGATGATATTTTGGGCATGCTTGGTATTCCCTTAGGTCCTGTGCGTCTGAAATGCGGGCTGCTGGCACTGAAAGTGCTAAAAGCGGGGGTTTATGGGCTCAAAGGTTGGCCCGGCGACGAAGACGAGGAGACCGAATGAGCGAGTTTTTCGAGGTCGCAAAAGTTAGTGAATTGCCGCTAGGCGCGAAAAAACTGGTTGAAGTGGACGATATACCCGTTGCACTCTTCAACGTAGATGGCGAATTTTTCGCTATCGAAGATGTTTGCACCCACGATGGGGGTCCCCTCGCTGAAGGTGAACTCAACCGCGACGAAATTGAATGTCCGCGACACGGAGCACGCTTCAACGTTCGCACCGGCGCAGTGCTTTGTATGCCGGCGATCGAGCCGGTTGAATGTTACGAAGTCAAAGTTCAAGGCGATGGGATTTTCGTCTCTGTAGATTATTGATGGAGGACGCTGATGATAACAGAAGATGCCGTATTTGAGGCAGTCAAAGAAATTATTGATCCAGAGGTTGGCATCAACATTGTTGATATGGGGCTGATTTATGGCGTTGATATTGAGGATGATACCGTTAATATCACAATGACCCTGACTAGTCCGGGATGTCCCGCGGGTGGACAACTTATCAATGGAACACAGCATGTCGCCCAGCAGCTTGATGGTGTTAAGGAAGTCAATGTCAATGTCGTTTGGACGCCACGCTGGACGGCAGAAATGATGACCGAAGAGGCTAAAGACGAATTGGGTATATTTTGACCTGTGTCTATGAGATCGCAACAGCCAAAAACGATTAAAAGGTTGGGTAACGACGGGCTCCAAATCGTCTGGAAAGATGGGCATGAGAGCGAATACACCTACCCGTATCTCAGGCGGCTATGCCCATGTGCAGAGTGTTCAACAATAAGGCACAGAGGGCATGATGTTCACTCCCTATTCGCTCCAGACGGACTCGGTGATCCAGACCAGATTTCAGTCCCAGTCGATACCCAAGCGGTTAACCTTGAGCTCGTTGGGCGTTATGCCATCCAGTTTACTTGGAGTGATGGACATTCGACCGGCATCTACTCCTTTGAAACACTCAGGGGCATCTGTCCCTGTCCCCAGTGTACTTGATCCAAACCGAGGTGCGAAATTGAAAACCGCAGATAACACTCCCTCCGATGCGCTTCCGCCTTTTCAGCCGGAGAAACACGAAATTTCAGTCCACGAACTCAAGCAAAAACTCGATCAAGGCGAACCCATTCAACTCATTGATGTGCGAGAACCGATGGAACATCAGATCGTTTGTCTTGACGAAGCCCAACTCATCCCGATGAACGACCTCCCTCAACATATTGAGCAACTTGATTCGAGTCGCGAAATCATCCTCCATTGTCATCACGGGATGCGGAGTATGCAAGCCGCTTACTACCTATACCAGAACGGGTTTCAAAAGGTCAAAAGTCTATCCGGTGGAATTGATCAGTGGGCAATTGAAATCGCCCCCACACTCAATCGCTACTGATTTTTAGAGAGGAACAAAAATGTTTGTTGAATTTGAAGATAGAACTGGGCTCCTTGAACGGGTGGAAATGGAAATTGAGGAACCGTGCCCAATCTGTTGCGGTATGCTGTTTCTCATTGACGAATCCAACGCGGAAAGCGGGTATCGTTGTAGTAGTTGCAGCATCATGTTTGAACCTGTGGAGGACGATGACCTGTAAGACAGAATATTGGACCGCCGATTTCCATTACTATTCCCCGTTTATTTGTCATCACTTTCCTCCGAAGTCCAACAGTTACCAAATACACCACCCCATCCGATAAAAATTTGCAATTCCTCCCAGAGCACTAAAGGCCATAGCGATACCGCTGCAACTGAGATCTACCTCCACAAAGTCAGCTTCTCCTTTCAACGCCAACCTCATATTCCCAACACGCATGGGGATGTGCAGCCCTAGCACGTAGGTTGGGTTGAACGGTAACAGGAGTTCCTATCGACGACAATAGCAGCTACACTTTTTAACAACCCCGGCTTATAATATAGATACAGTGAAACCCAACGCCACCCCCGTAGGTCGGGCATCTTGCCCGACCCAAAGTCCTAGCGGTTCGGTGCAGCGAGGGCAATTCGTAGGGAACGCGGATCTGCGTTCCGTTCTCGACCACCCAAATGTCAATAGAATCTAGCTATCGATCTATTTCCTAAATGAGTGTGTGAACATGCAAAAAGTTTATAGAATAACGCAACTGACCTTATGTATCGCACTTGTTCTGATGACCGGCAGCGGATTTCTCGGCTGCGCCGGAACGATAAGTGACATTAACATCTTCTCTGATGCACAGGAAGTCCAGCTTGGAAAACAATTCTCCCGCCAGATCGAGCAAGACCTGAAGATTTACTCGGATCCGACTGTGACCGCCTATATCGATCAACTCGGACAACATCTCGCAAACCATTCCCAACGACAGAACATCACATACCATTTCAAAGTCGTCGACACCGAAGTTGTCAACGCTTTCGCGATACCGGGCGGGTATCTCTATGTCAATATTGGGCTGATCCGTGCCGCAGAAAATGAATCTGAGTTAGCCGGTGTAATTGGTCATGAAATCGGGCATGTGGTCGGCAAACATAGCGTAAAGCAGATGACCCGCCAACTTGGACTTGCCGCTGTGGTACAGTTAGCTTTGGGAGAGAACCAAAGTAAACTCAAACAGATGGTCGCCGGCTTAGCTGCGAATGGCGTCCTTATGAAATACGGACGCGACGCTGAAAGAGAGGCGGATAGGTACGCTGTCCAAGAGATGTATGACGCTGGTATTGACCCCGAAGGTATGGCGACCTTTTTTGAAAAACTTCTCAAACTGCAAAAAGGGAAACCGTCGAAACTCGAACAGATCTTCTCGACACATCCTCCGACAGCTGAACGGATTGCCGCTGTCCGTGCCCGGATAGCCCAGCTTCCCCGAAAACCGAATCTGAAGAAAGATTCTCAACGTTTCCACCAAATCAAAAAGAGGCTACCACCGCCTTCAAAAACACCGCAAGGGAAACGCTGAAATGCAAACTCATAACAATAATAAATCACGCTCATGTTAAGAAATAGTGCAAAGAAGCCGTAGGGGCGCGATTCCCCTGCCCGTACTTCAGAAAAAACTCGGTTTCTCTGGGCTACTCTGCACTTTCTTTTGATATGAACCAAAAATAAAAGGAGTTCACAGAATGCGCTGGTTTCTACTCATGTTAAGCGTGCTTCTCATTGCCTCGCTATTTTCCTCAGATGCTCAAGGGTTTATTTATCGAGAGTTTACCATCCATGAAATTCTTGATGGTAGTACCAACATCGTGTTCGGGAAAATTAAAAGTATCGATACCAAGAGAATGAATGCGGTTATTGAGGTCGAAGAGGACCTCAAAGGAGAAAAACTTGACCAAATTAAACTCAACATTGCCACTGGCTGGTATGTCCGAGGAAGCTCTCCACAGAAAATGATCCGCCTCCTCAAGGTTGATATGCCCCTCATCGTTTTTTACCAACAGACGTATACCGTCGAAGGGCTTGGCTATTTTGATGGAACGTGGTATAGAAACCGCACAGGCAACCCCGAAGGTTGGTGGATCTTCACCCATCTGTGCCCCTATATGGCGCGCACATTCGATGGGCCAACTATGGAGTTCCGAGAGGTTATCCGAGCGATTCTCGCGGGTGAAAGATGGGTAGGTGCCCCGGAAGGCACCTTGAAAGTCTTGACTTTGACAGGGAATACTGAACCCATGCCGTCTGATAGCCCGGTTCCTGTGCCGACCAACACCGTCAGCTATGAATACAACGCCATCCGAGCTGTCCGCAGGGCCGGGGACAAAACGATGGCTTATGAATCAACCCAAGACCGCACCCTGTCCGACTTAGATCAGGTCGATATTTTGTGGATCGGACATAGGGAGCTCGCTTATAGCGGCTACCTGCTGAACAAAGCAGCCGAAAAGAAAATCAAAGCGTTCGTCGAAAATGGCGGGATTGTCATTGTAAGTGGGCAGGACGCAGACCGGGAAGAGCCGTTTGGAATCGGTTGGCTGGCGGGGAGTTTGAGCGGTGTTGAGCGAAGTCCAGTTCAGGAGTTCGCCGTGACGGAACAAGGACAGCAACTGTTTGCCGAACCGAATACGGTACAATCCGGGCAACTCTATATCGATGACACTTGGACAGATTGGGATGGCGACTTTCAAGTATTAGCGACTGCCAATGACGGAAAGGATCTCGTTGTTGGTGTGCGAAAACATGGCAAAGGTTTGTATATCATCACAAGTCTACGTAACGACAATCAGTACACTGTTGGAAGAAACAAGAAATTAATCGAGAATATCCTCCATTACGCCGCCAACCAAGTTCGATAGGTTGTTTTGTTGCCATTTGACAAATTGAACCAATCCTGATGCACTTGAAACGCCTTCGGACCTCTGTAGGGGCAACCCTTGTGGTTGCCCTGCGATCTGGGGGCTATCGAGATATGAATTTCGACCTACGAGTTCTATTACGATTTGACAGATCCAATCCATCCCCATGCGCTCCCGGTAAGATCGGGATTCAAAGCATCTTGAAATTTCCGAAATACGAGTGAAACCCAACAGTTCATCTTCGCACTTTGCACCTTCTTTGTAGGTGAACCAGAGGAAAAGTCGGCTTCATCGGCTTATTCATCCATCAATCGATTTTCTCACCCGTTTTCTCACCCACCTTTTCCCGCCGTGTAGAACCTCCCGAAGTAGTAGGCATATCCAAGCGGTCTGTACGGCTGTGCAGCGGATTTGTCAATCCGCTGCGAGCGGTGCTTGACTCAATTTAACTCCCATTCTCCGGGTTTGCATCATTCCCTATAACTGGCAACCGGCGTTAATTATAGAGCTGTCCGGCAAATTTTTCCTTGAGATCTCAAACAACCTATGCTACACTCTCATATCCTTTGATGAAGATAACTTCCCCAGATTAAGAAATTGGTTCATGTAAAAAGAGAGTGCAACAGAAACCGATGAACCCCCCCCAAAAACTATCCTTGTTGTCCTTACTTCTTTTCTTAATGATAACCAGCAGCGTCCATGCACAGTGGTTGCTTGTGCCGATGGATAATACACAGATTAACCATCTGAAGGCTTACGGGTTGACCTACTGGACCCTGGAAGTGCCTCGTGAATATGAAGCAAAGTGGTTGTTAAACTATCGCGGCGGCTCTTTTCTCTTAAATGATTCCCCTGATGTGCAGCTTAAGGCGCAAACGATGGGGGTCAGCTTTCAGCCAATCTCAACTTCCGAGTACGGTGCAATCCAAGCTGCAATGGATAACAGCAATATGGACGAAATCTTGCTGGAAAAAGCGCCCAAGATCGCCGTATACGCACCATCGGAGGATTCGCCCTACCGAGACCCATGGGATGATGCCGTGAAGATCGCCCTTGAATATGCGGAGATCTCTTACGATACCATCTGGGATAAAGAGGTCGAAGCCGGCATCCTGTTTACAGACCAATATGACTGGCTGCATCTGCATCATGAAGATTTTACAGGGCAGCACGGAAAATTCCACAGTGCGTATAAGAGACAGGTCTGGTATCAACAACGCAAGCATCTGTTTGAGGGTGCTGCAGCCGATGCGGGATTTGATAGCGTGCCGAGACACAAGGCATACATTACCCAGATGATCCAAGATTACATTGTCAAAGGTGGATTCCTTTTTGCTATGTGTTCCGCGCCAGAAACGTTGGATATCGCGCTCTCAACTAACGGCGGAAACGTGGACATCGTTGCCCTAGAGCTCGATGGAACCCCACTGGATCCGGGCTATCAATCCAAACTCGATTTCGATAAAACCTTTGCCTTTGAGAATTTTGTCCTCTACCCCAACCCAAATCGGTACGAATTTTCAAATATTGATAACCCGAAGCCAGAGCTCAATCCGCTCTCAGGTCTGGAAGATTTCATCCTGTTCGAGTTTGCCGCAAAGCATGACCCTATCCCCACAATGCTCACCCAAAATCATGTGAATCAGGTGCGTGGATTCCTAGGCCAGACCACATCGTTCAACAAGAACACCATCCGTGAAACCATCACAATCATGGGCGACATCGAAGGGAGTCGCTACGCCAAGTATATCCACGGCGCACTGGGAAAGGGAACGTTTACCTTTCTCGGCGGACATGATCCGGAGGACTATCGCCACCTTGTTGGGGAGGGAAGAGTCCCCACCAACTTGGATCTCCATAAACATTCGCCGGGCTATCGGCTTATCCTGAATAATATCTTGTTCCCCGCTGCGAAGAAGAGACCGCAGAAGACCTGATGCGTCAAACAGATACTGTAATACGTAGGTTGGGTCGAACGGAGTGAAACCCAAGCCAAACGCGTAGGTCGGGCATCTTGTCCGATCCTCCCGCTCGGTCCAATACCGGTAGATAGCCTGTAGGTCGAGATTCATGTCTCGACATTCTCTAAGATAGTGGTAACTTAGATTATAAAACCTGAAATATCAAGGCTATACGCATAGAAGGAGGATACGATGGGATACTTTTTCCACAAAGAAGATGCAGAAGTTGTTCGGATTGAGGGGGATGCCCCACGCACATTGTATACCTGTATTGAGCCAAAGACAGCAGATACCGAACATTTTTCGATGGGGCTGGAGGAGATAGATCCTCACAGCGAAATTCCGTGGCATTCCCACGCCGACGCAGAGGAGATTATCTTTGTATTTGGCGGGCAAGGGGTAGGGTATGTCGCTGACGAGGTGGCAGACCTGAAACCGGGAACGGTGATTTACCTGCCACCAAAGGTTGAACACCGCTTTGTCAACACGGGCGACACGCCGCTCTGGATTACGTGGGCACTTTCGCCTCCCGGCTTCGAGACCCAAATTCGGCAGGTTGCCGATGGATCTGCTGGGATGGAGGTTTTTAGTGAGACAGAAAATGCAGCTCCCGATGCGTGATGCCAAGGGGATCAGCCGCTTCACAGAGCAGCGGTTGACATGACAGAAAATTACCGTTATCCCAATCTCTCCCAATCTGTCTGGATTCTGGTATTACTCCTCATTCTAATGCTTGTGTTGGGTATCTCCTTTGGAATTCTTGAGGGTGTTACCAATTTTCCACTGTCAAATCATCCCGCTGTCCTTGCATTGATTAACCTTATTGCTTTCGGGCTCGTTTTGACGAGAGGGCTTAAACGGGCAAATACCACGCTCAGGGAAATATGTCCGCTCGTGCCGGTACGACTGTCCCTGCTCTTCCCTATGGCGCTCACGGTCTTCGGCACCTCTATCCTGATCTCTGAAATAAATAACTTACAACGAACCTTCCTCCCTCCGCCAGCATGGTTCACCGACTATCTTAAGAATCTTGTAAGTGCTGACATAAGCCTTTGGGGTTCAGTTATATCTCTCGTGGTGGTTGCTCCTTTAACGGAGGAACTGTTGGTACGAGGACTGGTACTACGCGGCTTTCTGAGCCATTATAGTGCGCGAAAAGCTATCCTTGCCTCCGCTTTATTTTTTGGATTACTTCACTTCAATCCTTGGCAGTTCATCGGTGCTACTATATTGGGGGTTCTGTTCGCATGGTGGTTTATAGAGACGCGCTCGATGCTTCCGTGTCTTTTTGGCCATGCGCTTGCTAATGCATTCCCATTAACCTTGATAGCACTTTTTCGACTGGAGATACCGGGCTTCACAAGTGAACTCGAAAAGGTTAAGTTCCACCCCCTCTGGCTGAATTGTCTTGGAGCCATATTGGTAGCGTTAGGTCTGTGGCTCCTAATCTATCAGTTCCGGAAATCGGGCGATACGGGTCCTAAAGATATGTCTGGAGATAGATCCGACGAATTATGAGCGAAAAAAAGAAAATCTATTTCCGATACGACGACGGCACCATTATCGCTGAAAACGCAGAGATGCCGCCTGCACACTTTCAATGGGATGTGCGGGTCGAGAAATGGCGTGCCCTCGCGTTGCACTACCCGATCGCTGTGGAGCAACTGCGCGAAAACGACGTCCAATATAGGACGACCGTTCCGAAATACCGAACCATCAAGCCAACGCTCAAACTCGATTTCGACCTCCACGACTATCAACAGGAAGGATTGCAGGCGTGGATCGATGCAGATTGCCTGGGCACGGTTGTCTTACCGACAGGTGCGGGCAAAACGCTCCTCGCGCTCAAAGCTATCGAACATGTGCGGCGCAGCACCCTAATCATTGTGCCGACGATCGATCTGCTCAACCAATGGTACGATGTGCTGACCAACGCTTTCGACCTCGAAATCGGCATCTTGGGCGGCGGATACCATGAACTCCAAGAGATCACCATCACCACTTACGACAGCGCGTATCGCTACAGCAGCGAATACGGGAACCGCTTTGGATTCCTGATTTTTGATGAGGTGCACCATCTCCCTTCGCCGAGTTACAGTCACATTCCGGAACTCAGTATCGCTTCGAGACGGCTCGGCTTGACGGCGACGTATGAACGCGCTGATCGAATGGAGGGGAGACTTCGCCGACTGATCGGTGGAGTGGTCTACCGAAAGTCGATTGACGAACTCAAGGGTGAATATCTCTCAGAATATGAAATCGTTCGGTTGTATGTCGAATTGACTGAAGCCGAACGGGAGGAATATACGCGAGAACGGGCAATCTACCTCGGTTTTCTGCGCGATCGAAATCTCCGTCTGTTTGGGGGAGGCTGGGGCAAATTTGTCCGACTGAGCACCCAAGAAAAGGCGGCACGGCGGGCGATGCTTGCCCTGAACAGATCCAAAACCATCGCACTGGAAGCCGCAGCCAAGCTAGAACTCCTTGAATCCCTGCTGAAACAGCATCGCAAAGATCGGATCTTGATCTTCACCGGAAGCAACCGTCTAGCCTATCTGATCTCTATGCGTCACTTGCTGCCTGCGATTACGCATCAGACCAAAACCAAAGAACGCAAACGAATTTTGGAACGATTTAATGCCGGCGAATATCCCGCCATCGTTACGTCAAAGGTGCTTAATGAAGGGGTCAATGTCCCAGAGGCGAACATCGGGATTATCCTCGGCGGCAGCGGGAGCACACGGGAATACACCCAACGGCTAGGCCGCATTCTCCGCAAACGCGAAGGGAAATATGCGATTTTGTACGAACTAGTGACCAAGGACACACTCGAAAAAGGGATGTCTCAGCGCAGGCGACGGAAACCTGCGAAGGCGGAAGTGTAGCGTGCAGCCCCTACAACCTAAACTTGTCGTCTTGATAATAAGTTGCTGAATATTATTCGGATTTTCAGTGACAAAAACCTAGTAGTTGAGTTACAATAAAGAATATCATATCTACATACAAAGGATCGGGATTTCCTTTCCCTGAGGAGTGGGTGCTCCAGCCCAAACATTCGATGCTTATCATCTATCTTATAATAGCAGTCCTCTCTGTCTTCATTGGTGCTGTAATCGCCTTTTATACGCTACGCTCAGATCCGGTCATTTTTTCGATACTCACGGGGTTCACAGCCAGTACCGTTGTGGGGTTCATTGGTTTTTACCTTATCCCCCACCTATATGAAGATCTCGGATGGGTAAGCCTCCTTCTCATGGCAGCAGGTTTTATACCCATCTTTCTGATCGAGCGGATCAGTCATCACAACCCGCGGTTCCCGATACAAAATCACCGATGGGTCGCGGATCTAACAGTGATTGGGCTATCAATCCATGCGTTGGCCGATGGATTTAACCTTGCTATCGCAAGCAAAAACGAGACACTCGGTCTCGGACTTGCCATCGTAATTTTAGTACACCATCTGCCGATCGCTTTTGTGCTGACACTGGCATTTCTCGGCGATAACTCACTCATCGCAACCATCGGACGCGGTCTCCCTTTCGGATCTCGTTTGCAGCTCAGCTTACGATTGGCATTTATCTCAACCGTTGGACGGCTTCTCCCACTCTCAATTGCGCCGGTGGTTGGTGCCCTCATCGGGGAGCGGATTTTAACCGGGAGATTCGGTGAATTTATCGAATACCTGACAGCCTTTGCTGCTGGTACGCTGTTGAATGTGGTAATTGAGAGCTTTCATGGCGGTCATGCGTCACATGCTCACGCTCCGCATTCCGAGGAGGAACATTCTCACGAAGTCCCTTCGATAAGAGAGAGAATATTCGCTATTGATAAGGTTTCCGGAGTAATGGCTTTCATGGTTGGTTTATTAGCTGTTTTCCTCTTGACTCGTGATGTGACGCACGAGCACCATGGCATACATCAACACCACGGACATCAGCACGAAGATCATCACCATGAGAAGACCATTAACGAACAGAATAACAGACGCCTTGTCTTTTAATAGATCCATTGTCTGATAGCTTATTGGAAGGATACATAATATGGCAAAATCTGCATTTGTTCATCTTCATAACCATAGCGAATATAGTCTACTTGATGGTGCTTGTCGAATCTCTGACATGATTGAATGGGCTGCTAAAAGCAGTGTCCCCGCTGTCGCGCTCACAGACCACGGCAACATGTTCGGCGCGTGGGAGTTTTATAAAAAAGCAAAGGACAAAGGCGTCAACCCAATTGTCGGTTGTGAGGCGTACATTGCCCCCCGCAGCCGCCACGACCGTGAAAAAAATCAAGGCAGTCCTTACCACCTGACGCTGCTCGCCGAAGATGCGACCGGGTATAAAAACCTCATGAAACTTGGGTCGATTGCCTACCTTGAAGGCTTCTACTCAAGGCCCCGCATTGATATGGAAATTTTGCGCGAACATCGTGAAGGGATTATTGCCTTGACAGGGTGCATCCAAGGCTTCGTTCCCGCGCTACTTGCCGCCGATCAGCGCGAGGGGGCGGTCAAGAACTTCCGGATGCTCCAAGATATCATGGGCAAAGATAACCTGTACGTTGAAGTCCAAAATCACGGCATTCCCGAAGAAGATAGTGCCTACCCCGTGATGGTTGAACTTGCCAAAGAACATAACCTACCGCTTGTCGGAACAAATGATTGCCATTACCTTAACAGTACCGATCACACAATGCACGATGTGCTCCTGTGTATTCAGATGAAGCGGGTTGTGAGCGAAGCAGACCGTATGCGGTTCCTGAATCAATTCTACTTCAAAAGTGTCGATGAGATGCACCAAGTCCTAGCGGGGTTCCCGCCCGAGGCGATTACCAATACACTTGAAATTGCCAATCGCTGCCAACTCAAACTCGATTACGGTGAGCACATCATGCCGAAATACGAAGTCCCTGACGGTTACACGGTTGACTCGTACCTCAGCAAACTATGCTATGACGCGCTCCGTGAAAAATATGGTGAACTTTCCACGGAGATAAAAGAGCGAATCGACTATGAACTTGACATTATCCAGAAGACAGGTTACGCCGGTTATCTGCTGATTGTTTGGGATTATGTCAATTTTGCCCGCGAGCGTGGGTTCCCACTCAATGCACGTGGCTCGGCGGGTGGAAGTTTAGCGCTCTTCGCGCTCGGCGTTACCACGTTTGAACCGATGAAATATGACTGTATGTTCGAGCGGTTCCTCAACCTCGATCGTATCAGTATGCCCGATATTGACATCGACTTCGGAGATGAACATCGCAAGATTGTCATTGATTATCTGACGGACAAGTATGGGGCGGACTGTGTTGGACAGGTGGCAACATTCAGTACCTTTGGTGCGAAAGCCGCTGTCGCCGATGTTGGCAGAGCACTCGATGTGCCAGTACAGGATGTTCGGCGAGTTACGCAACTGATTCCTACCATTCCCGGTGTGACGCTCGATGATTCGTTGGCGGATGTCCCACAATTTCGTGAGGTCGCCGAAGCCCCGGAAAACAGCGAGATGATGGATATTGCCAAGTCAATCGAAGGCATGAAGCGGCACGTTTCCATCCATGCGTGCGGGGTGGTACTCTCGAATGGTCCGCTGACCGATTATGTCCCCCTCTTCAAGGACAAGCATGACCGTGTTGCAACACAGTTCGATCTCAAGATACTTGAAGATGTCGGTATGGTCAAATTCGACTTCCTCGGTCTCCGAACTTTGAGTGAGGTTTACGACTGCCTTGCACGCATTAAGGCAAACCACGGTGTCGAACTCTCGCTTGAAGATATCCCGTTCGATGACAAAAAGACCTATGGGCTTATCAGTCACGGTCTCGTCGGGGGCCTATTTCAGTTGGAAACCTCGCCCGGGATGCGCCGCGTTATCATGCAAATTAAGCCTAACAACTTTGAGGACTTCATACCTATCCCCGCGCTCTACCGTCCCGGTCCCCTTGACAGCGGTATGATGGACAGCTTTATTCGTAGAAAACTTAAGGTCGAAAAAGTGGAATATCTCCATCCGACCCTCAAGGACGCACTGAAGAACACCTACGGTGTCTGTATCTATCAGGAACAGGTGATGCAGATTGCAAGAGACATGGCTAACTTTACGCTTGGCGAGGCGGATGTCCTCCGCGATGCGATGGGCAAGAAGAAAATGGATGTCCTCAAGATGCAGCGTGAAAAATTCATCGAAGGTGCTGTCAACAACAACATTAAAGCGGAAGAGGCTGAAAAAGTTTTCGCTTACCTTGAACCCTTCGGCCGATACGCTTTTAACCGATCGCACACAGTCGCTTATGCAATTCTTTCCTATCAGACCGCTTTCCTTAAGACGCACTATCCCCGTGAGTTTATGGCGTCGATGATGACCGGCGAATCTTCAGACAGCGACAAGATCCGGAAGTACATGGCTGAATGTAGCGAACTAGCTGAATACCTCGAAACGAAACTCCAAGTCCTGCCGCCCGACATCAGCAGCAGTAGCAAAGATTTTACCGTCGTTGGGGACGACATCCGCTTCGGACTCGCTGCGGTCAAAAATGTCAGCGAAATCGCTCTTGAGGCGATTGTCGAAGCACGAGATCAGGGCGGTTCGTTTCAGTCGCTCCAAGATTTCTGTGAGCGGGTTGATACAAAAGTGGTCAATAAACGGGCGATTGAAAGTCTGATTATGGCAGGAGCATTTGATGCGCTTGATGGACATCGGGCGCAACAAATGGCTAGCCTTGAGCAAGTCATGAAGATGGCTCAAAGCACACAGCAAGACCGGGAAAAAGGGCAAATGGGTCTTTTTGGTGCCATTGAAGATATGCCCATTACGTACGCGGAGCTGGTTGATGTTCCAGAATGGTCACACGCCGATATACTGAAAAATGAAAAGGAACAACTCGGCTTCTATCTTTCTGGACACCCGCTAGAGCAGTATGGGGACATTATGAAATATTATACCACCGTCACCTCGCAAACCCTTGGTGAGAATCCTAATGGGACGGAGGTATACGCCGCCGGTCAGCTCATCTCGCTCCGTCTCACAAAGACGAAGAAGGGTGATCCAATGGCAATTCTCGTCGTCGAGGATTTGGAGGGGACCACAGATGTTGTTGTTTTCCCAGAAGCCTACAAAGTATCGCGCGATGCGATCGAAGAGGACGCGGTGGTGTGGATTCGAGGCAACCTCAGCGAAAATCGACGGAGAAATGGTGCCGGTGATGACGAAATAGAGGAGGATACCCATCAGATTCAGGCGGGAGAGATTTTGCCCATTGACGCGGTTGTCGAGCGATTGACATCAGCAGTCGAAGTCACTATCTCTGAAAGCGATGCCACGAATCAAGAAAAGCTGGATGCACTGCGAAGTATCTGCGTGCGTACGGATGGTGACCGTGATCTCATCTTGCGCCTGCTTACTCCCAAGTATGGTGAGGTCATCGCACAATGCGGTTCACGCTACAACATTTCATATCCGCAAACGGTGTCGGAGATTGAAGCACTATTCGGCAGCGATTCCGTTAAACCGAGCAATCGCACCACGCGTGTTGGAGAGAAACCCACAGGTTCTGTAATGGGTTATGTCTGATAGATTGTAACCGTGCGGGGGTTGCATCGAACTTTTTACACACATACTACCAAGAGTTATCCAATGCCTGTCGCTCCACGGATTATCGAAGAAGAACTGCGTTTCAAATTCTATAACAGGGATACGTTTTTACTTGCCTACAATAAAGGCTGCGTCCAATACGGCGATATGTACAAATCGCGTCCGGATTTCTATCCCGTCTATTCTCCCAGCGGACGCGAAGTGACGTGCACCTGTGCCTACCGTTACAATCACCACAAATCGGTTTTCATCGGGCATGCGGATGTGAATGGAATTAACTTCTTCCACGACAACAATCCGACCCGATCAAACCTCGGTGACATTGTGTTGGAAAAGTGCCAGCATGGGATCGATGAAAACGGTATGCACGTCATGACACATAATGGTTGGATAACAAAGGCGGGCATCCGTTTGTTGGAGGAGGAACGCAACTTCACTGTCATTCTTGGTGAAAATGCCCATATCATTGACTTGACAAGTACGCTGATTGCTAGCCAAACGGATCTAACGTTTGAACAAGATAACCACGCGTTTCTCGGGGTGCGCGTCGCCGATACGATGGATGTGGAAGATGGCGGGACAATCCTCAACGCCAATGGGCAACGTAACGAAGAAGAAGCAATGCGACAGTCCGCCAATTGGACAGACTACAGCGGCGTTGTCGCCGGCAAAATGGTCGGTGTTACACTGATGAACCATCCATCGAATCCGCCTTCGGCATTTTTTACGCGGAATTACGGGACCTTTCTGACCAATTTCACTTTGCTGGACAAGTACGAACTCTCCCGCGGTGAACGCCTAACACAACGGTTTCGTATTCTTGTTCACGAGGGCGATGCGACTGAAGCCGATGTTGAGAACTACTACAATCAGTTCGTTGAAACGCCGCCACGTTGGTAACAAACCGGTGAATTAACGCCACAGCCATTTTGCAGTGTTTCTCGAATCGTTGATAGTACAGAAAATGAGTTGTCTCCATCTATAAGCTAGGTCTCAACCATGCCTCTAGAAACTCAAGTACAGCAGTTTAAGGAAAATTTCAACCGGGTGGAGACAGAGATCCATAAACGCATCGTTGGGCAGGATGAGGTAATCGAAGGTGTCTTGCTATGCCTCTTTGCCAATGGGCATGTGCTCCTTGAAGGTGTCCCCGGCTTAGGTAAAACACAATTGGTGCATACCCTGAGTGAAGCACTCAGTCTGTCGTTTAACCGAATTCAGTTTACGCCAGACATTATGCCGTCGGACATCACGGGAACAATGCTTCTCGTTGAAGATGCGCAAGGGCGAAAGCAGTTTGAGTTTCAGCCGGGCCCCATCTTTGCGCAGCTTATCCTCGCCGACGAGATTAATCGAGCGACACCTCGTACACAATCTGCCCTGTTGGAGGCGATGCAGGAACGTACCGTGAGCGTGGCACGAACGAGTCATAAACTCAAAGAGCCTTTCTGTGTGTTTGCGACCCAGAATCCTATTGAGATGGATGGGACATACCGATTGCCAGAGGCGCAACTGGATCGATTCATGTTCAAAATCCAGATTGCCTTCCCGGATGAAGATGCGCTCGGTGAAATCTTGCGACGAACAACATCGGAAACCGAGCCCGCTATTGAGGAGATTAGTGGTGCGGAGACGATCCGGTCGATGCGCGAGCTCGTTCGGCGTGTGCTAATCGCTGAACATGTGGAACGCTATATCATTCGGCTCATCCGTGCTACGCATCCAGATAACTCTAACAGTCCAGAGATGACGAGGCAGTACGTCGAATTAGGCGCAAGTATTCGTGGGATGCAAGCCATTACATTGACGGCAAAGGTTAAGGCACTGCTTGATGGACGTTACAATGTTGCTTTTGAGGACGTCCAATCTGTTGCGTTGCCTGCCTTACGCCACCGTATTATTTTAAACTTTGAAGGTGAAGGAGAGGGCATCCAGACTGATGAGATTATTCAGAATGCCCTGAATTCCCTATAAACTATTGAAATTTGGTGCTGTTTTTTTACATTTGGCCTATTTATTACATTTGACACTTAACACCTAATTATGTGGTATTTATTTGAAGAATCATTTTCCAATATTCGACATGGCGGTTTTGTTAGTCTCCTGAGTGTTGTAATTGTCACCCTGACGGTCACAATCGCGAGTGCACTAATCCTAATTGGCAACTACCTACAGGGGGAAATCGAAAACCTTAAGGACAGACCAGCGATTATTATCTTTCTTAAGGACACGATCGGTGAGTCTGAAGGGCAGGAATTTCACAGCCAAATTGAGAAGCTCGATTGGGCGTCTTCTGTGATTTATGTTTCTAAAAAAGAAGCCCTTGCCCGAAGTGAGGAGATGTTTGGTGATTTTGGAAAGACCCTCACGGAGGGATTTTCAGACAGTAACCCATTCCCCGCCTCACTGGAAATTTATATCCAAGAAACGTTATTGGAGCCAGATAAATTGTCCCAGTTTACCGCGCAGCTTAGGTCCTTTACCCACCAAGTGGAGGATGTTACATCTGAGCAAGCAAGCTCTGAGTTTATTCGCAAGGTGGAAATGGTACTTACAGGATTAGGTGGGTTGATGGGAGCGGCTTCGGTGATTATCGTCTGCTTTTCAATCATGTTGACCGCTTACTTCCGCCGCGAGGAGATCCGAGTCATGCGACTGGTTGGGGCGACCTACTGGTACATCCGTATCCCACTCATCGCCCAAGGGGTGTTTCTAGGGTTTATCGGAAGCTTCTCTGGAATATTGAGCTTTTACGTGCTGTTTCGTCTATTCGTGCCGCGAATTACCGAGATCCAGTTCATTCCGTGGGATCAACTCGGGCTGATTCTGCTCGGAGGCGTTCTGCTCGGATTGCTCGGCAGCATCGCACCGATACGGAGATATGTAAACGTCTAAGAACCTGGGTTTGCGATATTAAACTGCCAGTTCTGACGCAGATTTCGTTGGACCCGTCGGGCAAGGAGAACCTTCAATGGCTAAATATCGAGTCGGAGTCATCGGTTGTGGAAGGAAAGGTGGACAGCACGCGCGGGCATACGCGCTCAACCCCTTGACAGAGGTAGTTGCATTTGCTGACACCGATTCTGAGAACTTGGAACTCTACTGTAAATATTACGGCGTTCCAGGATACAGCGATTATCGGGAGATGCTTGAGAAAGAAGGGGTTGATATCGCTGCGCCTATCCTACCAGTTAGACCGAACCCGCAAGTTATCATTGGGTGCGCCGAAGCGGGTGTAAAGGCAATCCTCTGCGAGAAACCTATCGCGGCAACACTAGCTGATGCGGATCGGATGGTGGATGCCTGCCAATCGCGAGGAATCAAATTCGGGGCAGGTGACCTCGACCGAAATCTACCTCAATACTGGAAAGCCCGTGAAATCATCGAATCAGGTGAACTCGGTGAAGTCAAAAGCATCAACTTCACGGGCGGGAGCGGCACGGAGATGTCAGGCGGAGGTTGTCAGCTTTTTAGTCTGATGCGTATGTTCGCCGATGATGCCGATATCGCGTGGGTAATGGGTTGGGTTGCCGACGACCCGGAGAGCGACCATGACCAAGGGGTTGCGGGGTATCTGCGTTTCACCAACGGTATTGAAGCCTTCATGCACCGCGAAACCGATGCCAGAGGGAACGGATTTGAAGTCTCGTGCAGCCGGGGCGTATTCCGCAGTAATAACGGCTTCCTCAGCCTGTGGAAAGCGGACGACGACGTTGATCGACCGACATGGGGGTCACTCAAAAAAGTGGAAGGTGTGTTCCCTGAAACCAGTGTGTATGGCAGAATGAGCGGTAGCTACGATGAGGAAGGTTGGAGATGGCCAGGAGATCGAAACATTGCGACCGTGCAGTCCATCGTTGATGCCCTTGAGGAGGACATTGAGCCAAGAGGCAGCGGTGACAATGGACGGAAGGTGCTAGAAATCGCTATTGCGCTACGGGAATCGCACCGACGTGGACACGCGCCAGTGAGGATGCCTCTTGAAGACCGTAGCCTTAGACTTTTCCCGAAAAGTTCGCGGATGGATAACAAAAAGCCTCAGATGGGCAGGGAAAACTACATGCCGCAGATTCAAGGAAAAAAGCAAACATAGATGCCCTTCCCCCTGCTAGTTTGGTAAGTGAATATCAATAGTCCAGCCCTGTGCATTGCGCATGGGGCTTTTTTCTTATGTGGAGCGTTGAAAATCCGCCGTTATCCGTGTGGAATTGTGCTATAATACAGTAGTAGGCATACTCCGTATGCCGTAACCTCCGTATGCTTTAATCCTATTCAAAATACCACGACCTCATGTGTATATGAAACGATTAATCAAAAATCCTAACAACTAATTGCAACCCTAACTCAAGGAGGGTTCAATGCCAGACTATCAATCACTAAATCTTTCATCACTCTGCAACGTAGGCGCGGAAATTATCGGCGAAAACGCCACCCCCGCAATGGGTACACAAACCTTCCACGGACTGCCCTTCCAGATCGGTGCGGACGAGAACTGTTTTCTCGGTTTCGGAAACCAGGTGAATACAGAGCCAATCGTCATACCACTCAACGCATCACCGAAACGGGTCATTGTCGTGCATCGGCTGCTCGAATCGAAGATTTTTGAGGGCGATCCCGTCGGGCGTGTGATTGCGAACTACGTTTTCCGCTATGCAAACGGTGAAACGGTCAGCGTGCCGATACGCGAACGTTTCGAGATTGCTGTCGTCCCGCCGGGATGGGGACAGTTACCGTTTCTCGCATGGCCAGATCGGCAAGACGGTCTTCACCCACGCTACGAAGGGAATTGGAGCGCGGCCGGTAACCGACAGACCGAAGCCACGCAAGCGGGACCCGCGGACTACTATCTGTGGGTCTGGGAAAATCCGAACCCGTCGGAGACGCTCGAATCCCTGCAAATCGTCCCGGAGGGACCGGCGTTTATCCTCGCTGCCCTTACCTTGGGACATCTCGATGAAGACCCTATCCCTCGGAGGGCGACCCGCGATGTCATGATTACCTTGCCGCAGGAGGAAGATGCTGCTAAGCCGTTCCGCATGGAAGTGGAGGTCGACCGTGGCGTGGCGACCTATCCCTATCCGCTACCAGAGAAATCGGCAGACGAATTTCTCAATGATGAGCGGAAAGGGTGGGGCGAGCCGCAGAGTAACAACAGCAGCCCTGCCCATGTTGAAGTGGTAGCAACCCCATCGGCGACAGTCACGGTCAAGAATCACGACGAAACGTTAGGTGCGGTGAAATGGGGGGAGTTAGAGGAAAAAGGGAAGGTCGCGCCGAACGAGCGGGTGCAGGTCGAAATCGTTGATACCGGCAGAAACTGGGTCCACACCACAGTTGTCGATGATGAAACCAATCAGCCGATTCCATGCCGCCTCCACTTCCGCTCTTCAAAAGGCATACCTTACGCACCGCACGGGCACCACGCACACGTCAACTCAAACAATGGCACTTGGCATGTCGATGTCGGCGGCGATGTGCGGCTGGGACAAATCTCTTACGCCTACACCGATGGAACGTGCCAAGGATGGCTGCCTCGCGGCGAGGTTATCGTTGATGTTGCGCGGGGCTACGAATATGAACCGTTGCGGACAAAGGTCGAGATTAAACCGGGCCAACGCGAACTGACACTACGGCTCAAGCGTTGGTGCAACATGAACGCCGAAAGATACTTCAGCGGTGATACCCACGTCCATTTCCTCTCAACGCAAGGTGCCCATACAGAGGCGCGCGGCGAAGACCTCAACGTGGTTAATCTACTCCTCTCTCAATGGGGACATCTCTTCACCAACACAGAGGAGTTCATCGGTCGCCCGACCGTTTCTGACGATGGGCGCAGTATCGTTTACGCCACGCAGGAAAATCGTCAGCATCTGCTTGGGCATCTCACACTGCTCGGATTGAAAGAGCAGGTCAGTCCGTGGTGTTCCGATGGTCCCGGCGAAGCGGAGCTCGGTGGAAACATGGAAACGACGCTCTCACATTGGGCGGATGCCTGCCACGCACAGGGTGGCACCGTCGTTCTGCCCCACATCCCGAACCCCAACTGTGAACCGGCGACGCTGATTGCTACCAATCGGGTGGATGCTGTCGAGTACCTGACTGAAGCCATGTACGGTCACATCGAGTATTACCGCTATCTCAACTGCGGCTACAAACTGCCGCTGGTCGGTGGAACGGACAAAATGACCAGCGACGTGCCCGTCGGTGTATATCGCACCTATGTCCACATTCCCGACGATCAAGAATTCAACTACGATAATTGGTGCAAATATCTCCGCGCTGGAAACACGTTCCTCAGCGGTGGTCCCATTATTCGCCTGACAGTTGATGGACAGCCTATCGGGAGCACAATCAACCTGCCGGGAAACGGCGGCACAGTAGAGGTCGAAGCTTCAGCGGAGTCTATATTCCCCATTCATACCTTGGAAATTGTTCAAGCGGGACGGGTTGTCGCCTCGACAGCGGAAAAGAACGGTGCACGCACGCTACATCTGAAAACAACGCTGCCGGTCAATCAGCACTCCTGGATTGCAGCTCGCTGTGGCGGTCCCGGCTATGCCCAAGCAGTTCCGCATCACGACGGTTGGAGACGTGGTATCATCGCCCACACCTCCCCGGTCTATATCGCCGTCGGCGATGAGTGGTGGATGTTTGATTCGGAAACCGCAAACTATATGCTGACACTCATTGAGGGTGGGCTGTCATATATCCAAAAGACTGCACGCCATCATCGTCCGGGGACGGTAACGCACCATCATGGGGAGGAAGACCATCAGGCTTTCCTCGAACGCCCCTTCATGGAGGCAAGAGAAGCCATCCACCGACGGATGCATCAGTTGGGTGTTCCACATTAACTGTGGTTCAAAGATGCGCATGTTAAGAAATCGTGCAACAGAAACCGTAGGGGCGGGGTCACCCCGCCCGTGCTTGATGCACCGATGAACAAATGGTCTTCACGATTCACGCGTTTATTGCACCTTCTTTTGACATGAGCCTTTATAGGTCGGTAGCAGGAAGAGATTCCGGTCCTTTCTGCTATCCATCCACCTATATCCCTTGATCGGTATTGACAATTGCAGCTTCTTTCTGTATACTTTTCTAAATCTGAATGCCTCCCAGAACAATTTCATCCAACCACAATCGGAAATCGGGTCAAAGATGGCAAAAAAAAGAAAGAATCGACACCTCAATATTGCGCGTAAGCGCGAAAAACGTCGACAAAATCAGAAGTTCAAGCGCAAACAGTTGGCTTTTCAGAAGCAGCGGGCGTTACAAACAGTGAAGTCCGATGAAGAACTGCTACAGGACAAAATCGCGGACAGCAAACTGTTACTGGCTGAGCCTGAATTTGAAAATATCACCTTTGATCCCGATCTGTTGCAACAAAAAACCATGGAAGCCCTTGAATCAGACCTGTTTGCCTCAGAAGGTGAGGAGGACGAGGAATCAACGCCGGAGGAGGGTAAGGAAGGTGCCGAACACATTAGCGAAGTATTTCGTTTTGAGGTGTTGCCCCACCTGATTACTGTGGAGTTTAGTAACACCATGTCGTACGCACTCAAAGCGTGTGAAACCCGCTTCAAACGGATGGGATATCGAGAGAAAGCTGAAGTCGCACTCGTTGCAAAATCGCTTTTTGAATACGCCGATCCAGAGACGCTGGCGTTCCATCCACTCATCTTTGGTATTTGTGCGCGTACCCTTGAGGGGATATTGGCAGATCCCGAGCCGGTACCTGATACGGTTACGAGTGTGCTGTCTGACGTGCTCAAGGTAGACCCGTTGGCTGAAAGCGAAGATCAACCGGAACCACCGAAGGACCCAGACGATGCGGAAGAAGCTATTGATTCGGCAAGTGAGCCCGTTGCGGTTCCTGAACCGGAAGATGATCAGACGACCGAGACCGAAATCGTTCCTCCCGCTCCGGAAGTTGTACCAGAAACGCTACGAGCGAAAGCACTATACAAAAACGCCGATGGTCTGGAGATTCGAGAAGCGATTGAAGTCGGAGATGGGTATCGGGTTGTTCAAGAGGCAGACTCGCAGGTAGAGCTCGCTCGCACAGACGGGCAGCGTTATATCACACTTACCACGGATCGACTGCTGCTGCAATGCGCTTCGAAAGAGCTGTTGGACACTGCAATGAAAGAGGTTGAGGCACTGTGTGATGATGCGTTGTTCTATTTAGCAAGAACGTTTGACGATGCGTAAAAGTGACAAAGTCAGTTTTTCTAGGTTAATCCAAGTTGCTAGTAGTAGGCATGCTCCGTATGTCCTAACCTGCACATATATCCGTAGTTCGGGCATCTTACTCGACCCTGATGATCCGGAGAGACTAATTCGTAGGGAACGCAGATCTGCGTTCCGTTTCTTCTTACGCATAACGTATTACGTATTATGCTTTATTAGTCCCAGTGGGGCGGCATGTGTATAGAATATCTGTCACCTAAGCTCCTCAAGCCCCAGCGGGGCGACATGTGTACAGCATCGGATAAATTTGGTCATTTCTAGTAGTTGCTAAGTATGGATACTCGACCTACAGGCTATCTAGCAACTTGAGTTAGATTAAAACAATTTGCAAAAAGGAGGTGATCTCGTGGCACGATCGAAAGTTGGACAAGTGCGCCGACGAACACAGATTCGGCAGCGCCAAAGACGCCGTCTCAAGAGAATCAAATTGGCACTAAAGCAAACACGCTAGCAGCCGTAATAAAAAAAATAATGATCCGGGAAAACGATGGACAAGAGGAAGATGATAGCTCACGGCAGCCATCTACAAGTCGTCCTCCTCACCCATCGCTGTCTCTCCTAGCCATGCCTCAATTGCCAGGGGCAAGCTATAGCCTTTCAATTCTGTTTTTTTGCCCCTTCTTACAAACATCTCTTGAAGGGACTGTAGAGTGTGAACCGTACGGTTATACAAAATGACCATGCCTTTCCTTGATGGAGCCTGAGAATGCCTGAAATCGATCCGATTACGCGCGAGATTATGCAGAACGCCTTGGCGTCGGCTGCCGACGAAATGGCAATGGCACTATACCGCACCGCCTATTCAACCATCGTCCGGGACTGTCTCGACTACTCCACCTCTCTTTGTGACGCTGAGGGCGAAATGATCGCGCAAGGCATTACCATCCCCCTCCACCTCGGTTCCGTCCCCTTCGCGATGGAAACATTGTTTAAGAAGTTCGCCGGCGATATGCAGCCCGGCGATGTGTTTATCCTCAACGACCCCTTTGATGGGGGTATGCACATCCCGGATATCTTTATCGTTAAACCCATCTTCTGGGAGGATGAGCGTGTCGGATTCGCTGTCAGCACCGCCCATCACTTAGACATGGGCGGACGCCTGCCCGGCAGCTCCGCCTGTGATAATACCGAAATCTTCCAAGACGGTTTCCGCATCCCTTGGTTAAAACTATATCATGCCGGTGAACCCGATGAGGCAATCTTCACGCTGCTGCGTGCCAATGTCCGGCTGCCCCAGATGGCTATCGGAGATTTGCGAGCGCAACTGGCAGCCTGTCATATCGGCGAACGTGCGATCCACACGCTGATCCAACGTTATGGATTGGAAACCTTTACCACCTGTGCGAACTCACTCATCGATTATACTGAGCGTCTTGTCCGCGCAGAAATCGCGTCGTGGCCCAATGGCAGCCACATCTTCACGGACTACATGGACAGCGATGGCGTCGGGGGACCGCCCGTGCGCCTCACAGTGACGATAACGGTGGAAGATGATACCCTTACCGCTGATTTTACCGGCACGAACCCACAGGTCCGAGGTGCTATCAACAATACTCTCTCCTTCACCGCATCCGTGGTAGCGCTGTGCGTCCGCTCCGTGATGCGGGAGGACATTCCGAACACAGCGGGCATGTTCAAGCCGTTGAACATCATCGCCCCGGCAGGGACAGTGGTTCACGGTGTCATGCCGGCTGCGTCCTCGATGCGCGGCATCACCGGGTTCCGGTTGGCGGACACCGTCTTTGGTGCGTTAGCGGGCTTGCTGCCAGACCGAGTCCTAGCCGCCGGCGAAGGAGGCAATTCCCTAGTGATAATTGGCGGACAACGCGAGGATCGGACGCCGTATGTCTACTATGAACTGATGTCGGGAACATGGGGAGCGCGTCCCGACCGCGACGGAAACGACGGACTGTGCAACCCCGCCAATGTTGCCAGTAATATC
This sequence comes from Candidatus Poribacteria bacterium, assembly GCA_047517405.1. Lineage (GTDB taxonomy): Bacteria > Poribacteria > WGA-4E > WGA-4E > PCPOR2b > PCPOR2b. The sequence continues at coordinate 2,908 of JAKZSX010000202.1, read as the reverse complement.
CCGGTCGAGCAAGCGGAATGCGAATATCCGGTGCACATCGAACGCTACGGATATGTCATGGATAGCGGCGGTGCGGGCAAATTCCGCGGTGGCTTGGGGCTTGAGCGTGAATGGCGACTCCTCTCCGGCGAAGCACACCTCGCCATCCGTTCTGATCGTAGAGACCATCTCCCCTACGGCCTCTACGGTGGGAAGCCGGGCAGAGGGTCGATTAACGTCCTCCACCACACCGACGGAGAGGAAGAGGTGTTGCAAACCATGATATCCACATCGATGAAGGCGGAGGAACGGATTTATCATCGTCAGGCAGGAGGTGGCGGATGGGGCGAACCGCTGCTGCGTCTGCCGGCTGACGTGGCGCATGATGTCAAGAACGGCAAAGTTTCGCTCGAAGCAGCGCGGGAGGCGTATGGCGTGGTCCTCGACGAGGCGACACTAACAGTGGATGAAGCCGCCACCACAGCACTTCGCGCACAAAATTAGGGGCTTACCTCAGAAAACCGCTAAATCCATCGAATCAGCTGTTATATCTGATTGAATAGGCTTCGTTTTCTCTTGAGGCTTCCAACACACCGGCTTTGAAAGATTTTCTTTTCTGTTTCACGACAAAGTCAGCCAACGCTAGCGAGGAGAGGGAAAATGAGTGAACGGGTTGCTATTGTCACCGGGGGGGCGAGCGGTATCGGCAAAGCCATCGCCGAAGCACTTGCACATAGTGGTGATCAAGTGGTCATCGCCGACCTGAATGAAACTGAGGGAAAAGGGCTTGCTGACACAATCGGTGGCTATTTTGTGAAGGCGGATTTCTCGCAACGGATCGACTGCAAACGCCTTGTGGACGAGACATTGGCTCACTACGGCGAAGTGCACATTCTAATCAATAATGCAGGTTTCCAGCATATCGACCCCATTGAGGTCTTTCCCGAAGACACTTGGGACGAAATGTTGAGGGTAATGCTCACCGCCCCCTTCTTGCTGACCAAATACGTCTGGGGAACGATGAAAACCCGCGGCTGGGGACGCATAGTCAACATCTCCTCCATCCACGGACGGGTTGCTTCGCCCTTCAAGAGTGCCTACATCACAGCCAAACACGGCCTCATCGGTCTCACGCGAACGGCCGCACTGGAGGGCGGCGAACACGGTATCACCGTCAACGCCATCTGCCCGGCTTATGTCCGCACACCACTGGTTGAGAATCAAATTGCTGACCAAGCACGGACACGTGGGATTTCGATAGAAGATGTTGTCGAGCAGGTCATGTTAGAACCCGCCGCTATCAAGCGGCTCATCACGCCGGAGGAGGTCGCCGCCCTCGTCATCTATCTCTGCTCTGAGGCAGCGGGTGCCATCACCGGCGTAGACTGGGCGATAGATCTGGGTTGGACAGCGAGATAAGGAACAAAGGGATGCAGGCTGATCTCCTGATTCACAATGGGACCGTTATTGACGGCACAGGATCCCCACCCTTTCGTGGGGGCCTGGCAATCAAAGATGGCAAAATCCTCGACATTGGCGCGATCGAAAAACGGGAGGGTGTGCCGTGCTTGGATGCCCAAGGTCTCTACATCGCGCCCGGCTTCATTGATATCCACAGCCACTCCGATTTCACGATGATCCTCGATCCACGGGCGATGAGTTCAATAACCCAAGGCGTGACCCTCGAAGTCGTTGGTAACTGCGGTCACGGATGCGCCCCCATAGGCGACCCGGAATTGGCGAAGATGAACATCTACGGACACCAAGAGGGGCATGAGATCGGCTGGCGCACGATGGCTGAATACCTCGGCACTCTTGAAGCGGGTAAGCCAACGGTCAACGTTGCATCCCTCGTGCCGAACGGCAATCTGCGCCTCGCTGTCGCCGGACTAGTAGATCGTCCCTCAACGCCGGATGAACTCAAACGGATGAAATCCCTGCTGACACAGTGCCTAGAGGAAGGGGCGTTCGGTTTTTCTACAGGTCTCGAATACGGGCCCGAAAGGGACTGCACGGAAGCGGAGATTGTCGAACTCTGTCAGGTAACAGCTGACGCCGGTGGATTCTATGCGACCCATACCCGCAATCGGGACGGGGAAGCGCAGGAAACCATCGCAGAGGCTATCCGGACCGGTGCCGCATCAAACCTACCTTTACAGATTTCTCACATCTCCGTGGTGTCACGGCTCGCTGAGGATGGACGATGGGCTATCGAAGATGCGCTCAGGCAGGTCGACGAGGCACAGCATAGCGGGTTAGATGTCGGTTTTGATATGCACACACGGCTGTTTGGGACTACCAATCTGAGTGCTGCCCTGCCGCCATGGGCCCTGGAGGGGGACAAAGTCTCGGTTGCCGCACGGTTACAATCAGCTGCCACCCGCCGAGAGCTGAAAACCTATCCCAGTATCATCACTGCCTTGGCACGGGACGATTGGAATAACATTGTCCTCTTTGATAGCAAAGCGCACCCCGAATTTTCCCGAAAGAGCATCGCTGAAATCAGCGAATTGACAGGCATCGACCCGTTCGATGCTATCTATAACCTCCTGCTCGCTGAAATTGACGACCTCCACAGCCTGATGATTCTCGCCTTCACCTATCGCGAAGAAGATATTCGCATCGCCTTTGAGCACCCCAGTTGTATGGTCGGCTCGGACGCCACCGCATTGGCGACCGACGGTCCTTTAGCGGGGACATCGTTCCACGGCGCATACACATGGGCGTCTTGGTTCTATCGGCACTTTGTGCGCGACAAACAAAGCCTCAGTCCGCAAGAGGCTATCCGCAGGCTCACCTCCCTGCCAGCCAGCCGACTCGGTTTAACCGACCGGGGTGTCCTTCGCAAGGGCGCGTGGGCGGATGTGGCAATCTTCGATTCAGTCGCTTTCGCGGATCAGGGCACCACCTTTGAGCCGAACCAGACCGC
>JAKZSX010000201.1:0-2695 GCA_047517405.1 Candidatus Poribacteria bacterium | reverse complement strand
TTTTGTAGGGTTATTTAGTGAGGTGTCGGGATTCGGAGATCCCTCCTACAGGAGAATTAAATGCCTCTGCTATCTACCATTTTGCACTTGACGTTGTTTATGGGCAATGATATAGTAAATTGCGTTCATTGTATCAGGTTTCGACGATCTATTCAACAGCGTTATGCGTGAAAAAATGGCGGGGCAAATTTCCCGCTTCGTTCTTTTTATTACAGATGTATTGTGAGGAGATATTTATAGATGAGTTCAATTACGAAGGTTGCTATCGTAACGGGAGCAGGTTCTGGCATTGGCAGGCAAACGTCGATCGTTCTGTCGCAGGAAGGCTATTCCGTTGTCTTGGCTGGTCGTCGTGTAGAGGCTTTAGAGACCACTGCTAAGGAGACGGGAGCGGATAGCTCACGAGTCCTAGTTGTACCAACAGATGTGACAGATCACGCCTCCATCCAAAACTTATTTGCCCAAACGAAGGAGACCTTTGGCAGGCTTGACCTACTGTTTAATAATGCCGGCACCGGCACACCGCCTGTGCCGATGGAGGATTTGACCTACGAGCAATGGAAGATGGTCGCAGATACTAACCTGACCGGCGCCTTCCTCTGTACACAGGAAGCGTTCAAGATTATGAAGGACCAAGATCCCAGAGGGGGACGGATCATCAATAACGGTTCTATATCAGCGGATGTGCCGCGGGTAAACTCCGCACCCTACACCTCCACCAAGCATGGGTTGACGGGACTCACCAAGGCGACATCGCTCGATGGACGTAAGTATGATATTGCGTGTGGTCAAATCGACATTGGTAACGCAGCGACTGAGAGAACGGACAGAATGGAGGTGGGTGTTCCACAAGCAAATGGAAGCGTTGCGGTTGAGCCAAGAATGGATGTGGATGATGTGGCACGTGCGGTCGTGCACATGGCGAGTCTTCCATTGGAAGCCAACGTGCTGTTCATGACCATTATGGCAACAAAGATGCCCTACGTTGGGCGCGGATAACCTGAAGCGGACCGCCTCAAAACGAGGAGATTCACAAACATGGGAGATTGTATGAGCCTTAAACGATTGGAAGGACAAATTGCTTGGATCAGCGGCGGTGCTTCGGGGATGGGTGAAGCCACCGCCCAACTCTTCGCAGAGGAAGGGGCAAAGGTTGCCGTTGTAGACATACAAGCCGAGCGCGGTCAGAAAGTTGTCGAAGGTATCACCGCTAATGGCGGTGAAGCTATCTTCCTCGAATGCGACGTTGTTCGTGAGGATGGGGTGCGCCAATCGATCGAGAAAACGGTTGCACACTATGGCGGCTTGCAGATCATCGTTAATTGTGCCGGGGTTGTTCACGTTGTGGCACTGCAGGAGTACTCGGAGCAGGAGTGGGACCATCTGATGGGTGTTAATGTCAAATCAATCTTCTTCTCCATCAAACATGGATACCCCCATCTGTGTAAGAACCAACGCAGCTATATGGTGAACATCGGTTCGGTGGGCAGCTTCATCGGACAAGCTCAAACGCCGGCTTACATCACTTCCAAGCACGCGGTGCTCGGGTTGAGCCGATCTATTGCGCTCGACTACGCTGCCGAGGGGCTGCGTTGCAACTGCGTCTGCCCCGGAATCACCGACACCCCGATGTTGCGCTACCACCTGAGCACCACCCCCGATCCAGAAGCCACGCTTGCCAACCGTCTTCGCCGTGTGCCAACAGGCGTCGCCATCACACCGATGGACATCGCCAGAGCGGTGCGCTACCTCTCCTGTGAAGACTCTGCCGGCGTTACCGGCACGTCGTTGGTGGTAGATGGGGCTTATATCACGCCTGCTGAGTGGGAAACCACGGGACAAACGAAATTTATGGAGTCGTCATGATGCCCAAACTTGCTTGTGCAGACTTTACTTTTCCGCTGTTGCCGCATGAGAAGGTGCTTCAACTCATCGCCATGCTGGAGTTCAAAGGTGTGGATATTGGTCTGTTTGAGGACCGTTCTCATCTTTGCCCTTCCCGCGAGTTCGAGAACGTGACGCAATCTGCGCGACGATTGAAAAAGAGATTGGACGCTTGGGGACTTGAGGCTGCCGATATTTTTCTTCAAGTGGGGCTGGATTTCAAGCCCTACGCGGCTAATCACCCCGAAGCATCGCATCGGGAGAAGGCTCGCGACTGGTTCATAAAAACGCTTGATTACACCGCCGAGTGCGAGTGTGAGCATGTGACTGGATTGCCCGGCGCACACTTCGAGACAGAGTCATACGATGACTCCTTCGCCCGTGCGGTTGACGAGCTGAACTGGCGAGTGGATCAAGCCAAGGCGTATGGCATCGTCTTCGGTGTCGAAGCCCACATTGGCTCTATTGTCCCGGAGCCGGGACCGGCGGAGAAATTGGTGCAGCAGGTCCCCGGCTTGACGCTGACGTTAGATTACGCCCACTTTACGCGGATCGGTTTGCCGGACGCGGTTGTAGAGCCGTTGGTCAAATACGCAAGCCACTTCCACGTAAGGGGCGCTTGCAATGAGCGATTGCAAGAGACCTTTGCCAATAACACAATTGATTTCAAACGGATTTTGGAAGTAGCAGATGCGAATGGATACGGCGGCTGGTTCGGAATTGAGTATGTCTGGACAGAATGGGAGAACTGCAACGCGTGTGACAATCTGTCAGAGACGATTTTGTTTCGGGACTTTGTCCGATCACTGGC
>JAKZSX010000200.1:0-3013 GCA_047517405.1 Candidatus Poribacteria bacterium | reverse complement strand
TGTCGATGTGCGTTCCCGGCTCGTCAGCGAACATAAACTTCCACTCGACCAACCGTTCGATCTCTTTTGTTGCAAACCTTGCGCCGTCCGCTGCAATAACGTCAAAATTGACAATCACCCGCCGACGTCGGTTCAGTGCATCAATGTGTTCCGGGGAGAGTTGTCCCTTCATTTGGTCTCAGTTCCTTCTGTTATCGGAGTTGGAACGTATACAACTTCACCGACTGTCCCACGAACCGTAAGCGCACCGTTTGTCCTTTGAGCGCTGAGAGGTCTTGTTCGCCGTTCCACGTTATGGTCTGGGCTGTGCTGCTTCCGCCGAGACGGTCTGCATCTGCCTCGGTGAAACCTTTCAGCGACTGCATCCCCTCGTCCAAGATTTCGACCTTGAGCCAACCTCTGGCGCTGCCGTCCATGTTTACCTCTAGGTGATCCCCTTCAAAGGTGAAGGGAAGCGTGGTCAGCCAACCCCCCTGTCCACCGGTGTCTTGAGAGACAAAACCATCGAGACGTAGCAGCGCAGATCCGATGGCTGGGCGATATTCTTCGCCTGTGACTTTATCATGGGGTTGGTCATAACCGGTGTAGTAGAGCCGAAGCTCGTCACCGATAGGCAACACACCGACCCCCATATAGAGCATCATCGAGTCGAAAGCACCAGCGGGACCAAGCCGCACAAAGGGTTCGCGCCATCGTGCGAAATGTATCCCATCACGGCTGGTCGCAAGCTGTATGTCCAGCGCGTCGGTGGTGTGGTAGTAAGCGGCGGTGAAGATAAAGTACGCGTCGTCCGCAAAGGGATACTTCACCGCTGCTGTGTCGTAGAGGCCACCACCCCACATATCTGCATCTTCTGGGTCGTCGAAATCAGGTTCTAGGATTTTTTCCGGCACAGGGAAGTTCTCGAAGTCCGCGCTTTCGGATCGGGCGATAGCGCGGTAGTCAAAAGACCCTCGCTGTGCTCCATCCTCCGCCCGCAGGTATTCGTTCCAGCGGATATACGCCACGTACTTCTGGAGACGGTCATCCCAAAAAGCCACATTCCTTGTATCCGTATACCACGGCATAATCAGTTTTTCACAAGGCGTCCAATGGATTCCGTCAGGCGAATATAAGCCACCGACACTGCCGTAATGCCATGTGTCCGGTGGATTTTCGTCGTACCGAAACCGTGCCCCACCTCCATATACCGATACATAATCATATTTACCAGCGCCAAGAATGCACTTAAAACGCTGTTCAGGTTCGGCGGATGGGTCTTTGAAAATGCTTCCGTGATTGAGATTGAGAGAGATTATATTATTTTCCCGCGAGCCCTGATAGTCGATTAGTCCGATATTCGGACGTTTCCAGTGAATCCCATCGGTAGATGTAGCGTAGCAGTCTCGTGGTACTCCATCCTCCCCGTTGGCAGAGTACCACATCTTGTAGACGCCTTCGTCCAGCATTACCGTAGGATTACTACAGCCGTGCGACTCCCACGGCTTTTCGGGTGCTAGCACGGGCGTATTGGTCCGCGTGGCAGGGTTCATGGTGGTGGTGAACCCCTCTTTAGCTTCAACAAGAGCGTCATCGAAGAGAAGTTGTTTTGCTGTTCCCAAGGCTAAGGAATTGGATTGAGGCATGTAATTTCTCCTTATTGCGAACCATGAATTAGATTCCAGAGTATTCGTAGGGTCCCAAATCCGCATCCTGACCTCGATGAAAATGCTTACCCATCAGGTACTTAATCTCCAACTCAACATCGCGGATATAGCTCTCAGGGATTATGTCCGGATCGCGTTTTGTCAGCGTGACTTCGAGCGTGTTATCGCCGCGTTGGGGCCAATGTGCTTCGTCCAGCCGGTAAATAAACCAATAGCCCGATCCGGTGCGGTAGCGCGGCGCGGTCATCCGGTACATCTCGTTAAGTTTGCGTAGCAGCTCATCTGGTAGGTCTACCCCATTCAGTCGGAAGCGGAGGCTATCGAGCTCTGTTGTGTTCATGATTCGCACGCGGAGGAGGACTTCGTGGATACGTCCAACCCGATGCCACCTCGGCAGGTCATCGCTAATCTTAAATTTCACCTCAGTGGGACCGTCCACCGCCAATGCAGCCGGCAATGACATAGCGATACCGGGTTCCGTAGGGGGTTTCGGATAGCGTCCTGTTTCCGTGGGAACGTAGTAGTACTTGTCCTTGGGTGCCATCACCTCCGGATGGGGCAACTCCCGCAGCTTTTCATAGAAGTCCGCCTGATAGGGCCAATTGCCGAACCAGTGTGCTAGGTAGAGTCCATCAACCCCCTGCGCCCAGTAGTTACAAGCGGTAGCACGAACCATCTCAATGGAGGCTTCTCCCAAGCGGTCAGAATCCACATGGCTCTGAATGGCAGCATGAACTCGACAGTTTGTTCCTTCGGCAGCTTCGACCAACGGACAGAAATCGACAGTCGAATCCACCAACTCCGGTCCCGAAAATGTCTGTCCGATAACGACATCCACGATACCCTGCTGCATCCAATCACTCACATCCATGCCTACCTGTAAACAACCTTCGAGACTTGCGGGGATGCGAATCGCTAATTCGCGTGTCTCACCGCTTTGCCTGACAGCTTCATAGACCCGCCGAATCCACGCGGTCATAATCTCGCGCCCGGCTTCGACTTCGTCTGGGTGAAAGTAATACGGCGTGTAGTTGAGTTGCAGTTCAAAACCATCAATGGGATAGTTGTTTAGGGTTTCCTCGATGAGCGTAAACCGTTCCTCGCGCACCTCTTCATGTTTGAAGTCGAGGCAGGTGAGTCCGGGAAAGTCGGCATCCAGATCGCCCCGGGCACCAATTTCCAAGTGTGGGTTGTCGAAACGGAAGTTGGAGCAGCGCACGTCTTGGTCACGGGGACCTCGTCCTTGCTGCACTAGAAGCGTCGGATAAATCAGCATCCCTTTTGCGTGGGCGCGGTCACAGACGATGCGTAACGGATCATTTCCCGATTCGATTAGGTGTTTGGCGTTTTGATGCGCTCGGCGAAAG
>JAKZSX010000199.1:0-6500 GCA_047517405.1 Candidatus Poribacteria bacterium | reverse complement strand
ACAGGTTTGAACCGCTGCATGGGGTAGTCTCTCAAGTTAAATCTGTGGTCTCAGATCCTTGATGTCTTTCAGAAACGTTTTACGATCGTCAATTGTTAGCAGGTTTTGGGCTCCGTCTTCCTGTTTTAGCAGTTCTTCCAAGTCGCGATCCGCCTTAACGGTAAATCCCGCATCTTTGATCATCTGCAAGGTTTGTCTTCTCGACGCCCCCTTCGTATTCAGGTAACCATCCACAAAGAGCGAATTTGCCGGATATAGTGCCATGACCTCCATACTTCGCAGATGCACCTCTCTGCCCGCGGCGATTCGGATCTCCGCCTTTGGATTCAAAAAACGGTATAAGCACAACACACGAAGGCAATACTCTGGGCTAAGATCCGGTGGTTCTGAGAGCACATTCCCTGATATCGGGAGTAAAAAATTGACAGGTATCGACTGGACCTCCAGCTCTCGTAGGCTCTTGGCGACCTCGACCACATCTTTCTCTCCCTCACCCATGCCGACGATGATTCCAGCACATAATTCGATGCCCGCTGTTTGCGCGGCGTGCAATGTATCTAGTCTGTCCTGATATGTATGAGTTGTGCAAATATTGGGATAGTGCGTTTCTGATGTGTTGAGATTGTGGTTGAGTCGATCCAATCCAGCCGCTTTAAGGGTTCGCGCGTCCGCATCATCAATTAAACCCGCACTAAGGCAGACCTGTATTGGGTAGTGGGATTTTATTTCCTCAATCAATTTGGCGAGCTGCTCGACGCGTTTTTTTGACGGGCCACGCCCGGCAAAGACCATACAGTAACGATAGGCACCTGATTCATAGGCACATTGTGCTTCAGCCAACATTTCTGCCTCGGACTTTATCGCATAAGCCTCAATATCCGCGTTTGATGATTTCGCCTGTGCACAATAATGACAATCTTCAGGGCAGTAGCCATTTTGGGCGTTATTGATGATATGTAGTTGGACCTCGTTGCCGGTATATTTTTTGCGTACCTGATAGGCTGCGTTAAGCAAGGGAAGGAGTTCAACCTCCGATGAAGTTAAAATGTGTAGACATAATTCATCGGAGAGCATGTCCCCCTGTAAACCTGCTTGGGCAAGTTCATCATAAAATCTTCGTTCCATCTGTTTACAACCCTCTCTTTTGCCTTTGCATTTGATGAGTGAGTATTGTAATATAAAAACCGATTGAGATCAAATGTTTTCCGTTATCAGAATATAATTTGTTTCACAGCACACTAGACAAATTAAATGGATTATGCTAGAGTGCTTGGAAAGATAGCAGCTTTACGAAAGTATACGCACCCATCATAGACGGAGGAGAGATACGATGAAATTGGGTCTTGTAACGTATAATATGGCGAAGGATTGGGACGTGCCAACGATTATTGAAAATTGTGCAGCGACGGGTTTTCAAGGCGTTGAACTTCGCACTACTCACGCCCATAATGTTGAGGTGAATCTTTCTGCGAATGAGCGTCAGGAAGTACGAAAGCAGTTTGAGGATTCTCCGATTGAGCTGGCGGGATTGGGAAGTGCTTTCGACTATCACTCAACAGATATCGAGGAAGTGCGCCGGAATATCGAAGGAACGAAAGAATATGCGCGACTTGCGGCAGATGTCGGTGCGCCCGGCGTGAAGGTTCGACCTAACGGTCTCCCTGAAGGTGTCCCTGTGGAAAAAACGCTAGCGCAGATTGGGCTATCCCTGCGCGAGTGCGGAGAGTTTGCCAAAAATCTGGGAGTTCAGATTCGTCTTGAGGTACACGGTAGAGAGACCTCCCATGTTCCACGTATCCGAACAATCATGAAGATCACTGAGCACGATAACGTGTTTGTCTGCTGGAATTCCAATCCGGGGGAAGTCGAAAATGGGTCTGTCAAAGGTAACTTTAATCTAGTTAAGGAGTGGATCCGGTTGGTTCACATCAACGAGCTGTATCGGCGGGAATATCCGTGGCGCGAGCTTTTCACGCTATTGAAGGCATCTGGATATGAGGGTTACACACTGGTTGAAATTCCCGAGAGCTCCGATCCTGTGCGTATGATGAACTACTATCGCGCTTTGTGGGAAGCGTTGTGCACTGACTAGGTTCTATCGACATCTGGGTATCGAGATAAGAATGTAATACGTAATATATAATGCGTAAGCAGAAACGGAACACAGATCTGCGTTCCCTACGAATCGTCCGCGCTGTGCCAAACCGCTTGGAGTTTGGGTCGGGCAAGATGCCCGACCTACGAGTGTGTGCAGGTTACGGCATACGGAGTATGCCTACTGCTAGCAACTTGGGTGAATCTACTGGCGCGGTTCCCGGAGCGATTTGGGAGGACGTAGAATTTCTGCAAGGATAATCCCTTGTCGAAAAGTCTGGGGTGAAAGCGGGATTCCCAGAATTGTCGGTATTATAGGATCGATGGGAGATTGAACTTGAGTTTCCTCTTTTGCCAGATCGGGCTTTGAAGTGACTTGGGGGTCGGGCGCCGGCACAGGTTGGGCGGCAGGTGCTTCCTCTTCGATGAATTCAGAGATCGGGATCTCCTCCTCCATTGGCAAGTTTCCCCAAGGCGGCAAAGTTATCTCGTCTTCTTCCAACACGACGGCCGGCTCTTCCTTCGAGCCCCTTCGACTCAATACTCTTGTGAACAACGCCACAGCCCCAAAAACAATAATAATAATCAGTTGAATCCATTCTTCCATTGATATCTCCCTGTTTGCGTTCGCCCTAATTTCTTACGATAGTCCTACCGCATGGGATGAACGGGTTGTGTCTGTGTCACCGCCGGGGGTTGCAATTGATTGGCGCATCTCCGTATCCGCAATGATATTCCGCAGTTCGTAGTAGGCCATTACACTCATCCTGCCGGATGTGAAAGAATCCGCAATTGCGCGCGGCACTTCGGCATCCGCCTCAACGAGGGTCACGGTCATCTCTTCGACTAGGGCTTTATTTTCCTCTTCTTCCGCTTGTGCGAGTGCTCGTCTTTCTTCCGCTTTGGCACGAGCGATTTTCAACTCCGCTTGGGCTTGATCCATTTGTAGCTTGGCACCCACATTTTCGCCGATGTCGAGGTCTGCAATATCAATGGACAGAATTTCAAAAGCAGTACCGGATGCCAAGCCTTTTTCCAGTACGACCTCCGAGATCCGCCCCGGATTTTCCAAGACCGTTTTATGGCTCGCGGACGAACCGATCGTTGTAATAATCCCCTCGCCGACCCTAGCGATGATGGTTGCTTCTCCTGCGCCGCCGACAAGCCGGTCAATGTTGGCTCTCACAGTGACTCTGGCTTTGGCAATTAGTTGAATTCCGTCGCGTGCGACAGCGGTAATGCCGGAGCTAGCGTCGCCTTTATCAGGGACATTGATAATCTGCGGGTTGACACTCATCTGGACGGCTTGTAGTACATCTCTACCTGCCAGATCAATCGCAGCAGCTTGTGCAAAGTCCAGCCTGATGTTCGCTTTATCCGCAGCAATAAGTGCTCTCACAACGTCTGTCACATTTCCTCCGGCGAGAAAATGCGCCTCAAGGTTGTCAAGTTTGAGCTGCAGCCCGGCCTTCGTCGCTTCAATTTGTGGTTCCACCATAGCTTTAGGGGGAACGCGGCGCAGACGCATTGCGACGAGGTCGCCGAAGATTCGGACGCGTACCCCTGTTGCAAGGGCGGCAATCCAGAGCCCTAGTGGCACAAACCAAGCTAGCCAAAGAACAAAAACAATCACGATCATCGCTGGGATGATATATGGAATAGACATCTGAAACCTCCTTTTGGGGTTAGCGGATGTAAACTTGTTTATCAAGCCAACCCTTAATTCTGAGTGGTAAGATTTCCTTCTCGAAATGCGCCGGCAATGGCACGCGGGACGCTCGCTTCCGCTTCAACAACCCTGGAGCGCATCTCTTGGACTTTCGCCGTCATCTCCTGTTTACGGGCGACCGCCATTGCACGCCGCTCCTCCGCTTTGGCTTGTGCAACGACGAGATCTGCCTCCGCCTGTTCAGTTTGTAGTTCGGCACCGATGTTCCTGCCAACGTTGACATCGGCGATATCAATGGAGAGGATATCAAAGGCTGTTCCCGAATCAAGCCCCCGACCTAATACAGTTCTAGAGATGATGTCAGGATTCTCCAGAACGTCCTCGTACGTCTCTGAGGCACCGATCGCACTAACGATTCCCTCGCCAACCCGTGCAAGGATCGTCTCCTCACCGGCGCCCCCAACAAGCCGGTTGATGTTCGCTCTGACGGTAATCCGCACGGTAGCGATGAGTTGAACCCCGTCAAGCGCGACCGCCGTGATCCTCGGTGTGGTAATGACTCGTGGGTTAACGCTCACCTGAACGGCATCAAGGACATCGCGTCCAGCCAAATCAATTGCCGTTGCTTGTTGAAGACCGAGATCGATCTTCGCCTTGTCAGCGGCAATCAATGCGCTTACAACGCGAACGACGTTGCCACGCGCGAGGTAGTGAGCTTCCAATCGCTCCATATCAATCGTCAGCCCCGCTTTATGGGCACTGATCTGTGCGTTTACAATCACCGGTGGACTAACCCGACGAAGACGCATTCCAATTAATTCGATAATGCGGACGCGCACACCCGCGAACATGGCAGCAATCCACAGCCCAACGGGTACAATCCAGAAGAGCACTAACAACGCAACAATTATCACAATAGCAAGAAACACGAGAGACATCTGCTCTGGAACCATTCTTGACCTCCTGTTTTTTTATTCACCTATCTATCTTCACAAACTTCGGACGACGACACGATTTCCTTCAACGAGGATAACTTCGACTTCAACCTCGGCTTCAATGAAATCACCGGGGGTAACAACATCAATGCGCTGATCATTAATTAACGCAGCACCGGCGGGACGTAAGGGGGTGATTGACTTCCCTGATTTACCGACCAAGTTGATCAAACCTTGGGGCGGGGCTTGAAACCCATCTGTACGATTGGCAGCGGTATCGAGGATAAATGATTTTCCGAACCTTGTGCGCGGAAAAAGCCAAAGCCCCAGAATTGCCAACGGAATGGTCAATGCAATCGTAGCACTCGCATAAATCAAGCTAGTTTTCAATCCAAACTTTACCCACACAAGCCCTATACCTGCGACGATCAGCACTATTCCGGGGATGCCTGCTGCCCCAAAGCCGGGCAGCAAAGCAATCTCAATAAACAGTAATAAAACTCCTAGACCGATGAGAAAAATTAGAAACCATGACATGGGATCGGTTAATATCTTACGCTTCATCAATCGCTTCGACGAAGATTTTTGATCCTTCGACATTGATGATTTTCACAGGTGTTTCACGCATAATAAAGTCACCAGCGGTGACCACATCGAGTCGCTTATCGTCAACGCGAACAGTACCAGCAGGACGTAACGGCGTGAGAGCAACCCCCGTCTTGCCCAAGTATTTCTGAAAATCCTCCCGTGGTGCGGAATGAAATCCCATGTCTGAATCCATGGCGGTCTCCAAGACGAGATGATTCCATGTACGGGTCTTGGGCAAGATGTAAGAGAGCGCGATGGCAAGCGCAAAGGTAAGGATTATCGCAAACGACAATCCAGAAACCGCTGTCTCCAGTTTGTAAGCATTTCGGAATACGAAAAAGACGCTGCCCACCATCAATACAATACCAGCAATGCCCGCAACACCAAACCCCGGTATCACAAACACCTCTATCAGAAGCAGTGCCACACCAATGATGAATGCGAGTGCCGCATAATCCGCGCCAATATTCAGGAGCCTGTGCCCCCAGAAAAACAGTCCTAGACAAATAAGCCCAGCAATACCTGGAACACCGAAACCGGGAGTCCGAATTTCCACGAATAATCCGAGTGTGCCCAATGCAAGAAGTATCGGACTAACAAACGGACTGGTAACAAAAAAGACAAACCGGTCCGCCAAAGTTATCAACACTGTTTCCTGCGTTGCGTCTTGTAGCGACTTAATGATTTTCACGCTATCATCCCCAAGTTCCATCTGTTTCCCTGCAACTCCCTCCACAGTTAAGGCTTTGCGTTCCCCATCAATTTCGACAATCTGATACATCCCTAACAGGTCTTCGACCGTATCTGCCTCTCCGTCCGCTAGATTATACTCCAACGCTTCTTTAGTCGTTAAGGTCAGTAGTTCACCCTCGGGCCCTCCGGCGGCGATAATTTCCATCTCCTCCCCAATTTCCTTCCTTTCGATATACTCTTCCTCTCTGAGTGTAATAATTTCGCCATCCATAAGCCTAACGAGATAGAGCCGTATGTCTACCATGGAGGCGGCGATGTCAGGGTTTCTGCCACCTCGTTCTGCTGTTGCACGAATCTTGCCGCGGACATAAGAAACCGCCTTTTCACTCAACTCTTCCCCTTGAATCGAGACCGGTGCGGAATCCCCAATTGCGCCACCGTGCCTCATGACAATCTGATCGCACGACAAGGAAATCATTGCCCCAGCGGAGATCGCCTCCGTGTTGACGTAAGCAATCGTG
>JAKZSX010000198.1:0-3537 GCA_047517405.1 Candidatus Poribacteria bacterium | reverse complement strand
CGCGAGACAGTCACGCTCATTGACACCAAACATAGGGATTTGCGTTTCGGCTCCATCGCCGTTGATGGGGAGAGCACTCCCTATGTCCTCTACAGTACCTGTCCTTCCTTTGCCTTACCGTCCCAAGCGTGGGTTGTATGGCTGGATGGGGCTGGTAAGTGGTGCCGCCGCTCACTCACCGACGAACTTCCCAAGGAATGGAAGGGTTGGAGTCTCGCCATGGATGGTGCCATCCACATCGCTCCTGACGGTCGGATTTTCATCGTACTGGCCCTGATGAAGCCTGAAATTGTCAGTGAGGGAAATTGGGGACATAAAAGCGCCGAGATCGTTGGGATGCAAGCCTCGGACATCCGTGGCAAGTTCAGTGTTGAACTACTCTCCAATCCCGATATGACGGTTCCACATTGGCTGCCGAACTTGGAGCGTCCCACAGGGCATAACCGCGTTGATGTCCCCGGCATGATGTATACCGCCGGTGTTACAGGTGAGGGATGCGACGACATTCTTTCCAACGCTGTCTATTGGATGGGAATGCAACCACAGTGATGGTCTGTTTTTCGCGCTTTCGTAGGGAAAATTGTTCCTTGAATACCGAGATCGTTGAAATAAGGCAGGTGATAGTAGGAAATTTACGGTGCAGAAAAGCGGTCAAAAAAGTATCTATCAGATATTAACCCCCATTCTGTTTCTCGCTGGGATTCTCTTTTTCACGTTCCTTTCGCGTGTTATCTTTTCACCGTTGCTGGTGCAGATTGAGGAGGAGCTTCATCTATCCCATGCGAAATCGGGCAGTTTGTTTCTCCTCATCTCTATCGGATTTGCGCCGGTGATGCTCGGGTCCGGCTTCGTCTCCCAAAGGATTATGCATCGTGGAACAATCCTGCTTGCCTCAATAACGTGTGGGTTGGCGACTCTAATAATCGCTTTTAGCCGCTCGCTGATCGGCATTCAAATCGGCATGATAGTGCTCGGCATGGGATCTGGACTATATTTTCCGTCGGCGATGGCGACGATGACCCGTTTGGTGGACCCAGCGCATTGGGGGAAAGCGATTTCACTGCATGAAGCGGGACCCACGATGGGATACGTCTTGGCACCTATCGTTGCCGAGTTAGGGTTAAGTTTTACATCGTGGCGAGGTGTCCTGATAATCGTCGGTATCGCAGGTTTAATGATGGCAGCGACATATGCGCTGTTTGGACAGGGGGGAAGATTTCCCGGAGAGCCGCCGCGTTGGGATAATGTCGGACGAATCTTTTACCAGCCCTCATTTTGGATTATCGCTATCTTAATGAGCTTGGCTTGTGGGGCAAGTGTTGGGGTCTACTCAATCCTACCGGTCTATCTTATCAGCGAACGGGGGCTAGACCAAGGATTGGTGAATACCCTCGTGGGGCTTTCGCGGATATCTGGGCTTGTGACTCTTTTTCTTGCCGGTTGGTTGGCGGATCGGTTCGGCACAAAGCGGGTGATGGGAGGCATTTATGCCGCAACTAGTATTCTAACGGGATTATTGGGCTTTGGTCAAAATGTGCTCCTAGTAATTGTAGTATTTCTTCAACCGGCGGTCGTTGCTGCTTTTTTTCCGGTCGCACTATTGGGACTGGCAAATGTGGGACCTCCCCAAACCCGAAATGTGGCTGTCTCATTGATGATTCCCTTCGTTTATCTGTTTGGCGGCGGCATTGTTCCTGCTGCCATGGGGGTTATAGGAGAATATTATGGATTTGCGGTTGGCTTCCTCTGGATGGGTGGGCTATTGTTAGTTAGTTTATGTTCCCTACTGTTTTTGCGCCCCCGACCAGATCCGATACCTGATTCCAACAGATAGGAAAAATGCTGTCAGTGCCTTGGATATAGGCATACGACACTTCTGCATGGAACAGAGATTGCGACTCTTCACCGATACTGGTGAAAAGAGGCAGCCAACACCGAAATGAGGTAAAAACCATGAAAATTCGAGATATTCAAGCCTTTCCGCTCGCATACCCAGAACCGCACTACAAAGATATCGAACGCTATATCACCCTCGCCCGCGTAGAAACTGAAGATGGCCTGGTTGGCTGGGGGGAATGTATTTCGCAATTTCGTGAGGCGGCACTGGCAACCAAGATCATTATCGAACAGGGACTTGCGCTGCTGCTTGTTGGCGAGGATGCCATAGATGTTGACAGACTCTGGCACAAAATGCAGTCACGCATCTGGTGGTATGGTCCTGAGGGAATTGCTGCTTTTGGGGTGAGTGCTTTGGACATGGCACTTTGGGATGTGAAAGGTAAAGCCTTGGGCTTGCCTGTTTGCCGACTGCTAGGAGGTCAGCTGCAGGATAAAGTCGTCGCTATGGCATCCTTTATCTTTGACATGGAGGATCTTGACTGGACGCTCAACGAGTTTCGTTTTCTCCGCGAGGAGGGCTATCAGGTTGTCAAAGCTGGTTGGGGTATGCGGCCCGAGGCACTCTTCGGTCAAAACCGGCAGCGCGATATCGAAATTGTCCGACTGGTGCGGGAGGCTATCGGTGATGACCTCGAATTGATTGTTGACACACCTGGGCATCACGGTCTCTGGGATGTCCCGACAGCCATTCAGCGTTTTCGAGATTTGGAGCCGTATCGACTCAGGTGGATCGAGCAGCCGCTCCCGCCTCACGACCTTGAAGGACACGCCCGGCTCCGGTCGGCAGTCGCTACTCCCATAGGCACAGGTGAGGACGAATGGAACGTCGAGAGTTACCGGCGTCTCATCCAGTCGGGGGGTGTCGATGTCGTGCAGATAGACCCCGGTCGTTGTCACGGCATCACCGGTTCTCAACATGTCATCAAACTAATCGAAGCAGAAAATCTGGAGTTCAGTTTTCACACATGGAGTAGTGCCCTCAACACCGCCGCCAGTCTGCACCTGCTCGCCGGCTCAACACACGGTGTAGCGATGGATTTCAAACCGCATGAATCACCGATGCAACACGAACTGGTCGACGACCCGTGGGTGCAAAGGGATGGTTATCTCGCAGTACGGGAAACCCCCGGCTTGGGAGTTCAGGTGCGGGAAGATATTGTACAGAAATATTTATTTAACTGAGAGCATTTGCAGATGAATTCACACGTCGTCGGTATCGACATCGGGGGGACAAAACTTGCCACCGTTGTCGCTGATAAAGATGGAAACATCCTACAGAAAGTGCGGAGGCCGACCGAGTCAGAAAAAGGCCCTCACCATGCGGTACAGCTCCTTTTAGAGATGGTTGGTGAGGTGCTTCATTTGGCGGGCTTGAAGCGCGAAAATATCTCAGGGATTGGTGTGAGTTGCGGTGGTCCCCTCGACACAAAAACCGGCATTATCTATTCGCCACCAAATCTGCCGGGATGGGATGCGCTACCGTTGAAAGAGATAATCGAGTCGGAGTTTCATATTCCGACGGTCATTGAAAATGATGCGAATGCCGGCGCACTTGCAGAAGCGAGATTTGGAGGCGGACGTGGCTACGATTATGTCCTCTACATGACGATGAGCACAGGCATCGGCGGCGGCATCGTC
>JAKZSX010000197.1:0-11752 GCA_047517405.1 Candidatus Poribacteria bacterium | reverse complement strand
AAAGTAGCTACATCATATTGCTGCCCGTCTGCGTTTGCGATTTGAAGTAACCGTCGGTAATTCGTCTTGTGTATTGCGTGAGTCTACCCTTGCCGTCCTGCCTTCCGTTTCCTTTTTCTCCGGTTTCTGTCCAAGCTGCATTAACTCCCCAATATCCTCTTTAAGACGGGCGAATGTGCCCTTCCGAATTGCTTGCCGGATACCCCGCATTAGGCTCAGGTAGAAGTGCAAGTTGTGAAGTGTGAGCAGCCGATGCGCGAGGATCTCGTTCTCTAGGTGCAAGTGTCGGAGATAGGCACGTGTGAAATTCTGGCAAGTGTAACACACACAATTCGGATCTAGCGGCGTGAAGTCCGCTTTGTACTTCGCGTTACGGATTTTAACGGTACCGAGCGTCGTAAAGAGTGAACCGTTTCGTGCGTTGCGCGTCGGCATCACACAGTCAAACATATCTACCCCGCAGCTTACACCGTAGACTAAATCTTCCGGCGTTCCGACCCCCATCAGATAGCGCGGCGATTCTTTCGGCAATAGTGGTGCGGTGTAGACTAGCGTTTCATACATTAACGGTTTCTCTTCTCCGACGCTGAGTCCACCGATTGCATAGCCGGGGAAGCCAATCTCTGCTGTCCCTTCAACGCTGATCTTGCGCAGCGATTTTTCCATCCCGCCCTGTACAATGCCGAATAACTGTTGATTGCGATTCCGGTGGGCTTTCTTGCAGCGTTCCGCCCAGCGGAGCGTCATTTCCATTGATTGCTTGAGGTAGTTGTAATCGCTAGGTAGTGGTGGACATTCATCGAAGATCATGATGATGTCCGCGCCGAGCGCATTCTGGATCTCGATGGAACGCTCCGGGCTAATAAAGTGTTTAGATCCATCAATCTCAGAGCGGAATTCGACCCCTTCCTCTGTAATCGTGCGAAGCGGTCCCAAGCTGAAGACCTGAAACCCACCGCTGTCGGTGAGGACGGGTTTCTTCCAAGCCATAAATTTGTGCAACCCGCCCGCTTGTTGGACGATTCGGTGTCCGGGACGTAGGTAGAGGTGGTAGGTATTCCCAAGTATAATCTCTGTCCCAATTTCAACCAGATCGCGCGGAGTGCACGTTTTAACAGTGCCGCGTGTGCCAACGGGCATGAAAATTGGGGTGTTGACAACACCGTGCGCTGTTCGCAGTTTCCCGATTCTGGCTTGCGTCTGAGAATCTGTGTGAATAAGTGTGAATTTGTTATCTGCCATTTTCTTGATACACCTACTTGCGGCGGGTTCTGTAGGGCAGCACCCACCATTCAGTTTTTTTTATTCGCAATAAAAAATTTAGTTCTAAGTTACAATTTTAGCTTTGATAAAGTCAATCACTTCAGATCGATTCCCACCAAAACGGATATAGAGGCCCCGAAAGTTCTCAAGCCGAGAAGGCCGGGTGAATGGACTTAATAACACACCGTTATTGTCGACATAGAAGCTGCGAAAGTCAGACCAAGGCTTTGTTAGGCGGTAAAATGGTGCTGTGACAACAAGTTGATGCTCGTAGAATTCATACCGGAACGGAACAAAATATCGGTATAAAGAGCCGGTCACAAAGATTGCTGAAAGGAAGGCAACAAAAATTGACTGGAAAAGCCAGTAAACGCCTGAGAACAGGAGGAGGAGAAAGAGTAAAAGCAAGGAGGATCTCCTCCAATTTTCACACAGTGGATGCACCCTCCAAGTTTGTTGAGGGATAAGCTGATTCGACATCGGTGGGTTCGCAGTACGAAGAGAATTCAAGGTGGTGTGTTCGATACGTCAATCCATTTTAGAAAAAGAGGAAGGAATGGAAGAAAGGCAAAGCACCTCCCTTCCCTACGACATTTGAAATTAGAAACCGCGATAGAATTTCAAATTATGCCCCACGTAAGTATATCGACCGGGTTTTAACCGTATTCATTACCCGCCTACTTCCCCGCGCTTCCTCCAGTATCATCTGAGGTCTCAGATGTTGACGAATCAGCTCCGTCCGTCTCCGCGGTGGCACTTGCTTCCGAATCTGCGGTTGCTTCCGCTGTTTCATCTGAAGGTGTAATCGTGCCTTCGGCCTGTGCTGCTCCCTCCTGAAGCGGTTTTAATTCGCCACCCGTTTCACCGTAGAACCGCATCAGGAACAGTGCCATTACCATGAATCCGATAGCGAGCCACGCTGTGACCTTGGAGAGAAAGGTTGCTGCACCTTGTCCACCCAAGACGGATTGCATACTGCTACCCGCTCCACCAAATGCACTTGATGAAAGTCCCTCCCCTTTGCTATCTTGCAGCAGGATAATAATGGGCAGCAAGATACAGGCGGGTACAAAAAGAACGAGAATAAAGCCAACGACGATTCCCATGATAGTTCCTCACTTTCGTAATGATTGTTTATGTTTTCTTGATTGAATAGGCATCGGACACGGTTTTGACGATTTGGGCAAACGATTCCGCTTCCCAGCTCGCTGTGCCGACCAATACGCCATCTACATCAGGCTGCGAGATCAGCGCAGCAGCATTATCCGGCTTGACACTTCCACCATACTGAATCCGGACCTGCGATGCCACATCAACCGAATAGATTTCTGATAAGAGCGACCTGATAAGTGCGTGGACCTCTTGGGCTTGGTCTGCGGTCGCATTGTGGCCCGTCCCGATTGCCCAAACAGGTTCATAAGCGATTACCGTAGAAGCGATCTGATCTGCGGATAACCCGGCGATTCCGTTAAGAATGTGGTCCTTGACCACTGCTCCGGTTTCGTCCGCCTCTCGTTCCTCAAGGCTTTCGCCTGCACAGATAATTGGCGTTAAGTCGTGCGCGTGTGCTGCCTTTACCTTGCGGTTAACGTTTTCATTCGTTTCACTGAAATATTGCCGGCGTTCGGAGTGACCAATAATTACGTAGTCGCAACCGACCTCCTTAAGCATCCCCGGCGACACCTCGCCTGTGAATGCGCCGTTGTCCTTCCAGAACACATCCTGCGCTGCGAGTCGAATATCCACGTCTGCTAGTGCCTGTGCGACCACGGAAAGCCCCGTGAAAACAGGAGCGACAACGATTTCGACATCGGTGACATCAGCGACCAATGACCGAAGCGACGTAACAAGTGCTATCGCTTCACCGATGGTCTTGTTGAGCTTCCAATTGCCGACGATGATTGGTGTTCGCATGGTTTCCTGTGAATTGTGGACGGATTGGGACCGACTGCGCCCATTATAACACACGCGTAGCCAATTCAACCAAACGATTTGAGTATCCCCATTCGTTATCGTACCAAGAGAGAACTTTCACCAATTTACCCTTGATTACCCTTGTGAATTCCGCATCGAAGATTGACGAATGGGGATTTCCCTTGAAGTCCACCGATACGAGCGGCAGTTCTGAATAGCTTAAGATTCCGCGCTGTTCTCCCTCAGCTGCCTCTTTCACAACTGCATTAACCTCTTCTACACTTGCTTTCTTTTCTAAATCAACGGTGAGATC
This sequence comes from Candidatus Poribacteria bacterium, assembly GCA_047517405.1. Classification (GTDB taxonomy): domain Bacteria; phylum Poribacteria; class WGA-4E; order WGA-4E; family PCPOR2b; genus PCPOR2b. The sequence continues at coordinate 8,262 of JAKZSX010000197.1, read as the reverse complement.
CACAATAGAAACGTTCGGCGTTGGGACTCGAATCGCCATCCCGTCAAATTTGCCCGCAAGTTCAGGAATAACCAGCGAAATCGCGCTTGCCGCGCCTGTAGACGTGGGGATCATCGAAAGTGCAGCCGCACGTGCCCGTCGTATATCGGTATGCGGGAGATCCAGAACTTGCTGATCGTTCGTATACGAATGGATAGTTGTCATCAGACCACTTTGGATACCGAAATTTTCCAACAGCACCTTTGCAAGCGGTGCAAGACAGTTTGTCGTGCAGGAAGCGTTAGAGATAATATGATGTTTTTCTTTATCGTATTTACCCTCGTTGACACCTAGCACGATAGTGATGTCTTCATTCTTGGCGGGAGCGGAGATAATTACTTTTTTCGCCCCTGCATCTAGATGTTTGGATGCATCCTTCCCATCCGTAAAGAAACCTGTTGATTCAATAACAACGTCCACTCCTAAATCGTTCCAAGGGAGCGCAGCTGGATCCCGTTCAGAAAAGGCGAGTATCTTTTTACCGTTGATAATGAGTCCGTTATCTATTGGTTGGACTTCGGCATCGAGTTCCCCAAGCACCGAATCGTATTTAAGCAGGTGTGCGAGTGTTTCTGGGTCTGTTAGGTCGTTAATTGCCACAAAATCGAGATCTATATCTTTGTTTTTCAATGCGGCTCTTAATGCGTTTCGTCCAATCCGACCAAAGCCATTAATTCCAACTCTTGGCATAGACATTCATCCTCCATATTTTTAACAAGAGCCCAAAATTATTCCACATAAACCCTCAATTCGTCAAGGTTCAAATTTTGAATAATCTTTTTCATTTTACACTTCATAGAACGAACTTAACCGTCACGCAGATTCTTGAATCAAATATAGCAAGGCTCTTTCCCAATAATCACCTGAAAAAAGACTTGCATGAAATACGGAATCTCGTTTATAATGTTATAATGGCAAAGTGTACATGAAGTTTTCTAACATTGAAGTCAGCAAACCGAGGTAAATTCGAATGCGAGTTGGCATGAAATACGGACGGAATCTGCTGGAAGTTGAAATCCCTGAGCGGAATCTGGCAGGCGTGTTGACCCTCCAGAAATCCGTCCCAATTGAGGATCCAGAGCGTGCAGTTTGGGACGCGCTTAAATCGCCTATTGACTCCGTACCGCTAGCCACCTTGGCGAAAGATCGGACTTCCGCCTGTGTTGTCATTTCGGACGTGACACGCCCTGTTCCCAATAAGTTAATCCTGCCACCAATTTTACAAACGTTGGAATCAAACGGTATTCCACGTGAAAAAATCACGATTCTGATTGCAACAGGCATCCATCGTCCCAATGAAGGAAAAGAGCTCGAGGAAATGGTTGGCACCCAGATTATGAGGGATTACCGGATTGTCAACCATCTTTCACAGGAACTTGAAACGCATAAATATCTCGGTTTAACACGCGGCGGTGCCCCGGCTTATATTGATAAAACCTATCTGGAATCAGATTTGAAGGTCACGACCGCTCTGATTGAACCGCACCTGATGGCAGGATATTCTGGTGGTCGCAAATCAATCTGTCCGGGACTAGCTTCGATCGAGACGATGAAGGTTCTGCACGGTCCCCAGGTTCTTGAACACCCGAATGCTTCGGTCGGTAACCTTGAAGGTAACCCACTTCATCTCGAAGCCACCGAGGTTGCCTTGATGGCAGGTGTCGATTTTAACGTGAACGTCACGATCGATGACCAGCGTAGACTGACGGGTATATTTGCCGGCGATATCGTCGAGTCTCATCTAGCAGGCGTCAGGTTCGTTGAGAAACAGGTGAAGGTAACATTGCCGAAGCCTGTGGACGCTGTCCTTGTATCAAGTGCAGGTTATCCGCTTGATGCCACGTTTTATCAGGCGGTCAAGGGAATGCTGGCAGCGGTCGAAATCGTTAAGCCGAATGGGAGTATTATTTTGGTTGCGGAGTGCAGCCAAGGAATTGGGAGCAAACCGTTCACAGAGTTGATTTTGAAGACAAAAGACCTGAATCAGTTTATTCACGATATTCATGACCCAGCGAACTTTGTGATTGATCAGTGGCAACTGGAGGAGTTGGCGAAAGCCGCAAAAAAAGCCGAAATCTTCTGTTATGCTGATGGTATACCTTATGACCAACTGAAAGACCTATTTGTGCATCCAATACGAACTCCTAAAGAGGGGATTGCGCACGTTCTTGCCAAACATGGAGCTGATGCCCAAATTGCTGCGCTTCCTGATGGTCCCTATGTTTTAGCGAAGGTCGAAAACTAGGTAATTATTCCACAAGAGGGGTGAAATGCAGAACGTATCACGTCCAACCGTTGAACTCAAGGGATTCCGCGATGGCTTGCGCCTAATTATTGACCCGGAAGCCTCGATAGAGCAAATCGAACAGGCGATTATAGAACGAATGGCAAACTTAGGGGATTCGTTATCAGGTATGACTATGAATATCGGTCTTGGAAGTCGATCAGTTGATGATGGAGAGTTAGTTCGCCTTAAAAATTTACTGAACGAAAACTATGGACTCGAAGTTAAGCAGGTTATTGGTGATTCCTACGACGAACCAAAGGTAGCCAAAGAACCTCAGATTGCAGGAGTACCCGCGCTCCATAGAGAAGAGCGTGTTTATAATCAATTTGCTTCGACGCATGAAGATACACGATTTATCCGTCAGACATTACGTTCTGGACAGGTCGAGCGTGCTTTAGAAGGGAATATGGTAATCTTAGGCGATGTGAACCCGGGAGCGGAAGTAGTTGCCGCCGGAGATATTATTGTTCTTGGAACGTTACGTGGTCTTGCTCATGCAGGTGCTCTCGGTAATACATCATCAATGATTTTTGCGCTGAATTTGTTACCGACTCAGTTGAGAATTGGGCGTTTTATCACCCGCTCCCCCGCTGGGAAACAGCACCGGCACCACAGACCAGAAATTGCGCGAGTTCTAGAAGACGCAATCATCGTTGAAGAATTTGATTGATTCGGATCGGGATGGGAAAAAGACAAACCAACATAGGTTCCTCTCAGCGTCTTCAGATTTTGGTGCCAACGGTTTATTTTTAGATGTCGAGGCTCTTGGAGGGATGGTTAGGGGTGAATACTACCTAAAGCGAAGACCTCCTCGGTCACAGGCATTTGGGCATGGTTCTCAATCAGAACTGGTACGATATTAGAAATTTTGTGAAGGAAGGACAACGAAAAAATGGGGAAAGTAATCGTCGTTACGTCTGGTAAAGGCGGGGTTGGTAAAAGTACTTCGACGGCGAATATCGGAACGTCTCTCGCTCTGTTGGGCAAGAAAGTGGTTGTCGTTGACGCGGATATAGGGTTAAGAAATCTTGACGTTATTATGGGGTTGGAAAGCCGTGTCGTGTATACATCAATGGATGTTCTCGAAGGCAATTGTGAACTTGACAAGGCACTGGTCAAAGATCGGCGGACAAAAGATCTCTACCTGCTTGCAGCCTCACAGAAGAACAACAAAAGTGATATTCAGCCGGAACAGATGAAGAAGCTCTGCCTTGAGTTGAAAGAGACACACGACTACGTTCTTGTTGATTCACCTGCTGGGATCGAGCAGGGGTTCCAAAATGCGGCAGCGGGTGCTGATGAAGCGCTTATCGTGACCACGCCAGAGGTTGCGGCGGTCAGGGATGCGGATCGAATCATCGGTTTGTTGCAGAACATGGCTATTAATGACCTGTACCTCATTATCAATCGACTCTCACCGGAGATGGTCAAGACAGGGGATATGATGGAGCCAACGGATGTCATAGACATTTTGTCAATCGATCTGATCGGTGTCATCCCGGAGGATAGAGAAATCCTTATTTCAACGAACCGAGGTATGCCGTCAACCTATAATCATAAGTCTGAGGCTGGGCAAGCCTATAAGCGGATTGTGCAAAGGCTTGAAGGGGAAGATGTTCCAATTCCAGAGTTTAAGTCGGTAGGTTTGCTCGGTACCTGGTTTGGCAAACTGTTCACCTGGGGCTAAAAGGAGAAAACTGATGTTCAGACGGTTAATACAGTTACTGAATCGGGAGCGGAAGAGCAAAAGTGTTGCGAAAAGTCGGCTACAACTCATCCTGGTCCAAGATCGGACTGGCATTGATGAAGAGATTATGGAAAGCTTGCAAGCAGAACTGACCGAAGTCCTGTCGAAGTATTTTATACTTGAACGAGAGCAAGTTGAAATGGAGATTGAGCGGGAACAGGACTCGATGGCACTCGTTGCAAATATTCCGGTCCTGGGGACAAAAGTCCGTCATCCTATACAAGCGTAGGTCAATGCTGCTTTGATTGCCTTCACAGCAGCAGACCCTCGACTGCTAGGGCGACTCCATCGTTTTGGTTGGTGTCGGTCGTATAATTCGCGATAGCTTTAATTTCATCGACGGAATTGCCCATAGCGACCCGGAAACCAGCGGCTTCCATCATACTTTCATCGTTATATCCATCGCCAAAGGCAACAATCAGATTCTTGGGGATATCAAGTTGGACAGCGAGAGCTTGCAACGCTCGCCCTTTCGATACCTGTGGATTCATAAACTCAATGTATTCGACCTGTGTCCGCGTGACGTATAACCGCTCACCAAATTCGGTCTTGCATTCGGTGAGGAGCAGATTGATTTTTTCAGGCGTATCCAAAATCTGCATCTTGGTCGGTTCCTGCCCATCTAACTCGCGAAGATCACCGAGTGCTGTTGCTACAACTCCTGTCCGCTTCTCATATAGCTCGCTCCACTGATTGTGCTCCTTGATGAATAATTGATCATTCAGACAGAAGTTAAAATGGAGTCCCTTCGGATCGCCGTATTCGACCAGTGCCATTGCGTCCGCCGCCGGAATGGGGGTATGGTGCATAACTTCCCCGGTTAGGGGGTGTTTGACCATACCACCGTTGTATGAAATTATTGGATTTTCCAACCCAATCCGATTGCTAACCGGCAAGATGGCTTGATGCATCCTTCCTGAAGCGAGCACAACCACAACACCTTGCACTGATAATTTTTGAAGTGCCTCGCAATTCCGATCTGTCACAACGTGCTCATCATTTAACAGCGTTCCATCTAAATCCAACGCCGCCAAACGGCACGGCACTTTTGCCATATTCTTCTCCTTTTTTTAGTCCGCTTTTGCGTCCAGCTGATTCAACATCTATTTTTTTATTCTTGCTAACGTCAACTTTTCTAGAGTGCGGACAATTACCACTGTTTCCTGATAGGAACCAATAAGCTGCCAGTTTACAGCAATGGTTTCAACGACCGAATCGGATTCCAGATAGTCCGCCATGTAGTTGATATAGTGTTGGAATGCTTCCGTTTGGATTTCCTCCTCGCCATAAGGACAGATCATGTCAACACCCAGCACAACTTGCGTTCGGTCTTGATTGTACATCAGGGCGAAAGGATAGATCTGGCAGTCCAACGGACGAATCGAGTAGATTGTGCATTCGCTCGTTTCAGGATTAAAACAGGGACAGATGTACATATCCCCATGCGGTATCAGTTTAACCTGTGCACTTTTCCCATCTGCCGTGGGACGAAAGCGATTCGGGCTCACCCCGTTCGCAATCGCCCGTCTCATTTCAGCTTGGGTAAAGATTGGTGCGAGGAAACTGTCTTGGTCGAGGAATCGGCAGCAAACATCGCATGAAAAGCAGACCTTGCCGGGTACAATTTGTTCAAGTTGAATGAGTTTATTCATCTTTGTTCCCCATTCGGACCCGGTAATTGCCCGCGTTCCGGCGACGAGAAATCTCGTTCTGTCCATTCTTCTGGCGTGACCGCTACCCCCCTGACTACCATGCCCCAATGGAGGTGTGAGCCTGTGGCTTGTCCGGTGGCTCCCATTAATCCGATGCGTTGTCCTTTCTCAACACGCTCTCCAGCCTTCACATGAATTTCGCTTAGATGGTTGTAACTGGTCGAAACCTCTTGCCCATGATTGAGAATCACAGCGTTTCCGTAGATATGCAGCCGGTCAGCGAGAGCAACAATTCCACGATTCGACGCATAGACCGGTGTGCCCACCACATTTGCGATGTCTGTGTCGTAGTGATGCCGGCGGACACCGGTGTTATATTCACGGTATTTCGCGAAAGGCGATGTCAACCGGCCCGATGTGGGACGAATGAATTTCCCCTCCCAAAGCTGCTCGGTCTCCCGATCTGCCTTTGCGTAAGCTGCACCCCGTTTTGTGTTGTCCTCCCTGCTTTTGGATCTGTCCATCATGATCCGTTGCTTTTGGGGGGAGAGGGTAATGTAGCCGCCACGCGCAAAGACCGTTTTACTAACTTTAACCTGAAAAGTATATTCCGCTTCATTGCCAGCCAAATCTGTCACGTTCACTGTGAGTGGATAGTTTTGAACGGTAGATGTCACGCTAACACCAAGAAAACTGCGGTACAAATTCTCTGAGCTAGTTGGATAGAAGGAGATCGCTTTATCAAAGAGTTTTCCCTCAATAGCTAAAAGCAGTTCATCCGCTTGAAGGAACAGAGCAAGTGTTCTGCCTTGTCCGACGCGGAGCGATTCCGGAGGAATCTGAAGCTTTGGCGGGGTATTGTCGATGTAAAACGGAAGCGTATACTGCGTCTGGTTTCTGTGCAACGACCTATCCGTCGCCGTTAGGGAAACTATGTGGGGACCATCGGCGAATGCGGTGGTTTGGAGCGGCCAAAAGGTGGACTCCGCTTCGGCGAGATTCAAAGGGATTGGAGGAGCATCATCAATCTGCACAGTCAGTGAACGCAAGCCGGGCTTTTCGTCCATGGCGGCAATGTTGAGCGTGGGAGAGCCACGATAGCGTTTGTTCTTCTCTAAGCCTCTTACTGTCAGAGTTGGTGGCGTGGTATCTAACAGATTGGGACCAACATAGAGTCCAAGCCCTATCAGTGGAATGATAACTAGAGCGGGAATCAGTATAAGGACTTTTCGGGTGTGGACGTTTGGGGCAAAAGCTTTCATAGGGGAGCTTAGAACTTGTCAACGTTCATTTCGCTTAATAATTTTTTCGCTTCGTCCAACGCTTTTGCACGGTGACTGATCTGATTCTTAATCTCGTCGCCTAACTCCGCAAAGGTTTTATCATAGCCCACGGGGACAAAAACTGGATCATATCCAAAGCCCTCGGTTCCTCGCGGCATGCGAATAATCCGACCTTCGCAGACGCCACGGACAACCAGCACCTGCGCTAAAGGGTCAGCAATAGCCACAGCGCAGATGAAACGTCCTAACCGCCGATCATCAGGCACATTCTGAAGCGCGCTAAGTAACTTGACGATGCGGTCTCGGTCTGAGGCATTCTCGCCGGCGTAGCGTGCGGAATGGACTCCGGGGGCTCCGCCAAGTGCGTCCACTTCCAAACCGGAGTCATCGGCGATGGTTAAGTGTCCGGTGTATTCGGCGAGCTCAGAGGCTTTCTTGATAGCGTTCTCCTCATACGTTTTGCCATCTTCCACGACATCTGGCGCGTCCGGATAATTGTGGAGCGATAAAAGTTCGATCCCGTCTTCGATTTTAAGGATTTTACCGATTTCGCGGACTTTGTCTTGATTCCGAGTCGCCAATACTAACTTCATCTTTATTCTCGATAATCATCCGCTTCTGAAGGCGGATGAGTTGTTCAATGCCGCTGACCGCCAGATCGAGCAGCTGATCCGATTCCTCCTTGGAGAAAGGAGTTTCTTCCGCTGTGCCTTGTATCTCGACAAATTTCCCCGCGCCTGTCATGACAACGTTCATATCGACATCTGCACTAGAATCTTCTGTATAACAGAGGTCTAGCATGGGGGCACCATTGATAATGCCGACACTGGTCGCTGCCACGTGCTCGATAATTGGGACCGTTGTTATCAGTTTTCGATCCATCAGCCACTGGCAGGCATCCCAAAGCGCGATGAATGCGCCTGTAATTGATGCAGTGCGTGTGCCACCGTCCGCTTGGATGACGTCACAATCGATCCAGATTGTGCGTTCACCGAGGGCTTTGAGATCTACGACCGCCCTCAAAGATCTACCGATGAGTCGTTGGATTTCTTGCGTTCTTCCACCAAGCGACCCGCGGGTAACTTCACGTTGCATCCGGTCAGAGGTGGAACGGGGCAGCATTGAATATTCGGCGGTGACCCAGCCTCGATTTCGGAGATGCTGTTCACGCATAAAACGCGGTTGTGCCTCCTCCACTGATGCCGTACAAACAACCTTTGTATCACCAACAGCAATCAAGACAGATCCTTCTGG
>JAKZSX010000196.1:0-8268 GCA_047517405.1 Candidatus Poribacteria bacterium | reverse complement strand
CACCAGTAGCGCGAGCAGTGCCAGAGATGGCACAGTTTGCATGATCCCCGGCACGCCAATGATGATTTGGCTGAGTATTCCGGGACGGCTAGCGCGTATGCCGAGCGGAATACTGACCACAATCGCAATCGCCATTGAGATGCCAACGAGCATCAGATGTCGCGCTGTCCATCGCAATAGTTTGGACACAAAGGACTCGGAGGCGACTTCTACCGCTCTGCTTTCTACTTCATTGAAGTAAAGCGAGACACCGGCTGTAAAGTCTTTTGCGCGTTCAGCCTCGGCGTTCAATCGCCTCATCAGCCCTTCATCAATGGCTCCTTCCAGTGTACGAATCGCGTTGATGGCTGCCGGATCGGTGTTCAACCGGTAAAGAAACACGGCGTTGTACTTTGGAAAAAAATTCAGATCATCTTCCAGCACAGCTAGGTCATACTCAACCAGTTTCGCATCGGTGGAGTAGGCGTCCATGAGATCGATCTCGCCGTTGTTCAGAGCAGCATACGCCAGAGCATGTTCCATCCCGCGTGGTTTGATCTGTAAGCCGTAGTGGCGGCTTAACGGCTCCCAACCGTCCTTCCGCTCCAGAAACTCGTGTGTCAATCCAACTTTGAGATTCGGGTGGTCTCGCAGGTCGGAGATTTTATGTATGTTCCGAGAATCGCTATCCCCCCGGCGCATAGCAAATGCGTAGGTGTTGTTGAAGCCCAACTCACCCGTCATGCCGATGCCGTATTCGGCGAGTGCACTCCGCATCTGCTCGGATGTTAAGGGAGTTGCCGATTTCAGAATCGTCTCTTGGATGGTGCCGGTATAGTCAGGATACATGGCGATGTCACCATTCTGTAGCGCTCCCCACACGATAATCGTGCCGCCCATCCCCTGCTTGTGTTCCACACGGTAGCCCGCATCTTCGAGCAATCTCTTTGCTATTTCACCCAAGACGTAGGATTCCGTGAACCGCTTGGAACCAACGCTAATTTCTTGGGCGTTGGCACAAGACAGGTGGTAGATGCACAGAAGGGAGAATAGTGTGTGAAACGTGAAACGTGAGATATTTTTCCGTTTGCCGATGTTTGATTCTTGTTGTTTTTTCATCTTTTTGATTAGGATCCCCGTCCTCTCCTTGTTTGTAGTCGTGTGATTCATCGCTCGTCCTTTTCCCTTCTTGTGTTAAATTTCAACTTATGCTATAATTTCTCTGTCCGTTTCGTGGGAGAGTTCGGCAGTCCGATCCCTTTGGAATGTCTCCCACAACCCTCTGAACAAGGTATGAAAGGCGAAAGACAATCCCTCAATGACGCTAAATGAATTACTAGGGCGATGCGAATAGCCAATAGAACGCCACCTACTACAAGATCTATACCCCCGTCTTGCGCCCCATAATCGAGAGGACTTAGTTTCACAATATCTGATCGACAGCATACCTGGACTGGTTACACTACCTGATTTTGCATTCCCAACGGCAAAAGTGGCAATCTATTGTGACGGCTTTTCCTTCCATAACACACGCAAAGCTTTCACGCGAGATCGAGAGCAGTTAAGGGAGTTACAGTTACAGGGTTGGCTTGTACTTCGGTTCTCAGGACAGGAAATTCTAGAAGATGTCGATAACACTGTTGATACCATTTTGAAAGCCTGTGGCCAGTCAAATGATGCCGATCCTTCTTACCGTCCTGTTCAGACAGATGGAGAAATCGCCCACGAGTCCATAAAAGGTCTCGGCGATTTCCTTGATACTACTGATACCCTTTTGAATTTGAAAGCCCGTGAGCGGTCAAATGATGCCATTGCCTATTACAATCGCGGTGTGGCTTACCAGCGAAAATTCGATTATGATAACGCCATTTCTGACTTGACCCAAGCGATACTACTGAAGCCCGATTATGCCCAAGCCTATTCCTCGCGCGGGCTGAACTACTTTGGCAAAGGCAATTATGACCGCGCCATTTCTGACTTGACCCAAGCGATACTACTGGAGCCAAATGATGCTGATGCTTACGTTTGGCGTAGGCTCGTTTACCTACGAAAAGGTAAATATAAACGCGCCATTGCAGACAGTGACAAAGCCTCTGCGCTCCGAAACTCCTCCCAGCGGAACCATTCTCGTTACGCGCAGAGTCGCGCAGACAGTGACAAAGCAACATGGCCGAAGTTCTACTATGCCTACTTTGGGCATGGGAAGGCTTACTTGAACAGAGGTGATTATGACAACGCCATTGAAAACCTAACCCAAGCGATACTCCTGAAACCGGATAAAGCCTTAGCCTATTTCTGGCGTGGGAAGGCTTACTTGGACAAAGGCAATTATGACAGCACCATCACAGATTTGACCCAAGCAATACTACTGAAGCCCGATTATGTCAATGCCTATGTCTCACGCGCGAACGCTTACTATAAAAAAGAGGATTATGACAACGCCATTTCTGACTTTACTAAAGCGATAGAACTCCAGCCTGATGATGCCTATGCCTATCACAATCGCGGAGAGTCTTACCAGAAAAAAGGCGATTTTGACCGCGCCGATGCAGACCTTGCCAAAGCAAGAGAGATCCGAAACGTACAATGATAACCCTTCCATCCTTAATTTCCCTCCATCCCATCTCACAATTGGACTAAACTCCGTTGTGCAGTGATAAATTCCGAGACGAAATTGTCAGCCGGTCGTTCTCGGAGATCATCAAGCGTCCCCTGTTGGATAATCTGACCTTCTCGCATGAGGACGATGCTATCTGCGATATAGCCCGCTTCAGCCATGTCGTGGGTCACGAGGATGACGGTTTTGCCAAGCCGACTGAAAATCTCTTTCAGCTCTGTTTGCAGGGAGGCACGAACCATTGGGTCTAACGCCCCAAGTGGTTCATCAAGCAGGAGGACGTCGGGGTCTAAGGCAAGGGCTCGCATCAAACTGACGCGCTGACGCTGTCCACCGGAAAGCTCGACAGCATAACGAGCGAGTCCCTCCTGCGGAAAGCGCGTCAGTTCACAGAGCTCGTTCAGTTTTGCTTGAATTTCATCCTCTTGAAGGATATGGAGATGCCGCGCCATGAGGGTCACATTTTGGGCGGCGGTCAGATGCGGAAACAGCCCTCCGTCCTGAATCACATAACCCATCCGGCGTCGCAGCGTAAGGATGTTATTCTGCGAAACTGGTGCTCCCTCAAATTCGACTGTCCCAGACGTTGGCATTAGCAATCCGATGATTAGCCGCAGAATCGTGGATTTGCCACAACCGCTCGGACCGATTAGGACCGTCGTTTGACCCGCCGCAATTTGCAGGCTGGTCGAATCGAGTGCGACAACATCGCCAAAACGCATCTCGACATTTCTTAGTGCGATTTTACTTTCGTTCATACTCCTATCCTCTCTCGGCTTTCCGGAATAGTCCCACCGCAAACCACCCGTGCTCATCAAGATAGCATTTTTGCATTTTCACTCCCGCCGTTTCACAAAGGGAACCAAATCCTTCAATCGTATACTTGTAGCTGTTTTCCGTATGGATATATTCACCTTTCTCAAAATCGAATCTTTGCGCAAGACGATCCACGTGAACCTGTTGCACACACTGACTGATCAGGTGCATTTCGATGCGAGAGTGTTCCTCGACAAAGGGTGCGTAATGATCGAACAGATCGAGATCGAAATCGCCGCCCAACTCGCTATTGATACGCAGCAACAGGTTTTTGTTGAATTCAGCTGTTACGCCGGCGCCGTCATTGTAAGCGTCGAGAAGCACCTGACGGTCTTTCACCAGATCAAAGCCTATCAATAGGTAGTCGTTCTCACGCATTCGTCCGCAAATCTGTCCGATGAAATTAGTCGCTGCTTCCGGTTCGAAATTACCGATGTTGCTGCCGAGAAAAAGGAAAAGGCGCGACTGGCTGCCTCCTTCCGGTAATAGCCGAAGAGCATCGTTGTGCTCGGCGGCGATCGCTGTGATCGATAGTGGCTGGTACTCGTTTCTGAGAGCAAGCGACGATTCGAGCAGAAAGTCGGTGGAAATGTCGGTGGGTATGTAGTGGAGATGGGATTGATTGGTGAGGATTGCGTCAATAAGGACCCGTGTTTTGGAAGCGCTCCCGCTGCCAAGTTCCACGAGTTCCACGTCACCAGGGACTGTTGAGATGATGTCCCGCGCATAGTCTGTTAAGATTTTATGCTCGGTTCGCGTTGGATAGTATTCGGGGAGTTTGCAGATCTGCTCGAATAGTTGCGAACCGGCTGTATCGTAAAAGAAGAGAGCGGGGATACTTTTCGGAGTCCTTTTAAATCCTTCTGCAATCGCACCTTTTAGCGATTGCTGCGAGTCGTGTTTGGGTGCCTTAATCAGATTGACACCGTCCGGTAGCCCTTGTTTCATCATTAATCCGTCATAGGGTGGAAGTAGTGAGCACTGAGCTATATGTGTATTTCATTGCTCACCTATCAAATCTAGCTGTTAGTTTGAATTGCACAGGTCCGAAATCCCGTCAATACATCCCGCCGATCCGGTGTATAGAAGTTACGCCACGTATTCCGTAGGAGGCGCGAACGGGTCGTCCAGCAGCCGCCGCGCAGGACTTTACGGGTTTCAAACCACGGTTCCGAATACTCTTTGTAGGGGTCAATTTCAAAGCCGGGATAGGGGCGGAAGGGGGTGCTAGTCCACTCCCAGACGTTACCAATCATCTGCCGGCACCCGAAGGCACTATCGCCTTTTGGACACGCTCCCACGTCAATGCAGCCCATGGCACTCCAGTCGAGGTTGGCGTGTTCTAGCGTTGGGGGTTCATCACCCCAAGGGAAGCGACGCTTCCGCGAGGAGAATCCGTCGCCCGATGGATTTGGCTCGGCAGCGGCAGCGGCTTCCCATTCGGCTTCTGTGGGGAGTCGGCGATTTGCCCAACGGCAGTAGGCTTCGGCTTCATAGTGGTTGACATGAATGACCGGAAGATGCGACTCAAGCGGCATCCATTTGTCGAAATGCCGACGCAGCCAACCGTTATTTGAGGGTTGCCAGTAGACGGGATGCGTTGCGTTTACGGACTCGCGCCATTCCCATCCCTCCGCACTCCACAGTTCCTTGCGACGATAGCCGTTATCCCCGGTAAACGCAGCAAACTCAGATTGAGTCACAGCGGCACGGGCAATGGCGAATGGTCTGATCTCGACCGGATGTCCCCACTTCTCGTTGTCAAACACGAAAGGTTCGTCACGCGTGGCACCTAGCATCAACGTGCCACCAGGGATTTGTACATCGCCCGGCAATGGGCCACCGCCGGTATCGGGATGACTTTCAGGAACGGTAGAAAAGCGCGGTGGAGGGTATTCCAAGGTCTGTCGTGTATAGGTGAACGCCTCGTTGTGCATGTCTTCATGGTAGGTGGTGTAGCGCACAAAATAAGCTAGTTCCTCACTCGGATCCCCACTCTGAAGTCTGTCCAGAATATGGTCCCGTACTTCTCGCATATAGGATAACGTTCCTTCGCGGGAGGGCAACGGCAGGTTCCACCGTGTTTCATGGGGGATCGCAATGGAATCCCAAAGGGCATCGGCGTCATCACGAATCGGTTTCGCTTTGCATGTATCGCGCAGTACCCATTTCTCTTGAAACCATGCGACATGGCCGATTTCCCACAATAGCGGGTTGACGATCGAGAGGTATGGGCTCATTATCTGTTCATCGGTGAGATCTGCAACAATATCGAAGGTGCGCTGACGGGCGTCAATCACCCACTCAGCCAGTTCATTGGCGGTCATAGTTCTCCCGTCTGCTAGATTATCAGCTACAAGTTTGACAGCTTTTGATGCTATACACATGTCGCCCCGCTGGGGCTTTAGGGTATTTGGGTTACTAGTATTCTATAAACATGCCGCCCCGCTGGGGCTTCAGTGCAAAAACGAGAAAACAGAGCAGTCGCAATAGGACACAGCAGTAAGGAACAACGATTGTTGCTCCCTACAACTTGTTTGCTATAGCAGCACCGCCGGGGCTATGGGTCGGGCAAGATGCCCGACCTACGGGTATGTGCACAGGAATACTATACACATGTCGTTCCACCGGGGCTTTTGGGTATTTGCTTTAAACAGGCTCTGCTATACACATTGCGCTCCGCTGGAGCGCGGATATCAGAGGTATCAGCATTCTATAGACATATCGCTCCTCTGGAGCGTGAGGTAGAGCACATCAACTTTAACAGCAAGCCGATGAATTTCCAATACTTAGCAACTGTTAAATAACACTTTCGTAGAATAGGTGGTTCACTTACCGTTACCACCAATCGCATCGACAACCCGCTCTGGTGTCATCGGGAGTTCGGTAATCCGAACACCAACTGCGTCGGCGACAGCGTTTGCCATCGCTGCCAAGGTTGGGGTGATTGGCGGTTCACCGACACCCTTCGCACCGAACGGTCCGTTGGGCGCTTCCACTTCAACGATAACGGACTCAACGGTGGGGAGATCCGCGGAGGTCGGCACGCGATAATCAACGAAGCCCGGATTTACGTTGCCCTTCTCATTATATTGCATCTCCTCCATGGTCGCCCAAGCGTAGCCTTGGACCGTGCCGCCCTCAATCTGTCCTTCGACTGCCATCGGGTTGATAGCGAAGCCGACATCCTGTGAAGATGCCATCTTCAGCACCTTAATTCGGCCTGTCTCCGAATCGACCTCAATCTTAGCGATTTGTGCAGCGAGGGCTGGCGTCGTCGGTTGCCGTGCGAATGAACCTTTACCAACGATGGGACCACCTGTTGTTGAGAGGCTGTATGCAGCCAGTTCACCGAATCCAATTGATTTTGGCGGATCGCCGACAACTGTGGTCACCTTCCCTCCATCCAGTGTGAGGTTTTCGACCTCGGTATTCAACCGTTCAGCGGCGAGTTCGAGGATACGTTGGCGCGTATCTTCAGCTGCGATTTTGGCGGTGTTCCCCATCGTAAAGGTAACTACGCTGCCGCCGGAGCCGGTGGCATAAGGTGCCGAATCGGTATCGCCACGGGTGATTGCGACCTGCTCGTAGGGGAGGGTTAACACTTCGGCAACAATCTGGGTAATTGCGGTATCGGTGCCGCTGATGTCCATTGAGCCGTGGAAGATTCGCGCACTTCCGTCTTCGTGAATAGAGACAAACATCCCACCCGGTCCACAACCATTTGTCCAATCACCAATTGCTACGCCCCACCCTTGATTCGGTCCTTTGGTCCGGTTCTGCCAGCCGACGGCATCAGCGACTGCTAGCAAGGTCTCCTTATAACCGACCTTCGGTTCTCTGGAACCACCGCGCTGACCGCCGCCGGGGATAGGATCGCCCTCTTCACGCATATTTTTGAGGCGAAATTCAACTGGGTCCAGGTTGAGTTTACGAGCAATGTCGTCAAGTTGAGATTCGCCGGCGAAGGCAGCTTGCGGCGTTCCCGGCGCACGATAGGCGGCGGTGCCAGATTTGTTTGTATAGACACCATACGCATCGACCTTTAGATGCTGGATTTTATAGACGCCGCGGACGCGAAGGGTACTACCAATCGAAGCACCAGACACAGAACCGGAATCCCAAAAGGCGAGTGCTTGACGGGCGACGATTGTGCCATCATTCTTTACGCCGGTCTTTAGCGCGATCACGCACCCTGGTGCGGGCCTTCCATCGGTAAACTCTTCTTCACGGGTCATCTGAATCTTCACTGGACGGCCAGTCTTTTGGGAGAGTAGAACGGCAGGAACATGGGTCAGTGCGACACCGAACCGTCCACCAAATCCACCGCCCATCGTTGTCGCAATCACGTTGACCTGATTGAGTGGAATACCGAGTGTGCCAGCGATGCCGGATCGGATAGCAAAGGGGCCTTGGGTGCTCGCCCATACCGTGACTTTTCCGGCGGAATCGACATCAGCAACGGAGACATGCGGCTCCATGTAGGTTTGATGAACCCGTGGAATGACATAGGTATCTTCCACGACCAGATCCGATTCAGCGAATCCTTGTTCTATATCGCCAACGGCTGTGTGTGTTTCGGCGGAGATGTTGTAGTAGACCTCGTCTTCAAGGGCTTCCAACTGTGCATTTAACTCAGCAATTTGTGCGCTGTGGTCTTGCGACTCGTCCCGCTCAAGTTTTCTCAAGTCGGCTCTAATCGCTCGGCGGGCGGGTCCATCTTTCGTATCATCACTATGCAGACGTGGTGCATGGGGTTTGATAGCCTCGGTCACGTCTTGAACAACGGGAAACACTTCGTAATTGACCTGAATCAGGTCGGCGGCTTCTTCTGCGATGTCCGGATCCGTTGCCGC
>JAKZSX010000195.1:0-7767 GCA_047517405.1 Candidatus Poribacteria bacterium | reverse complement strand
GACCCGCCACTGCACAACCGAGCCAGACCTAGAGACCCTGCGCAAATACTTGAGCATCCACTCCCCCGGTGGCTACAACATCGACACCGGTGCCAGCATGTACTATCCGACCATACTCGATACCGCCGATGAGAAGCGGCTAATCCATCTTTGGCAATGCGTCGAAATCCACGATGAACTGTTTCCACAATACGCTCGGAAGGCCTATTCAAACCTTCGCTCAATTTCTTGAGGAATTAAGATAATGAATTTTGAAGAGCTTAAGCGGCGTCTATTGGCACTCGATACCGCCTGCGTATGTGACGGCAATAAGGCGGGGAGAGCTACCGACCCCACAGTTAAGGAGTTAAGGGTTATTGATCCTGCCATCCGTCCGATCCGAACCGGACTCAAACTTGTCGGGCGGGCACACACAGTGACCTGTCATGAAGATTTTCTCACAGTGATCAAAGGGTTACGGGACGCTGAACCGGGGGAGGTGCTTGTGATTGATACTCAGAGGAGCCGTCGTGCGGTGGCGGGCGAGCTGTTTCCGACGGAGGCGGCGCGGAAGGGGTTAGCGGGCATCGTCATAGATGGTCCCTGCCGCGATACCAAAACGATCCGAACTTTAGATGTACCCTACTATGCGCGGTCCTTCAACCCGATAGCAGGGACAACCGCTAAGATCTTTGAGACGCAAATCCCGATTACCTGTGGCGGCGTTATCGTGAATCCGGGGGATATTATCTTCGGCGACGATGATGGACTCGTTGTAGGTTCCATCGGCGAATTATCGGCAGCAGTCTCAGTTGCCGAGGAGATTCAACGGAAGGAAGATCTGATGCTAGAGCAGATGGCAGCAGGTGTAAGTCTGTTTGAGATGTTGAATTTCGAGGAGCATTACGCAGCGGTACGCGCTGGAGAAGAGAGTAAGCTAGAATTTACAGTTAAGTAGAACCGCTCAAGAAATGGTCACAAGGCTACAACCGTATCGGTCTGGAACGATTTAATCGCCGCCTCGATGATTTCCTGCACCGCAAGTCCCGCGGCACCAGAAGCATCAATTTCATCGGGTGAAACCCCATCAACAAGCTGTTGAATCCACGCGCCAATTCGTGTTGAGAAGGTATCCGCGAACGAGTCCATGTGTCCTTCTGCTCCCGGCGGCGGGTTGAAATACTCTTCGACTTTCTCACTCCGTCGAGGGTAGAAGGTCAACTTCTCAAACACCCCATCAAGGAGAAACTGTCCCTTCGTTCCCGCAACCTCACATCGCTCATTCAGACGTCCTGCATCATAACTACCGCTGAGGTGACCAACTACACCATTCTTAAACTTGAGGTTAACCGAAGCGTTGCTCCAATTTTGTCGTCCCGGCGCACGTACTGCAAACGCCTGTACCTTCTTCACCTCACCGCAGAAATACATCATCACATCAAGTGAGTGTGGGTGCAGTGCTCTGAGATGGAAGAACGGCGAGGTCTCATTCGGATTTTCGATCCACAACGCCATATTGATAAAGAGTAGGTCCCCTAGCTTGCCGTTCGTTACCCATTCCTTCGCTTGCATCGCTAACGGCGTGAAACGGTGATTGAGATTCGTTCCCAAGCAGACGTTCTTATCCTTCGCTTTGTTGACCATTTCCCGCGCACGAGCGACATCGTTTGATAGCGGTTTTTCACACAGCACATGAAGTCCCGCTTCAAGCGCCTGCATCGTTGGTTCAAAATGAGCCCCACCATTTTCAAAACCCCCTGTCGCAACACTGACAGCGTCGAGCACTTCATTTTCCAAGAGCGATGAAACGCTATAATATGCCTTTACCCCAAGCCGTTGCGCCGATTCGTCCGCACGCTCTTTGACCATATCACACACAGCAATCAATGATGTCGCCGCGTGTTCATGATAGATGTTGGCATGTGTGTTTCCAATCCCCCGCATCCCAATAACTGCCACGCGTAATGCCATACGAACCCTCCTTTTGCGGCTTACCGGACGCCGTATGAAGTTCATAATTCCGATATAGATAATATCGCAGCAAGTTTACCATCTTTTGATCTCACAGCGCAAGGGCTTGGTTACAATTTCCCGTTCAAATTAGGCAAACCTGCCAATTGACAGGAGCCGTAAATCGTGCTATAATCGGAGCTTGCAACCCGTAGATTTTCGAGGCGGGTTCAGCATTTTGCAATCGTAGGAGATAATAATATGCCACTTGGAAGAAAAATACGTTATGGAATGATCGGCGGCGGGCCGGATGCATTCATAGGTGCAGTTCACCGAAAGGCTGCAGCACTCGATGGGGAAATCGAGCTTGTTGCCGGTGCATTCTCTGCATCACCTGAAAAATCGCAGCAACAGGGTGCGGAGTTACTACTTGATCCTAACCGCGTGTACGATTCATATCAGGAGATGGCGGAAAAAGAGAGTGCCTTGCCAGAGGGGGAACGTATTGATTTCGTGTCCATTGTAACACCAAACCACCTCCATTTTGAAATTGCTAAGACGTTTATTGATGCCGGATTTCATATTGTTTGTGATAAACCGATGACAACAACACTAGAAGATGCGGAAGCACTCTGCGGGCTAGTGAAGCAGCACAATGTGGTCTTTGCGTTGACCCATAATTATACAGGCTACCCGATGGTCAAGCAAGCCCGTGAACTGGTATCACAGGGGTTACTCGGATCGGTTCGGAAAATTGTTGTCGAATATCCGCAGGGTTGGTTAGCAACGTTCTTGGAGGGAGAAGGTGCAAAGCAGGCAGTTTGGCGGACAGATCCAGCCCAAGCAGGGGTTTCATCCTGCATCGGGGACATTGGGTCACACGCAGAAAACCTTGCTCACTACATCACCGGCTTAGAGTTAGAAGAGATCTGTGCGGACCTGACCACCTTCGTTGAAGGACGACAGCTCGAAGATGATGGGAATATCCTAGTCCACTATAAAGGCGGTGCGCGGGGAGTGCTATACGCCTCGCAAATTTCTATTGGCGAAGAGAATAATCTCCGTATCCGTGTTTATGGGACGGCGGCTTCGCTTGAATGGCATCAGGAGAATCCGAATTATCTTTATGTCCGCTTCCCAGACGGTCCTGAGCATGTGTATAAGCGCGGTAACGACTACGTTGCCCCTATCGCGGCGCATAATTCACGGCTGCCCTTCGGACACCCAGAAGCGTTCATAGAGGCGTTTGCGAACGTTTATGTCAACACTGCACGCACGCTTGCTGCAAAACTTACAGGCGAAACGCCAGATGCATTCGATACAGATTTTCCAACCGCGCAAGATGGGGCACGCGGTGTTCACTTTATCCACAAAACGGTGGAAAGTGGGAATAAGCGAGGATGGGTAGACGCAAGTTATACACCACCGGCGTAACAAGAAATGTAAAGCAGATCACCCTTTGGGATTGGTAAACCCCTTACTTTTTATGACCTAATACAAGGAGGAATAAGATGGGAAGACCTGTAACATTATTTACGGGGCAGTGGGCAGATTTATCACTCGAAGACCTAGCACAAAAAGCCAGTGATTGGGGATATGACGGACTGGAATTGGCATGCTGGGGAGATCACTTTGAAGTTGATAAAGCTCTGGAAGACGATGGCTATTGCCAAGGACGCCATGATCTCTTAGCGAAATACGGGTTGAAGGTCTGGTCAATTAGTAATCACCTTGTTGGCCAGGCGGTCTGCGACAATATTGATAGCCGCCACGAAGCCATCCTGTCACCCGCGATCTGGGGCGATGGGGATCCGGCGGGAGTTCGTGGACGCGCTGCCGAAGAGATGACAAAGACCGCCCGCGCTGCGGCAAAACTCGGCGTGGGTGTGGTCAACGGATTTACGGGTAGCAGCATTTGGCACCTCCTCTATTCTTTCCCGCCTAACGACCCTGCACAAATTGATGCAGGCTTTGAGGACTTCGCCAACCGTTGGAACCCAATTTTCGATGTGTTTGATGAGGTTGGGATTAAGTTCGGGCTTGAAGTCCATCCGACCGAAATCGCCTTTGACATCGTGAGTTCGGAACGCGCCATCGAAGCAGTCAACGGACGTGAAACGTTCGGGTTCAACTACGATCCAAGCCATCTTGGCTATCAAGGCGTTGATTACGTTGCATTCATTGAGCGGTTTAGCGACCGCATCTACCATGCCCATATGAAGGATGTGTGGTGGTCGTCAACACCGCGCCTCTCTGGTGTCTTTGGTGGGCACTTAGATTTCGGTGACGCCCGGCGGTATTGGGATTTTCGGTCAATCGGTCACGGCAACATTGATTTTGAGGAAATCATCCGTGCGCTCAATAACATTGAATATGAGGGACCGCTCTCCATCGAATGGGAGGACAGTGGTATGGACCGGGAGCACGGTGCACGGGAAGCCTGTGCCAAAGTCAAAAGCTATGACTTTGAGCCATCCGCTCGTGCGTTTGATTCAGCGTTTGAAGAGTAGTTTCGCGCTGCAACTAACTTTGGAAACAGACTTTATGTTTCGGCAGAAGAAAGCGGAGGGATGGAGGCAACAAATACCTTCCATCCCCAAATCCTTTACATTATCATGATTGATAATCAATAAACAAGGGCAAGTCGGAAAATGGAAAATATCAAGATCAAGCAGCGCAGCAGACGTAAAGATCAGGACGCAGGGGCGATTCAAGAGATTCATCAAACCGTCCACTGGGATCCACGGCAGACAGCAATCATTATCTGTGATATGTGGAATGACCATACGTGTAAAAGTGCTGCCCAGCGAGTCGCAGAGATGGTGCCAACGGTGAATCGAATGACCTCAGCAGCGCGGGAGAAGGGCGTGTTAATCATTCATGCACCGAGTGGTACGATGTCGTTTTATGACGAGACACCGCAACGTCGTCGTGCCATTGAAGCACTATTCACTGAATCGCCGGTAGAAATTAAGTGGAATTATTGGGACCCTGAACGTGAAGGGGACCCACTGTCCTTTATGCGGAGTGGCGGGTGTGGGTGTAGTGAGCCGTGTACTGGTTGGATTCCCGATGACCAAGGTGTTCGACAGTGGAAGGGTGGAGAAGTGCCTTGGACCCGTCAGATCGCGACCATCGACATTGCTTCCGAGGATGCAATCAGCGACGACGGTCAAGAGATTTATAACTTGATGCAGGAACGTGGCATCGACAATGTAATTCTGATGGGCGTCCACACCAATATCTGCGTTTCCGGACGTCCGTTTGGGCTCAGGCAAATGGTTTACCACGGAAAAAATGTCGTGCTATGCCGTGATCTAACGGATTCACTGTTTCAGCCCATGTCGCCTGAATTTAGTCACTTTCGTGGAACTGACTTGATAGTCGAGCACATTGAAAAATATTTGTGCCCGACGATTACCTCCACAGCCTTTACAAAAGAAGTTCCCTTTCGTTTCAAGGATGATACAACCGCTTAGGGGTGAGAGGTTAATCACTCATATTTTATTTGGTTTCAGGCGGTTCCGGCTCCGGCAAGCGATGCACCTTGTTGCCTTCCACATTGGTCCCTAGCATAATCAATTCGCAAGGTTCTGTTCCGAAGTTTCTAAAGATGTGATACGCGCCAGTTGGCTTAAAAATGGAATCACCTTGTTCAATGTGATTCCACTCTCCTTCAATATGGATGTGGCATGAGCCGCTTAGCACGTAGAACCACTCTTCCTCTTTTGTATGGGTATGATATTTCGTATTTGTCCCGCCGGGCGGAATTCGCGTCAGTCGGACTTCAAACTGTTCCGTGGCGTGTTCTTGCCATAGTGGCTTAAATTCGCCATATTGTTGCTCTTCGCCGGGAAAGAACTTGGGCTGCCACGGCATCTCTTGGGTTTTTACGATGTATTTCATGGAATGGCTCCTTGCAAAGTTATTGATTGTTCCTTATCGAGTTAGGTTATACACTCCTCGTCGGGCATCTCTTCAGTCCTAACAAATCTTTCACATCCATTCAGACAGGTCAACACGCTCGCCGGTTTCTGCCGCAATATAAGCGCCATAGCACACTGCGAGGATGTCTCGCCCTAATTCCACTGTGCTTTTTGGCGGTCGTCCATAAGCGATCGCCTCGCAGAAGTCAGTAAGTTCATGCGGGAAACCGTTCATCCAATCCTCGTCGGGATTGGTCAGTTGCCAACCGGCGCGGGTCTCCACTTTTTCCCGAATGTAGGTATCACCCAAGACGTGATCACTCGGTGTGTACGTCAACATTCCCGTGTTCGGGTTGATGTTGCATTGCACCACTGCTTTGCTTGAATAAACCGTCATGACGTTCTGGATACCGCCAAGCACAATATCGGATGCGGTAACCTGCGCGACGGAGTTGTCGTCAAACGTAATAATCATCGATCCCCAATCTTCACAATCCTTCCAACCTTCCTTAATCCACTTTTCGTCTTCATTGACAAAGCTTTCAAGATGTGTCAGGTTTGCGACCTCCGCGACAACGCTCTTGGGTTTGATAGGTTTTCCGTATTTCCGCTGCCCTTCGCTGTATTTCAGGTAGAGCGTCCCACCAACGGGATGGCAACCTTTGTTAAAGAGTGCCCCGCCCCCGGAGTATCGCCATTCCTTTGCGTAATCAGAATGCGAACCGCTGTGTGATTCTTCGGCGATGATACGGAGGATGGTGTTGTCGCTTTGCGCGAGGATGTCATTTGCCTTTTGCAGGCTTGGAGCGTGCACCCAGTTTTCCCCGTAGCAGAACGTTACACCGTTGCGTTTAACAACGTCCACCATTTCGTCGGCTGCCTTTAGTGCGACTTCAAACATCTTGTGCCGGGATGTCTCGCGCCCCACAAGCGTTTCCCCACCGTTACCAAAATAGCCTGTCAACGGCTTTTCACAGACAATGTGTTTGCCGGCTTCGGCGGCCTGAACGGTTAGCGGATAGTGTAGGTAGTTGGGGACGCAGAGATCGACGACGGTTATTTCTTCATCCTCAAAAAGGGCTTCCGCCGTAGGATAAACCGTTTCCAGATTGTGCTCTTCAGCGAAGGCGGCAGCACTCTCTTGGGTCCTCGCAGTGACTCCCTTGATACGGATGTCAAGACCAGGGACAAGTCGATAGTTGTGGACGTGGAACGTCGCGGAGAAACCGGCACCGATCATACCGATGACAATAGGGTTGGTGTTCATAGCATTTCTTTTTCCTCACTTGATTTATGTCATCCTGAAATTTTGCGAATTAAGTTGTTGACAGAAATAGAAGTTATCCGACGAACCAGCCTCCTCCTAATCAAACGCTTCTTTGGCACGATTTGTGTTACGCCAGCGGTATTTGTTGTCGGAAATCGAATCAAAGATATCGTACTTGAGTGACATCGGTGCCGACAGGCACTTGTCGACAATCTGCACCGCATCTGCTTGAGACAGATACCCTGGGAAGTGACAAATGAGTTTCGGCCGGTCGGTCATCCCGTAATGGTCTGAAAACCAGTCGACCGATCAGCCGCTGGCCCCGGCGATCAGAACCTTTGGCTTGCCCATGACGTGCTCCTTTCGATGTGGCTGATAATACAACCTCACGACTTGGAGGTTATCGATCCTGTTTGCCGTAAAGTGGCAGCCTGCCCACCCAACGATGGTGCGTGCCTAAAGGCAAAAGTGGGCGAGCCGTGCTCATCCGAGAATCGGACCCATTGTACGACATAACCTTCCAAGTTGTGTAATTTGACTTTGACCCCCGGCCCCGAATTCCGGGGTAGGTGGTGAATGAGTGCCAATACCATTCATCATTTTTTATATCATGGCTTCGATTTGGAGTCAACAGAAAACTTCATG
>JAKZSX010000194.1:0-10407 GCA_047517405.1 Candidatus Poribacteria bacterium | reverse complement strand
ACCGGAGGTTGTCGAACCAGAGAACAGTTTCTTTGAGGTCCTCAAAGATTTCGTTGAGGCTGTCCGCGACGATCGAACACCGGTCGTCAGATTTAGTGAGATGCTGCATGTGCAGCAGATGATGGAAGGGATCTATCGCTCCGCTGAAACCGGTAAAGAGGCTCCCATTGAATCGGACAAAGATTAAGGTGGATTTTTATTGACGGCTAAACGACAAAAATCGTCAGGACTCATAAGAAATGGAGGGATGCGATATGGCATCCAAAGAACAGATCCAGCAATACAACGACCAAGGTTACTTTATCGCCGATAATGCGGTGGCACCGGAGATGCTGCCGACCCTGACAGATGCTACGCGACGAGTGGCAGATAAGGTGCACTCCGGCGAGGTGGTTGACAACACCGATCAGATTGGCACTGACGGAGAGGGCAAAAATCCGGTTGTCATCATGGGGGTCATAGCACCCGAATTCGGCGAGCCGATTTTTGCGGAGTATCTGGTTTCCGAACCGGTCGAACGCTATGTGCAACCCTTTCTGGGCGAGGAGTTATGCATAGGCTGGGTAACTGTATTTGCCATCCAAGGCGGTGGTTACCAATGTGGCTGGCATCGGGACTTCGGCGCGGAAGAACGGGATGGTAATTATGAGTTGGAAATGGAAATCCTCAGTCGCTATCGTAAGAACCTGCTCAAGTGGCATACGGCATTGGTAGACGATCCGTGTCTGTGGATTGTGCCGGGCAGTCAACGCCGCTACCGCACCGATCGCGAACGCGAGGTGCTGATCAGCAACAAGGGAGTGGGTGATATTCCGGGGGCAAAGCAGATACAGCTGAAGCAAGGACAGACCATTTTCTGGAACGGAAACACCATCCATCGGGGAGTGATGCCGGCGGGTATGGAGGAGCGTTTAACTCTATGTGGGTGCTTGGTCAAGCATCAAGCGGATGATCCACCTGAGACGTTGGATGAACGGTTCAGGTGGCGGTTAGCGGATAACGTGCGGGATGCCCTACCTGAGAAAATGCGGCTTTACTACGATCGTTGGAAGCGGTTGCAGATTGTCGATTGAGGATTCTAACGCTTGGAGGTTTCAAAGTTTTCCAGCACCTCAATTATTACCCGAGTTACCAGTTAAAGTAGGATAAGTTGGACGAGTGGACCTAAAGCGAACAAATCACCGTCAGACACCCCCTTGGCGCAGCACCTGCTCTCGACGAAATCAGGGTTTCCAACCCGTTGTATTCACACGCCGAACGCTACCATCCCGCCCTCGAAATAGGAGGTGCCCATTTTGACAGGCATACTCATGCAGTCGCTTTGTGATTTCGACATCCTTGCGACAGTATTCGGCGACCAGATCGATCTTGCCCGCTTTCCACCATCGCACGGACTGCAACCCATCCGCTGACTTGGTCTCTCGCAACGTCTCCTTTGCAAGCGTATCGAGGCTGACGCGAAATCCGAGTGTGCGACTGATGTGTTCCAACATATCGAAAGTCGGCAAACCCCACAAGTTGACCGGTGTATATGGTCTGAGAACAAGGTAATCAAAAGCCTTAAGATTGAAGCCAACAACGCAGTCTGCTGTAGCAAGTTGGTTTATTAGAAGTTCAACATCTGATTCTCGGAAGGTTGTATATTGCTGATTGGCGGTGCTGAATGTCACAGCAACGGCAAGCTTCATGCGGTCAATATGTGACCAGCCTCCAACTTCTTGGGCAATTTTTTGAGTTTCCAAATCGAAGTAGATTATGTTTCTGTGCTCTTCTGTATTTCTATCAATGGTGTTCATATCGCACCTGTCAATGTCCTTGTTTGTAATATAGCAATCACCGATAACTCATGCTTGACACCGTTCGTTTCTCGTGATAGGATAAAGAATAAGTTTGTAAGTAAATGAGTTAATGTGCGCATTTACTTATATTTCGTTTTACGCATTATGCACGGAGTCCAGCTATGAAAATCGTTATTGCACCCGATTCGTTCAAAGGCAGCCTGACCGCATTGCAGGTGGCAGAAGCAATGGAGGTTGGTTTGCAACGTGTGTTCCCCGATGCGACTATAGAAAAAGTACCGATGGCAGATGGCGGTGAAGGCACGGTACAATCTCTTGTTGATGCAACTGGCGGTGAAATTCTAACAGCACAAGTGATGGATCCACTTGGTAACACAATTGATGCCCAATATGGGGTGCTTGGCGATGGCGTCACAGCAGTTATCGAAATGGCAGAAGCCTCCGGCTTGACACTTGTTCCTCTCGACAAACGCGACCCGCGCGTCACGACGACTTATGGTACTGGAGAACTGATCCGATCCGCCTTAGCACACGGTTGTCGAAAACTGATTATTGGCATCGGTGGCAGCGCGACAAACGATGGCGGTGCGGGCATGGCACAAGCCCTTGGCGCGAAGCTGCTCACAGCAAGTGGCGAGCAGATAAAGCCGGGAGGTGGTCATCTGGCGACGCTTAATTCAATTGATCTTTCCGAATTAGATCCACGCATCACCGAAACGGAAACCGTCGTCGCATGCGATGTTAACAATCCGTTGACGGGCGAACAAGGTGCCTCCTATGTCTACGGGCCTCAAAAAGGGGCAACTCGTGAAATAATTGAGATGTTGGATGCCAACCTAGCCCATTTTGATAAGATATTGCAGCGAGACCTCAGTAAATCTGTGGGCAACGTCCCCGGCGCGGGTGCCGCCGGTGGTTTAGGTGCCGGCTTGATGGCTTTTGTGGACGCATCGTTAAAATCAGGCATCGAGATTGTTACCGAGGCTGCTCAACTGAGCAAACGGCTCGCCGATGCAGATCTGGTCATCACCGGCGAAGGGCAGATTAACTTTCAAACGGTTTTCGGCAAAACACCTGTCGGTGTTGCAAGGGTTGCAAAGACGCACAATATCCCTGTGATTGCAATCGCCGGCAGTATTGCCGATGATTCTGATGGTGTTTACGATGCAGGGATTGACGCAATGATTGATATTGTCCCAGAACCGATGCCTCTGGAAACGGCAATTGAAAATGCAACGGCACTCACCGAAATCGCCGCGGAGCGCGCAGGGCGTATGGTCGCCGCTGGCATAAAAATCAAACGCGATTGAGAGATTATTTACTGTGAAGGTTCTCTTGACAAAAATTATGAGCAATTCAGATCTGCACGCTAAGAGTTACCTTCTTTCCTTGGGAGTGGTTTCCGGTTTGATTTTCGATGCGCGTCGGAATAGCGAAAAACTGTAACTACAAACCACTACGATAAGAGGCACATCTAGTTTGAGCATTGAGAGACCTTCGGATTTGAGCAGGCTGTCCAAGCGCATTGGATGCCCTGCTTTTTTTGTGGTCAAACGCTGTTGTACTTTGTGCAGCGTAAATATTCGATGAAGATTAAAAAAGCGAAGGATTTATCTCCATTCAGCAACGAAAAATTGCAGGGGTGAAGATACGGTGCGAATCGCCATTAGTGCAGTTGGACTGCTGATCCTGTGTACCGGAGGTGCTGTTGCGGCATTTAATGATATCGGTGTAGGCGCACGACCACTCGGAATGGGTGGTGCGTTCGTGGCACTAGCTGACGATGGGAACGCGGCGAGCTACAATGCCGCCGGACTTGGCTATATTAGCACTGCCCACCTCAGCCTAACGACGGCGCAACGGTTCAGAGGACTTATCAATTATAACCATATCGGTGGAATTTTACCACTTCAATCTGCGGGTTCGTTCGGCGCAAGCATCGGAATTCTGAACGAAGATTCAGAGGTCTATAAAGAACAGACCATTACTATATCTTACGGCAAAACCTTCTTACAGAAATTCGCAGTCGGCGTGAACCTAAAATCCTTTACCACCCATTTCGATGAAAATAACGTATCCGTTAGCGCACATCTTGAAAACAACCGCCAATTTTTCGCTCACACCTCCGCTGCTGATTTCTCCTTCGATCTCGGTATGATGGCAAATCCGGTGACCGGCTTAACCCTTGGACTCTCGGTAGAAAATCTTTTTCCTGCCGATGTCAGTGTCTCCGAGGCAGGAGAGGATCTTGTCCCACAAAACATTCGTGTCGGCTTAGCGTACCGCCTTGCCACTATTGCTTCTACCACCAAGCAGGAAGCCTTGCGCGAAGTGCTCAAGTCGGGGCTCGGTCTCTTTGAAATTGCTTTTCGAGATGGGGCTCAACACCTACACGTCGGTGCAGAGTTGTGGCTCAACAGAGCAATTGGTGTCCGTGCCGGCTATTCGCTAAGAAGTGGTGTCAACCGTGCAACCGGTATTGCGCTCGGCGGCAGTGTGGCAGTGCCGGTCGCTGCACTTCGACTCCAGTTGGATTACGCTTTTCAGATTGTCACAGGTACCCTAGTGGACAACACGACCCAGCGGTTTTCGTTGAACCTGATGTTTGAATGAATGATTTTTTCCTTTGCTCGATCTGGATTACCAAATATAGACCACCCCTGGCTTGGTGAACTCGGCGGGAGCAGTTGAGGCAAGATGAACGCAAAAAGACAACTTTATCTTCTTGTTGGACTGACTGCATTTTGCGTCGTATGTTTTGCAATTTATGGTCACGCAGCAGTTACATCAATAGGCGAAATCAACGTTAAAGACGATGACCAAGGGCTTGTCCCCGCAGGTTCAACCGTAACGCTGATTGTTACCCTAAGGATTGATCGCTCACTCGCCAAACCGGTTGATGAAGACATCAAGACGATTGAAATCATACTACCAGCCGGATTTGCCGTCGAGCCATCAAATTTCAGATCTTTTTCTCGTGACGGTTGGCAGATTGATGCCGTTCCAGAGGTCATAGGGAATCGCCTACGGATTCGTTTAGACGAGGCAATCACAGATTTTGAGAATACGCTCAATGAGATTATCTTCGATGCCAGAGCACCAGATCCCACGGTAGCAGCGGATGCCACTGCCGCAGAGGTTACTTTTAGAGCGCGCCTCAGAAACCTAGTAGATATACCGATTGGCGGATTTATCCAGCCAGGTAACACAGATGGCAAACCGAATAATGACGATTTTAACCTGCAAATCATCCCCAATGTGCCTCCCGACCCGGTGGAAGGGTTCAGTGGTACAAGGGACGCGAATGGTGAAAACGACGTTATCCTCACTTGGCAGAAATTGGACAATCCGGATGTGGCTGGCTACTTTATCTATCGCGACAATGCGCCACGGATTGACATCAGAGTCGAAATTGATTCGAGTCGGAATACCGAAATGTTTCTGGATGTGAATGTCGCGCCGGGGACGTACGATTACGCAATTGAAGCGTATAAAACGCCGCTACTGAGATCTAAGCGTTCCGAAACGGTTACCATCGAAGTCCTACCGGACACCGCCCGACCTCAGCCTCCTGAGAACTTTGCTGTCGCTGAATCTGATGATATAATTCACCTGAGTTGGACTGCTAGCCCGACCCCTGATGTTGTCAAATATAGACTTTTTTTTGGTGCGTTGGGTGCACAACTCAAGCCTCTAAGAAGCCGGGGCGGGGAAAACGTGGAAATTTCTATAGGGGATGCCAATGAGTTTCTGGATGAGCGTAGGCTGGGGATCGGTGTTTTTATCTATGCCGTTGAAGCTGTCGATGAGGTGGGCAATCGCTCGGAGCAGATTGACCAAATCCTGCGTATCTTCAGCAGACCGTTTCCCAATCCGTTTACACCACTCTCAGACAATCCCGATTTTAATCGTGTTGTATTTCCCGCCCGTGCAATCGAAGGCGTTGAAGGCGAGTTTAGTGTTCTCATTTTCAACATTAATGGTGTTCTCATCAGGGAATTAAAGGCCATAGATCCGGGTGCAAGAGACTTGGAATGGGACGGTAAGGATGAAGTTGGCAATTTCGTCGAAAGTGGCGTTTACGTTTACCAAATCCAAGTGGGCGAAAGTTTCGATACTGGCACAGTTATTGTCGCAAAGTAGTCCGTAAATCTGATGTGGTTACTAAGATCTTGGAAAGGTGGACTGATGCTGCATCCGTTATCTCGCGTGAGGTGTGAGAAATGATGAGTGAAAAGGACGAGAGCTACTCGTCACCAACCATCAAAGGGAAACGTGTGGTTTATCAGAAGTCGTATAGCAAATTGATATACAGGTAATACAGGAGGCGATTCATACATGAACTTCAAAACAACGCTGATTATCCTTGTAGTATTCATTCTACTCGGCGGCGTATATTTCTTTTTCGGGCGACCATCTCCCGATGCAGAGCAATCAAAGACGGACATGCAGAAGATTCGCGAGGTTTATGCGCTCAATAAAGACAAAATTCGGCAGATCCGCTTATCGTTCAAGGACGGATCGTATCAATCTCTGACATTGGCTAAAAACGCCGATGGTACATGGCAATTGACAGCACCCCTTGCCGCTGATGCGGATCCACCCAAGATTGATGAGATGCTGCAAGACCTGCTAGAAAAGAAGGTCAAGCAGACGCTTGAAGCGGAGGATCTGGCGCAATACGGACTACAACCTCCCAATATCCGGGTCGAATTGTGGATAGCGGGAGAAAGTCCAGTCAAAACCTTTCTCATCGGTGATAAGACCGTCAACTATTCCGTTTACGCTAAGGAGCAATCTGAATCCCATATCTTTCTGATTGAGTCGAGTGCGCTTAATGATTTTACAAAATCGCCTTCAGATTTACGTGATCGAAGTGTTTTCAAGTTTTCACCGGCTGAAATTGCAACACTTCGTCTTGAGGTTGTCGGGCAGCCAGAGATTCTTTGCGAGAAACAGGGGGCGTTGAATCCGGATGCCGCCGAGGAGGCGGGTGAATGGAAGATGACTCAACCGGTGCAGGCAAAAGCCGATGCTAGAGCAGTTGAAGAGATTGTGTCGGCACTTGCTGACCTGAAAGCCGTGGTCTTTGAAGCGGATGGTGATTACGAACCTGCCAACTACGGGCTTGATCAACCCCAAATCACTGTTACACTTCAATCCAACACTGGCGATCAAATACAAGAATTACAGATCGGTAGTGATACGGGGACGCCCGGACGGATTTACGTTGCACACACGGAACAGCGCGCCGTTTATGCGGTCAACACAGAGATTTACACGAAATTGAACAGGAGCGTTTTCGATCTCCGCGATAAGCGGGTTATCGACTTCCAGCGGACAGCCGCCCATCGGTTTACGCTCCGTCAAGGGGATAGCAAGGTTGTGTGTCAGAAAAATGTGGAAGGTGAATGGGAGATTACAGCACCGGTTGCGCTGAAAGCAGATGAGGCGGCAGTTGATGACCTCCTATTCGGCGTGGATGCGCTGAGGGCAGTTGCATTTGTTGACGATCAACCCAAGCGTCTGCAGCCTTACGGTTTGGATTCGCCTGCGATTGAGGCTTCATTCATGGTGCCCGGTGCTGAACCTGCTGTTCTATTTGTGGGGAAGATGAAAGACGATAATATTTATGTCAAAGCCCAAAACGCTGAACCTATCTTTTTGGTCAAGAAAACGCTCCTCGACCTCGTTGGTTTGGGAGTCTCAGGACTCCGGGACAAACAGATCCTCGATTTTAACAGCGACAACGCCACCAAAATTGTCTTGAAGCATGGGGATGTCAATCTGACTTGTCAAAAACAGGGAACGAATTGGCGACTCACGCATCCAGTACAAGAACAAGCGAAAAACGAAGCGGTTCGCAGCATCCTGCTTCAGGTAAACCAGTTGACGGTTGAAACGTTTTTAGCGGTGTCGCCTCCCATAACATCGACAGGATTTGATGCGCCGGAAATTCAGATTGTCGTTACACTGAAAGATCAAACAAAGCACCCGCTGGAAATCGGGAAACTCGTTGACGACGAACATCACTACGGACGCTTGCAGAACTCACCGGATACGGTTTTTCTACTCAAGAAAGAAATTGCCGAAAACCTCAAAAAGACGGTGGACGATCTGCGTTCAACACCGGAGGCAAACTGACAGTAATACTGTTGACTCTCTTGATTTTGTAGGGTATCATATTAATGCTTTTTTAACTACTATGTTCGTAAGGAGATAACTCATGGCTGAGAATGTTTTAGAAATCACTGATGATAACTTTGAAGACACGGTTTTGAATTCCGATACGCCGATTGTTGTTGATTTTTGGGCAGAATGGTGCGGTCCCTGCAAGATGATTGCCCCGACGCTTGAACAGCTTGCTGATGAGTATGTTGGCACATTCAAGGTGGGTAAGTTGAATGTAGATGACAACCGTGAGACTGCAATGAAATATGGTATTCGTAGCATCCCAACGCTCCTAGTCATTAAGGAAGGAGACGTTGCCGAGCAGATTATCGGTGCACATCCAAAAGATACGCTCAAGGACAAAATCCTTTCTGCGCTATAAGCGTGCCATGTAATACCGTTGTGTTCGTAAGGAGATAACTCATGGCTGAGAATGTTTTAGAAATCACCGATGATAACTTTGAAGACACGGTTTTGAATTCTGAAACGCCAATTGTTGTTGATTTTTGGGCGGAATGGTGCCCTCCCTGCAAAATAATTGCCCCATCGCTTGAACAGTTGGCTGATGAGTATGTCGGTACGTTCAAGGTGGGTAAACTGAATGTGGATGACAACCGCGAGACTGCGATGAAATATGGCATTCGTGGTATCCCAACGCTCCTAGTCATTAAGGAAGGAGACGTTACCGAGCAGATTGTCGGTGCACATCCAAAAGATACGCTCAAAGATAAAATTCTCTCTGCGCTATAAGGGCACAGCGTAATACCATGCTTTGGAAAACGCTCTATAACACGTTTGTAATTCCCGCGCTAACCGTTGGGTTTTACGCCGCCGCCCGGTTTAGTCCGAAGATTAGCGAAGGGCTCGCCGGGCGGCGAAGCGTGTTCGACTCGATCACAGAGCAGTTGAGCTCAGCACGAGAGCTGAGTCAAACGACGTGGTTTCATTTCACCTCTGTTGGCGAATTTGAGCAAGCCAAGCCGCTCATTGAGGCACTCAAAGATGATGTACGTATTGTCTTAACTTACTTTTCGCCCTCGGTCCACCCGAACGTCGCAAACTATCCCCACCACGACGCTGCTATTTACCTTCCGTTGGATACCACCCGAAACGCAGCGCGTCTCCTTGAAATTATCAAGCCATCTTTGCTTGTCTTTTCTAAGTTTGACATTTGGCCCAACCTCGTTTGGCACGCTGCCAAACGCGGGGTTCCGATTGCGCTCATCGCGGGAACGCTGCACCCACAATCCAAACGGTTAGCACTCTTTGCACGTTCCTTTTTCAGAGATGTTCATCGGCACATTTCGGTGCATTGTGTGATTTCGCAAGAAGATGCGCAACGGTTTCGCCGAATCTGTCCGCCGTTCGCACAGATCGAGGTAACGGGAGATACCCGCTTTGATCGCGTGTACCAACGAGCAGTCGCCGTCAACGGGGCGGGCGAATTCTTCCAAGGGCAATCGACCTTACAACGCCCAATCCTGATTGCAGGAAGCACCTACTTGGAGGATGAGCGTGTAGTGCTTGAAGCCTACCACCGCTTACGTGAGAACGCATTACACAACCTCGATTGGAATAACCTACCGCATTTAATCCTCGTTCCTCACGAGCCAACAGCTGAACGGATTGACGAGATTCGGACGCAGCTTGAACATTTGGGGCTTTCACGGGTCTGCTTTTCAGAGCTAGAGGAAGGTGTTGATCTGAGCGAAATCGATGTGATTGTGATTGACACCGTCGGTTTGCTAGCACAGCTGTATCGGTTGGGAGATATTGCTTTTGTCGGCGGGAGTTTCCACGGAAGCGTTCATAACGTAATGGAGCCAGCGGCGATGGCAAAACCGATTTTATTCGGCCCCACAATTCATAACGCCTATGAAGCGGGTATCCTAAGAGCACGGGGGGCGGCTCAGTTGGTTGATAATGCGCAGGAGATGGTAGAAGTGCTCACATCGCTGTTGTCGGATACAGCAAGACGCGCTCAAATGGGACAGATCGGAAAACAGGTCATTGAGGAAAATTTAGGGGCATCTGAGCGAACACTTTGTCATATAAGATCTTATCTGACAAAGTAGTCAGCGTTTCGACCGGCACGTTACTCGTTATTCTCTACCCTTGTCCCATACCGGATCGTTAGGATAGGTCGGTGAGTTTCATCGGGATGCTCCTTGGATGCAAAACGGATCGATGCCGTGCCATCTCGCAGCGCAAATAGGTAGCCATAGCTATAGTCGGGATAGGCAAGCCAAAAACGCGCAGCGTCTGTTACCGGCGTTCCTTTCCAGCTATACCGCTTTTCAGCTGCTCCGATTTCCGTCAACCCATCAATTCGATACGCGACATCCTCCGAACCGTTGTAATCAGTCGGGTCTTCACCGTTAACGCCTTCCAACATCGCCTGCGCCGGTGGTTTATTCCACGGGAAATTTTGGTGCAT
>JAKZSX010000193.1:0-2868 GCA_047517405.1 Candidatus Poribacteria bacterium | reverse complement strand
ATTTGTCCTTATCAGCAACCACAGTCGTCCGTCAGAAAGCTCGACCAACGTCGGCTCCATTGCGCCATCATGGTGCCCGTGCCCGCCGAGATCGATGATATTGCTATGCCGCCATGTCTCACCGCTATCGGCGGAGACGTAGACGCAGATGCCGTGCCGGTCCGGATCGCGTAACAGTCGCTGAATCGGCACAACAACCTCACCGGTGGAGGTCTGAATTATATGGATCAGTGCACCGCAATAGCCCTCAAAAATCTGCTGCCGTCCAGACCAAGTCAGTCCCTCATCTTCGCTACGAATTGCCCACACATTGAGGTTGACATCTTCAGCGGCTTGGTGCCGCTCTTCATCCCAAGCCCACTTGAAACCCTCCATATCCATGTAAACGAAAACGATGGGACCCTCGCTTGTCTGAACCATCACCCCGCTACTGCTAGGTTTACCGGGTCCTGAACCATCATATATCGGGTGCGGTGCCGACCAAGTCACACCTTTGTCTGCACTGATAACGGTTGCATTGTCTTCGATCGTCAAGATTCTCCCATCGGGAAGTTTAATAAACGGTCCGAACCTTTCTCTCGAAAGCAAAGTGCAACGCGAATCTGTCCACAGGTTCTGATCTATTTCAGGCATTGGGCTGATCTCCTAAAGGCTAAGATGAAAGTTGGATGCGATACTGTCCTCTGTCAGTGGGATCCATTATCGACCGAAAACCTCCCGAATTACCTTGAGGTTCTCGTCTCCCTCCGGATCCAACGTAAACAGGGCACCATCGCATCGGTTTTCGACAACAACAGTGCAAAGTTCCCGCACCACTTGCGGATCTCCAGAAGCAGACACCGGTGGATAGAGAGGCGTCTTACCACTGGTCAGCACTTTCAGCTTTGTCACCTCGCGGTTGTACATTTCCGACAGAGGCAAAGATTCCTGCTGAATCCCCGCCACCGAAAGCGGTAGCGCAAAATCGTCATACCCAAACATCTGATAAATTAGTTGAAGTGCCACTCCCTCTTCCAAGCCGGACACAATCTGACATAACGCTGGTGCCCACTCGGTTGCTATATTGGTCACCGTTGTCGCCCACCCA
Organism: Candidatus Poribacteria bacterium; assembly: GCA_047517405.1. GTDB lineage: Bacteria > Poribacteria > WGA-4E > WGA-4E > PCPOR2b > PCPOR2b. The sequence goes on along the minus strand of JAKZSX010000193.1, from coordinate 1,781 downwards.
ACAACTCCGCCAAACGAACTTCCGCCGGTGAGATAATCCGTCGCAGCTTCCCATTCGGCGTAGAGATGCCCACCCAAGAGCGCAATAGAGGGAGGAAACACATCACTACCAAACACCTTCTCTGGTCCGGCGACACGCTGTACCGCGTCTCGAAACTCCCGCATTCGTTCCGCCAAAACAACCGCACGGAATCTCAGCCAGTCCAGCACCGCGTAATCACCGCCAAGGTAGGAGAGAAAATCCCAGAAACTCAGATTGATTTCCAAAGCCGCGAGCAACTGCTCCTTCGTCAGACTATTCAAGGCTCGGTGAAATTGGAGCAATCCTTCTTTCATTGCGCGAAAATTGTAGCCAAGTCGGAGGGCCTCCTCTTGGCACGCCTCGCACGCACATGCGAAAAGTCCGGATATATTGGCTGGCGCGGGATAACGTGCATGGTCCACGTCAAACCCGTCTATGTCATAGCGTCGGATCACGTCCACCAAACAATCACGGGTCCACTCGTTGATCAGTCTGCGGCTCGGACACAGACCGATGCCCCACTGCTTGTACCGCATGTCGAGGGACCTGCCAAAGATGTCCCTCATGGCGTATTCTGGATAGACATCACCACCGTAGCTCCACAAGCCGAGATGTCCCCACACCTCAATGCCAGTCTCACGGCACGCCTCGATGACACGCAGCAACGGCGTGTCATCAAAGCCGCCTACCGTGCCGGCTACCGGCGGGTAGATGCCGTCTTTTGCCCTCTCCCACAACTCCTCGCGGGAACGCCAGTCCTCAAACGGTCCCCGCTGAGCGATCTCGTCCGACGCACGAAATCCTGATGTGTGGCAAACTGAACTTTCCGGCATAATGGTAGTAAGCCCGATTTCATCCCTGAGTTTTTTCAATGAATCAGGGTGTTGGGCAACGTATTCTGTGCTACAGAACCAGATGAAACGTTGTGGATGTTCGCCCATAGTAGCCTCGTTAGTTGAGTGTATTGCCGATACAATTATTGCCGTTTCTTGGCTTTCCATGACGCCTGCCAGTATTCACCTAGGTCTAGGTCTCCCTGAATCTCACCATCGTTGATGGTGCCTTCAAAGCGATACCCCACACCCTGGCCCTCATAGCGAATGTCTGTTTGCAGCTGCACTACATTTCCCTGCACAGTTCCCTGTAACGGTTCCGCACTGTATTGAGAGCGATAAGTTCCGCTTAATACTTCACCATCCTGCTCGAATCGTAGACTGTGCTGCGCCTCTCCCGAAAGGAATTGGATCCGCATCTCCCACTCACCATTCAAATTATACATCGTCCTGCTCCTTATTTCTGCGATGAATTGAGTATCGTACCTAGCCGGTCTGCGACAATTTTATCTTCGCCTTCTTCCATCATATACGGCATGATAGAAATACCGTTCGCATTGCCGTTGAGTTCAATGCGCGGCTCCCCCGCCGACAACTGACTTGCCACCTCGGTGCCGCTCGACCCCACTCTCTCAACATCCCAATTGATTTGGAGCACTGGCGCGACATTCGATCTGGTCGATTGACGGATTGAAGTCGTCACAGAGTCAAAATCTTGTACAGCCTCTGTTATAACCTCCAACCGTCGTTCCCATTCTTTCCATTCTGCTTTATGATTTCTTTTTATCCACTGCTCCACCGCTGCCAAGAGCCCCATAATTTCCTCTTTACCAGCTTTCATTGGACGCGCTAGCGCGTGATGGGGTGCGCCATTGAGAAAAGCCGCCTGAAGTAAATCCTTGCGCCCTAAAACCAAGCCAGAGGCTT
>JAKZSX010000192.1:0-4632 GCA_047517405.1 Candidatus Poribacteria bacterium | reverse complement strand
TCGAGGAGTCGGTCCGCATTGTAATCGCCCCAGATCACTGACTTAGTAAAACCGTAGTTTTGCACACCGGCTTCCGCAGCCACATCAGAGAAAGTGCCGTCGCCATTATTCCGAAATAGCTGACAAGGAGCGCTGAACCCTTTGGTTGACTCGTTTCCAATATACAGATCAAGATCGCTGTCGTTATCGTAGTCGCCCCAAGATGCTGTCTGAGTGGGATAGTGCACCTCGCCTAAACCGGCATCGAAGGTTACGTCTGTGAACGTGCCATCGCCGTTGTTACGCAACAGGGAGTTGGGGTGTTGGCCCGCTGTCTCAAGCCAAGCACCTCGCAACACAAGGATATCGAGGTCGTCATCGTTGTCATAGTCTGCTTGGAGGAGGTTCAATCCGCCGTACAAACCCGGGAAGCCTGCCTGTTCCGTTCGTTCTGAGAAAGTGCCGTCTCGGTTATTTTGGAAAAAGCGAATTTGTCCGACGGGATCCCACGTCGAAACGACGATATCTAAGTAGTTGTCGTTGTCAAAGTCATCAACGATTGCACCGCCGGATAAATCGAATGTATCGAGCCCCAGATGAGGTGCAATATTGGTGAAACGCGATATGTTTTCTTCGGATTGGAATGTCTCCGGAGGCAGGAGATGCGATTTGGGAACCTGCTCTGGATAGCCTCCGATTGTCATGTAAGCGATGTTGAGTAGCCATCTCGCCTCAAGATGGAGAGGTAATTCAACCGTTGTGTTTCGCAGGACCTCCGTGAGATAGGTTATCGCTTTGAGTGAACCCTCTTGCTGGGTGTGAATTCCACCATCTCGCAACGGTAGAATGCAGCTGTCAGGGTTGCTCTGAAACCCGATTTGTTCGGGGCAGCAGTTTTCCGTTTCGCCGAGTCGCATGTATGCTACGCCGAGCCGAAACAGGGTTTGATTTGCCATCAGTGGTGAGAGCTGTCCTCTCAACCCGGACAGCAGTTTCCCTGCTTGTGTGAGTTGATCGATCGCTGCCTCTTCGTTACCGAGCCGAAGTTCCGCCTCGCCTAACTCTGTATGGAAACGCCATCGGGTGAGATCTGAAGCATCGACAGGTAAGTTGGCAAGATACCGACGCAGCTGGTGTGCCCTCCCCTCACCTATGTAATTGTTTGCTTCGGTGGTTTGCTCCGCAATTTGCTTGAGAAGGGTGAGCATCCTTTGATGGCTTGCTGTCGATGTGTCAGTGTCGGCAGAGATGTTTCCTATCATGGCTACACACACTCCCACCACAAGCATAGTACGCGCAACACAAGCGTTTATATGACAAGGTACTAGCATACCCAAAATCCTTAGTGTGAAATTTCGCTTGATAATTAACATTGGTGATGCTACCCTAAAAGTATGACGAGCTGCAGCTCTCTGTCTGCAAACGAGGTCGGCTTACGGAGGAATTTAGTTTTGGAAGACATTCAAACGTCCATATATTCCCAAGAGAATCATCGTCTGGAAAGGCTTGTGGATCAGCTCGATCCCAACGGCGAACCGGAAATTCGCTGGATTTACCGTGCTGCTCAACATATCAGGACAGATGGTAGGAGGCTCGGTATCTTTTCTGGGTCTTTCAATCCGCTTACCGTTGCCCACATCGAAATGATCGAAGCAGCGCAGAAAGAATACGATCTGGATGAGATTTTGCTAATCTTGGCGAGAGCAAATGTTGATAAAGGTGTGTTCGGTCTTTCTCTCGCGGGACGCCTATTAATGCTCAAACTGTACGCGGCAAGCCGTGAGGATTTTTCTGTTGTCGCTTGCAGCCACGGAAAATTCATTGAAAAGATTGAGGCGTTGAAGCCTGCGTATCCCCCCGGCACACACTTTTCGTTCATTGTCGGCTACGATACGTTCATTCGCCTTTTCGACCCGAAATATTATACCGATTTGCACGGTGCATTGGAAGCTCTTTTCAATCAATGTCATTTCATCGTCGCAAACCGCCAAGAGCATGATGCGGATGCGGTGAGGAAGGTGATGGAGATGTCGGATTTTCGGCCTTACGGGGGCCACATTGATCTTATTGCGCTACCAGATTTTTATTCGGACATCTCCTCAACAGACATCCGTGCACAGATTCAGGCGGGAAATTCGGTGGATCATCTTGTGCCCACCGAAGTGAAGGAATTCCTTAAGGCGGTTCAAGCATATCAGGTCTGAACGCCGATCATGAGCGGGGTTGTCCACTCATAATGCACAACGACCTGATTGGTCATTGGACACATATAGATCTGTTGATCTAGATGCGTACAGTGGCGACATGTTTTGGATTGGTTATCTGGCTGCATCGGCGAAAAGAACTCACATTTCACTGCAATCTGTTCCATCTGCTCCTGATCTGCTTCAGTCAGGTGTAACGCTTCAGCCGGTTCCCATGCGAGATTGATTACGCGGTCTGTTCGCCCTTCTCGCTTCCAGATATTGTTGACAATCTCTTCCAAGATAACGCGATAGGTCTGCTCTCCGCTCGGCTCCGGTGAGTGAAGGGTGACATCATTTTCCAAACTATATTTTATCAGTTTTTTAAGTCGGCTCTCCCCATTGCGATACTGCGCTCTCATTTCATCGGTAAACTGTTCACGAAATTCTTCCCAATCGATCTCTTTGGATTCCCACTGTGCAAGTAGCTCTTTTGATGGTGCTAATTCTGTGATATTCTGCATAGCAGGAATTTTTTCGTGACAGATTGCGTATTTTTTCTCTGTTTTGCTGGCTGCGGCATTTTCAACTGAATTCAAATATAGCATGATATTGCCTCTTTTCTGTAAAAGATTATTTTATGTTGTTACGGGAAATGCAGGTGTTTCATCCCTGTGTGAGGACGGGGTATTTTTGCGAATCCTCTTTAAGAACGGCAGAATCGCTAATCTTGATACAAAAACTGTAGAGGGCAATCATCATTACTGTGAGTAAGATTCAGTTACAGGGAAATGGACGCATCGCCCCCGTTGTTGATCATTAGGTGTTTTTTTACTTGGAAACTTAAATGGCATTACATTTGCGAGGTATACAATGACACAAACAGGTACACAGGTTGTTGTTAGACCAGACAATAGCGTTGGAACAAAAATGACTGAGATTCGCTCTCCAGGAAAGGGCGAGGTGCTTGTCGAGACGGTAGCTACGCTAATTAGTGCGGGAACGGAACTCGGCACACAAGAACAGGGACGGACAGACGATTTTACCCCCGGTTACTCAAACACTGGACGGATTGTCGAGATCGGTGAAGGGGTGGAGGGCTATGAGATCGGAGACCGTGTGTTGTCGCTGGGGCACCACGCAAGCCACGTAACGGTTTCCGCTGCGCCACAATCGCTGGCGAAGCTGCCGGATGGTGTGTCTTTCGATGAGGGCACTTTCGGCGTGCTCGGGAGTGTCTCGATGCACGGCGTCCGAAAAGCACGGATCGAGCTCGGTGAATTCGCCTGCATTACGGGGATGGGACTCGTCGGTCAATTGGCGTTGCAGCTCGCAGCGCAAACGGGTGCTGAGTTGCTCATTGCAATCGATCTAAGCGATCCACGGTTGGAGGTGGCAAAGGCTTCGGGAGCGACACATGCTTTGAATCCGAACCGCTGCAATCTCCGGTCGGAGGTTGAGGGCATCACCGAAGGACGCGGATTGGATGTCACCATTGAGGCTTCCGGTTATCCAGACCTGCTGCCGATTGCGTTCGACATGGCACGGATCGGTGGGCGAATTATAGCGTTGGGGTCGATCTGGCACCGAAAAGTCGAGGTGGATTTTATGGACTTCCATCTGAAGGAACTCACACTAGTTGGGTGTCACCAGCCGAAATGTCCAACGGTTGCGACGCCTGCCTTTCCTTGGACCCAACAATATAACAGGCGTCAGATCTTGAAGATGATTGAGCGTGGCGAACTCAATGTGAATCGTTTAATCACACACCGACTGCCTTATACAGAAGCGGGTGAGGCTTACCGGTTGCTGCGCGATGAGCGCGATAAGTCGTTGGGAGTCGTATTTACTTGGTAGCAAACGGAAAAAAATAATACGTAATGAGTAATGCGTAAGATCTTTTCTTTACGTATTACGCATTACATAATTGCGCTTGCTATACACATGTCACTCCGCTGAGGCTAAAGAGGGATTGTGCCAAACAGGATAGCGGTATGAAGCACACAAACATCACAGCCCAAGAAATTCGATTACTCGCAGTTCTCTCGCTCATAGCAGGAATCGTTTTTGACTACCTGTTTTATCGAAAGGCGATTGGAGTTTCATATCTGTTGTTTGTCGTCGTTTTCTATTGCCTATTTTGGATTGCTTCACGTAGACAGATTTCATTCCAAATTGGCTTTGGTTGGTTTCTGTTTATACCCATTTTTCTGCTCTCAGCTGCATTCGCCATCTATTCAAACCCGGTGTTGCTGATCCTCAATTTTATCCTGATTCCACCGCTCCTTTTCCTGCAGACGATGCTGCTTGTCAATAGATATGAATGGTCTAGCATTCGATTTATCACCCGTTTTTTAGGGGAGGTATTCCGTCAAATTTTCGAGAATGCACCAAAGGTATTCTTGGAAGTTATTTCGCTAGCGAAGATCGTAGACAGAATTGCGCCTGAAAGATATAAGACTTTCAGAAA
>JAKZSX010000191.1:0-4271 GCA_047517405.1 Candidatus Poribacteria bacterium | reverse complement strand
TAGAAATTCCTTGACAAGCCAACTGCATTTAATGTAGACTGTAGCAGTTGTTAAACCGGCGGTAAAGGGGTTGCGCCGGGGTGTTGGAATTGGTAGACAAGCTAGATTCAGGATCTAGTGGGCTCTTTCGCCCGTAGGGGTTCAAATCCCCTTCCCGGCATTTATCACCAAAAGCGACGCACATATTATGTGGCGTCGCTTTTTTATTTTCCCCTTCCCTTTTACCGAATCACCGCAAACTTCCCGCTTACCGAATGCTTTCCCCTTTGCCCCTCCCTCAAAGATTCAACCTGATAGACGTAGATACCGGCGGAAATCTGTTCCCCTGCCTCGTTCCGTCCATCCCAACGTTGGATCGAGGTATTGTTGCGATGGTCAATCTGTTTGATGAGATCGCCGGTACTGTTGTAGATTCGGATTGTCGCGCGGTGGGGCAGATTGCGGAACTCCATTGGATTCGCGCCCCCGTTCAGACGATATGGATTCGGGACAAAGATCACTTTATCTAGGTTCAATTCGGGAGACGCGATGGCATCTTCGGGAATAGTGACATCTACAATCTCGGAGAATTTCCCCTCTCCACCGGAGGAATCCGTCGAAGTCATCGCGTAGAAATACTGCAACCCCGGATAGACATTCCGATCAACAAAATTAGAGGTGCCCGGCGAAACCGATGCAATCTGTGTCCATGGGGCACGGCCCGTGTGGTTGCGATAGATAAGATATCGGGTGATCTGGCGTGTAGATGTTGTCCAATTAAGGATAATCTGGTCTCCGTCGCGTGTGGCTGTCAAACCTACCGGCGCATCCGGCACTCGACCTGGGATGATACTGATTTCTGAGGAATCGAACTCAAGCAGCTGCCCGCTGGAATGGATAGGACGAATCTTGTAGGTGTACTCCACATCCGCCTGAACCGCTGTGTCGTCAAAGGTGATTCCTCCCACGATCTGCCCAACCTGCCGAAACTGACTCTCATCCCTCGCGCGCCTCAAGACGGCATAGCCAGCCACGTTTGGATTGATTGCTGCCTCCCATTTCAACCTGACAGTTCCTCTCACAATTTCTGCGGTCAACCCTTTCGGTGCAAAGATAAGAGTCCTTGCTGCATTGATATTCTGCTGTAGGTCCGTTAAGCTTTCGCCGGCGGCAAGGGCAAAGGTGACAGTGATAAACTCTTTGGCTGGTATGTCATAAGGTCCCGCTGAAATAATAGATACATAATCCCAAGGCGGGAGGTTAAATGCCTGTAAATCGAGCTTACTCGTAGCAAAAACATTCGGAGTGGTCATGAAATCGGATCGGCTTTCATCTAAAAAAGGATTCGCGGTTGGTCGTCCTTCGGGATCGAAAAACAGGAAAATCTGGTGGGTGCTTAACCTTCCATCCAGCAAAGTGAGACCAGTATGCACCTGATTGAGCCCATCGGTATCATCCCCATCGTAGGTAAATAGCGTTTGATGCGCTTCATCCCAATCCACCCAATCCCGGCTTAATTCTCCTGCTGCTAAATCTGTTCCATCGACATCCCAGTTTGCCATCGTCGCAACGTAAATTCCATCAAGTCTTGAATTGCCGTTGTTTTTGACAATTAATCTCATCACAATGAAATCGTCTGCATCGGGATGGTTATCGGTGCTCCAAGAAAAGCTATGCTGATCGACTGAAATATTGAGCGGAAAACCAGCGATCCCGGATGAATCGTATCTTGTGATAATTGTCTGGCGTCCATCAGGATCTACTGTCTCGGTGTTCTCTGATGTGGTTTCCCATTCCCCAGTTTCGAGGGGACCAGGTGCAGCGAGATCTAAATCCCATGAACTCGCCACATTGCCATTCGCATCACCGATCCAAATCTCCGACAATTCGTGGAGATAGTAGGTCTCTCCAGACTTGGGAAATCTAAAATTGGTAGCGAGCGTATCTTCCCGGACCGCACCCAGTGAGCCGGAACCGACTATGTGGAATTCGACATTTCCTGATGTATGTACTTGAGCAGAACTAATATTTGGGCTGATTAGGCTGATGAAAAGCCAAATCGCACCTAGGAGGGTCTTCTGAGTCTTCATCTTTTCCCTGATGTTGATGACATTTAAATAAATCTTTGAAGGAAGCTGGAATAGCATAGCAGCAGTAGGAGGGTGTGTCAAGTTCAGAAAACACTTGCGGAATGTTTTTAGATAAACTACAATCTACAATATGAAGTGAATACCCAGCTCAACTTGGAAAAACAAACTATGACTTCTCAGAAAAAGACAGGTTTTGTATACCACGCCGATTATCTCAGGCACGATACCGGAGTCCAAAATCCCGAACGTCCGGAACGTCTACAGGCGTGTATCAAGGCACTGCAAGCCTCTGATTTTTGGGAGAATTTGCACCAGATTGAAGCCACCCCTGCGACGCTTGAGCAGCTCTGTTATGCACACATCCAAGGACATATTAATCGAGTCAAGCAGCACTGTGAACATGGTCTTCCCCTCGATTACGATACCCCGACCTCACCCGCGTCTTATGACATTGCGTGTCTTTCCACCGGAGGAGTGTTGAGAACAGCAGATGCTGTCATGGCGGGCAACGTGAGTAACGCCTTTGCCCTTGTCCGTCCACCCGGGCATCACGCAACCCCGAATCGCTCAATGGGCTTCTGTCTGTTCAACAATGTTGCGATTGCCGCCCGATACCTCCAGCGTGAACATGGGGTGGATCGCGTCGCAATTATCGATTGGGACGTCCATCATGGCAACGGGACGCAGGATATCTTTTATGATGACCCCTCCGTTTTCTTTTTCTCAACTCATCAGGTGCCGCTCTACCCCGGCACCGGCATGGCAAACGAGACCGGTACAGGTGGTGCCGTTGGTACAACTTTGAACGTACCCATGCGTCCGGGGAGTGAACCCAGTGACTACATCGAAGCTTTCCAAAAAACCCTTAAGCCTGCACTACTCGATTTTTCGCCCGATTTCCTGATAATCTCCGCTGGGTTTGACGCACACCGTTTAGACCCTCTCGCGGCAATCAATATGACCGCAGACGGTTTTGCTAGTCTGACAGACATCCTTTGCGAAATTGCGGCGGAAACTTGTGATGGACGGTTAATTTCGGCATTGGAAGGCGGATATGACCTTAAGGGACTATCCGAATCGGTTGTCGCTCATATTGAGCGATTGATGGCGTATGCGTGAGTCAGATTTTATCAGAATTCAAAGCGACCCCGACGAATCGGGAGGCAAGTCCTTGCACGCTGCGACAAAATCCGATGAAGTCGAGGTATACCCGATGATATGTTCAAAGTTGCGCAGCATCACCTTCCGCAGCCATCCTCCCTCTGGTAAGCTTGGATCCACTGTATCGGGATACTCGCCGGAGTGCGTACAATCCCGCAGCATGATAACCCGATAATTGTGCTCGACTGCACCGGCGAGGGTCTGGTATAAACAGGCACGCTGGCTAAACCCAACCGCGACCAAGTTCTTGATGTCGTAACACCGCAAATGGTAATCCACATGCGTCTCATGGAATCCCGACCACTCCCGCTTGGGAAAGTCTGGCTCATGCGGCAACGGTTCAATTGATGGGGAATAATTTGGTTTATAGGGTGTCCTTGATGCAGGCGATGGTCTCGTTTCAGCAAGCGCGTCGTCCCAGCGGGTGCCGTGAATCTCTCGTTTGATGCTGCCCGGCTCATCAACGAGGGAGAAGTCGTTGTGAATAAAAACAACCCTCATGCTTGCTGAGCGCGCTGCAGCCAATGCCGGAGCAATCCCATCTTCTACATACCGATTTCCGGTGCCGCAATCGCTATCCACAATCATGAAAGCGGTCCGACCCAATTCGAGTTCTAGTTCGCCGTGCTGAGTTTCATTACTATACCAACGCACAGGAAGTGTTAAAATAGCCATAGCTAACCTCCCATTTAAGCAATTAGTAGCTCGATGGTTTCGGTGTTGCAGGGGGCCAATACCCATTCGGATCTTCATCCCAGGGATGTCCACATAGCCGAGAGATTACGCACCACTCTGCCGATGTGAGGTGTGCGTGATTATGAAAAAGGAAACGCTTCAAACCCGCTTCCTCCGAAGCTGTAAGGATGTGATGGAGGTCTCCGGCGGTCATTGGATCTCCGCCGTGCGGCATCCGCCCCGTATCTACCCACGGGACAATCTTCTCCGGTTGGCTGACCGCCGCAAGGGCGCGCTCGGTTTCAGTTTTCACAACTTGGTCGAAGAAGGCTTGGGGAAATCCTAAATCCATGTCTGATAGAGAGT
>JAKZSX010000190.1:0-2617 GCA_047517405.1 Candidatus Poribacteria bacterium | reverse complement strand
CCCAAGTGAGCGGGGTCCGCCACCATTGTGCGCGGCATGCGTCTGTGTCTGCTCCTGACTCAATGAGCCACTCACACAGGTTGGTCATATTCCTGTGGGCTGCCCAATGCAGTGGTGTTGCACCTCGGAGGACACCGTCTCCGAGCGATTCGCCGGCGGCGAGTGTGGGCTGCTGTTCAAGGAGTTTTTGTGCGGTTAATTCATCCCTATTGTCAATTGCATCGATAAGTTCATCTACAGATGCCATATTTTGCTCCAAGAAAACTCGCAATTCTTATTCATGTGAATCCGCGTGATTCGCGGATAGGGAAGTATTAATCCCATTTTTCATCCACGAATCTTCGCCAATTGACACGAATCTTTATAAGACTTGATTAAACGCCTACTTGCTCCAAACCATCCGTTTCCATTCCAGATGCTTCTCCGCACCAAAGTTGATAAGAACACCGACCGCCAATCCGGTCGCCTTGAGATAGTTAAGTAGCTGCGCTTGGTCATGCGAAGTCAGTTGATTAAGAGCTTTGATTTCGACGATGATTTTTTCACAAACAACGAAAGTCTGGCTTATACTGCTGCTTGAGTCGGTGTTCCTTGTATATGATGTCCAATTTTTACTGGGACTCAAAGGAAATTCCTCGCGTGGAAAGTTCGATTTCCAGTGCTTCTTGATACACTGATTCGAGAAAGCCGGCACCCAGCACATTATAAACCTCCATCGCAGCACCAATTATAGCGTACACTTCGTTTTTGTAAAGCAGCTCAGGCATTTTGCCTCTCCTCAAAACGAGAATTTGGCATCTATTGGTGACTCATTAAAATTCTCAGTTGTTATTCGTGTGGATTCGCGTGATTCGCGGATAGAGAAGTGGTGATTAGTTGCCAACCTCGGTTTTGCGAACAACCAACGTTTGTGGAGTTGATTGCAATTTTCCATTTTTGTTCGCTTTGTTGTAAACTATTGTAACTTCCAAAACATTATATCAAAGGCAATCTACTTAGGTACAAAAAAATTGAGGGTAAGCACCAGTAATCCTTCACAGTAGTGGGAGTCGCGGAAATTGTGTTGACAGCAGATTGGGTCAGTGCTATAATGCTCAAACCAGAGTCAAATTTTTACGCTGATTCATGCTCGGAGTTTTCATCATATTGACTGGAGGCGGGCCTTGATAACGTCTTTCTTAGAAAAACCTGCTGGTTCACCGCTTATGCCAATTCCAGAGACGGCAGTAAATATTTATACGCCAAAGAATCCCTTTCCGGCAGAGGTCGTGAGTAAGTATCGGATCACAGATCATTCCAGCCCGAATTACGGTTGGCATGTCGTTCTTGACCTGAAGGGGAGCGAAATGGTGGGAAAATATCGCATTGGTCAGAGTATCGGTGTGGTGCCGACTGGACGCTTCAATAGCGCGGATTTCAATTACGCACATGATTCACTGACTAATAAGATTCGCCTGTATTCAATCACTTCTGCCTGTTGGGGCGATGATTGGAAGGGCGAAACCGTGTCGCTGTGTGTAAAACGGGAAATCGCAGAGGATGCGGAAACGGGCGAATTGGTTCTCGGTGTAGATTCAAACTATATCTGTGACGCAAAGCCCGGCGATGAGATGCTCGTCACGGGACCTGTCGGCAAGAGTTTCATCCTACCGGATAACCCACTCGATTACAATTACGTCTTCACTGCAACAGGGACCGGGATTGCCCCGTTTGTGGGGATGCTCGTTGAGTTATTCAATCAAGGTTTTGAACGGGAAGTGTGGCTCGTTTTTGGCGTTCCGTATTCCACGGACATTATGTATAACGAGGAATTTCTTTATTTCGCAGAACGCCATCCCAATTTTCATTATACCACTGCGATTAGCCGGGAACAAACCAACGCTCTCGGCGGCAAGATGTATGTGCAGGATCGCCTTGAAGAGCATCAGGACGGACTCGCACCCCTGTTAGAGCAACCGGATACCCTCTTTTATATGTGTGGGCTAAAAGGCATGGAGTATGGCATCTATCCGTGGCTCTATCGGATAGGATCGAACCTCGTCAACCTACCGGACGGCATAACCGTAGCGGACGTCGAGGGGCTGTCTCGGAACGCCCCGGAGTGGTCAAAGATCGAAAGAGCGCGAGATAAAACACGCCTATTCAAGGAAACATATTAAAACATGATGCGTGAAACGTGATTAGGAGAAGGGAACGTAAAGAATCGTTAGTGAGTTCAGCATCCCCCGAATTTTCCTATTCTTCATGGTTCAGCCGACTGCATTTCCTGCCATACTTCCGTCGAAATTTGAGCGATACGCTCAACTCTAGGCTCACTCTTCGAATCTTCACGCATCTCGTTTCTGCCTACGTTTATCCGACTTCCTCGCCGTCAAGCCTACCCACCTGCAGATCGATTTCATCGCGGGTCTCCATTTTTTCGATTTTGCCGTCCGCCATGTAAAAGATTCGGTCCGACACATCAAGCATCTTTGTGTCGTGAGTGGCTGTAATGATCGTGACGCCGTTCTCCTCATTCAAACTTTTCAAGAGATCAATAATTTCAAGTCCAGTCCTTGTGTCTAGGTTTCCCGTCGGTTCATCTGCAAGCACAATCGCGGGATCGTTTGCCAGAGAA
>JAKZSX010000189.1:0-3383 GCA_047517405.1 Candidatus Poribacteria bacterium | reverse complement strand
GCCTCTCCGGTTGGTCTGGCGTGATGACTGTGCCGCGAGTCTTATCGTTAGGCGAAGATAACAATTTGACCATTGAACCTGTTCCCGAACTGGAGATGCTGCGGCAGAATCATCGCCATCACGAGAACATCCATCTGACCGCCGATTCGGAACTGGCACTTGACGACGTAAGAGGGGATTGTCTAGAATTGGTTGTAGAGGTTGATGTGGTGGCTGGCGTCGAGTTTGGTGTGAAGGTTCGTTGTTCGCCGGGGGCGGAAGAACAGACCGCCATTGTATGTAATCCGGGCGCAAAGACATTGAGTGTAGATATCGGCAAGTCCACTCTGGACAAAAGCATAAGATACATCTACTATCGCAACGAGAGCGCAACGAAGAGGGTGCCTGAAAGCAAGAGAGTAGTGACTGCCCAAGAAGCACCGTTTGAGCTATCCCCCGGAGAATCGCTTAAGTTGCGTATCTTTCTAGACCGCTCGGTGCTGGAAGTTTTTGCCAATGGACGTCAGTGTGTGACACAGCGAATCTATCCAACCCGAGCCGACAGTCTAGGCGTGATTCTCTTCAGCCGTGGTGGGAGTGTGGATGTGAAGTCTGTTGATGCTTGGGACATGGGGCAAACAACCGAGTAGATCAACAATCAAACCTCTATGAGGTGGGATAAGGAGAAGAACGAAATATGGAAAAACGAACGCTTGGGCGCACGGGACTTGAAGTCAGTGTGCTGGGGATGGGGGGATTGTATGTCTCCAGAGCAGGTGACCGTGGACGTGATGAGGGGTGCCGCGCTGTCCACCGTGCACTTGAACTCGGTGTAAATTATGTGGACACAGCACCGAGCTACCGTGACAGCGAAGAGGTTTTGGGGATCGCACTCGAAGATGTAAAGCAGCCGTACTTTCTCGCCACTAAACTCGGCGGCCGTCCGCAGCCGTTTAATCCTCAAGATAAAGATCTCTTGCGGCAGTCGGTCGATGAAAGCCTTCGGTTACTCAAACGCGATTATATCGATATCCTGTTAGTGCATGAGCCTGACCGTCCCGGCCAGTACGATTGGTGGACGGATTACGACAATTTCCACGGACCTGTTTGTGATCTGTTGGAAGAACTGAAGGCGGAGAAAATTATCCGATTCACCGGACTCGGCGGTACCACCGCTTATCAGCTTCCGCTTATTATGGCAACGGGAAACTACGATGTCGTTTTGACGGCGTTCAACTATAGCCTGCTCTGGCGGGAAGCAACTATCGCTATCTTCCCCGAAGCCAAACGACAGAATATGGGCGTTGTCATCGGCTCGCCGCTTCAACAGGGTGCCCTATCGCAGCGTTACTCCGAAATAGAGACAGGGGCACCGTGGTTAAGCCCGCCACGACAGAAACAGTACCAACGACTTTACGGGTTTCTGGAGGAAATCGAACTGTCTCTGCCGGAGGCTGCGCTCCGTATGATGGTGGCAACCCCTGAAATTTCGACGGTCTTGATGGGGGCACGATCAGTGGAGGAAGTAGAACAGAATGTGCATTCGGTAGAAGCGGGACCGCTGCCATCGGATATCCTCGCTGAGCTTCAGGAAATTGCGGATATGGTGCCGTTCCGACCCAATGAAGAGCCCTTTGGCTTGCCGTTTGGACGACCATACAAGTGGCCAGGCCAGGCTGGCAGGTAGGAAGGAGAACTCGATGAAAGTCACTGACATCAAAGTACACCTTGTGCGATCAAACCGCAACACCGTGATTCCGTCACCGTGGATCCTCGTGCAGGTATTCACCGATGAGGGTGTGGTGGGTCTAGGAGACGCAACGAATTGGCCCGGAGGCACGATCATTAAGCAGGCAATCGAGGAGTTGAGCCGGTTCGTTATCGGAGAAGATCCATTTAACATTGAATACATCTACCATCTGCTTTATCACGCCTTGCAGCAAATTGGGCAAACTGGGGCGGTGATTGCCGCGATCAGTGGCATTGAAATCGCACTATGGGACATCGTGGGGCAAACGTTGGGACGCCCGATCTACGACCTACTCGGGGGATCCTGTCGGGATAGGGTGCGTTTTTATAGCCATGCGGGTGAGCCGGAGGAATGCGCTCGCTTGGCGGAGAAAGGGTGCACCGCTATCAAGGCTTACTTCCCCGGCGGCACACCCCGACCAGGAGAACGCATCAATACACCTTGCTCCATCACTCTAAGTGAGGAACTCATCGCGCTAGCGCACATGCAGCGGTGTCGAGAAGCTGTAGGGAACGAGGTAGACATTGCGACCGATGTGGGCGCCCGATACACCACGAGTGCAGCGATTCGACTGGGGAACAGGTTGGAGGAGATTGGACTGTTATTCTACGAGGAGCCGGTGGGACCAGAAAATATTGATGCACTAGCAAAGGTGACTGCTGCGGTAACAGCCCCTGTTTGCGTCGGGGAACGGCGTTACACACGCTTCGGCTTCCGCGACTTAATCGCCGCGCAGGCGGTGGACATGATCATGCCCGATGTGGTGCGCGCGGGAGGTATCGCAGAAACGAAGAAGATCGCCGCCATGGCAGAGAGTTACTACATGCAGGTTTCACCGCACAACCCCAACAGCGCCATATCGACGCTCGCCAGCGTTCACCTGATGGCGAATATCCCCAACGCGCTTGTCTTGGAATATGTCGATGATGAGCAGGATGCACCGTGGCGCAACGATCTGTTGACTGACCCACCGCAGGTGGAAAATGGCTATCTGCGGCTCCCAACGAAGCCGGGGCTAGGATCACAGCTTGTGATGAAGGAAGTCGAAAAATACCGGTTCGAGGAGTAGTTGCATGTAAATAGCCTTAGCATGTTTGTGTTGCAACCAGAAAAGAGGTAAGATGAAACGAGTAGAATCCTCGCCTGATGATTACATCGCGAGCCTAGCACTAGATATTCGAGCGGTTTTGGAGGAACTTCACACGTTGATCAGGGCAGCGTTACCAGATCCGCACTGCTGTATGTGGGAAGGTGTTTTCTGGGGTGGCAGCGAACAACGAATCATCGGCTACGGCAACTATTCCTACCTGCGTACTGATAAGACCCAAGTCGAATGGTTCATCGTTGGGTTGACCCGGCAGAAAAATTATTTCAGCGTCTATGTCAATGCGGTCGAAGCGAAAAGTTATCTGGCTGAGCTTTACGGTCCCCGACTCGGCAAAGTCAAGATCGGAAAAAGTTCTATTAGTTTTCGTAACCGGGCAGATGTTAATCTGGATGTCTTGAGTGAAATGGTTGAACACGCGGGAAAAATAGTAACACCTGAAAGCGAATCGCGAACATCAGCTGGCAGAACAGCACCCGTGAGAAATCCCGATATAGGCTCATGTAACAAGAGCCAAAAAAATGCCAGACCGTGAGGGAGGCGGTCTGG
>JAKZSX010000188.1:0-5966 GCA_047517405.1 Candidatus Poribacteria bacterium | reverse complement strand
ACTGAGAATCTTGGATGCATCCCCTCTGCGGATGGCATCAACGAACATTTCATCAATGCTTGGTCCCGGTGCTGTTTTGGTAACTACCTCTCCATCTTCCCTTACACCCAGACCACCGACTCCCCAGTGGATTAGCTGATCTTCATACAAAATATCCAGCACGTTTGCATGTGACCAATCTCGTGAGTCATAACACCAAGAGGTGGTCAACGATCCAACCGCACCGGTGGCGAACTTCATTGTCACGCAGTTGTTGTCGGGGCAATCAATCGCTTTCAGAACACGGTTCGCACTGAATGCGTAGACCTCCTCCACCTCGCCGACGAGGTAACGCATCATGTCGATGGTATGGGTTGCCTGCTCCAGCATCTGTCCCCCGGATTTGCTCATCTGACGCTGCCAAGCGTTGGGATCGCCGCGTCCACTACCGGACCAATACTTGCCAACGACCATATTAACTGTTTCCTCTGTGAGCACTTGACGCGCCAGTTGTGTTGAACCCAGATAGCGTAATTGGTAGCCGACACAGGTGATGATACCGGCAGCATCCACCGCCTCCTCAATCTGCCGCGCAATCTCCATATTGACCGCCACCGGCTTTTCAACAAGAAATGGCAATCCGCGCTCGATTACATCCAGCTCCGGTGTCCCGTGTGCAAACACCGGGAGACTCAGATAGATGCCATCAAGGTCATCCCGTTCGAGCATGAGATTGTGATTGGTATAGGGTTGGGCGTTGTAACTCCCAGCAGCGGTCTGGGCACGTTCTTCCTGAACATCGCACACTCCAACGATACGGACGCCTTCCAGCTCGGAAAGTCGTCGCATGTGTCCATTGGCGTTGCCGCCACAGCCGATAAAACCGATTCTGACTTCTTGCATTGCCTTCCTCTTCTGATCCGTGATTGGGTTTTGCTTCTCAAATTGTAGCAAATCAGAGCTCGTCCGTCAATGTCTTTATGGCAAGTGCGCCTTGTGATTCTGTCATCACTCACACACTATCATCAGATAGCAAAAAAACAGCAAGCGCGTAGAAATGGAAGTTCTAATCCGATCTGCCGCGCACATCCACAGAAAGAGCAATCAGATTAGATTCTGATTATTTAGAATTAGACGTTTCACCTCAGTTTCCGTCATAAGAATAAATCAACTGCAAGCCCTTATTTGTGTCAAAAGAGAATTGACAGCAGACGATTTAAGCGGTAATATTTGGGTCATAGAATATCGCCTTGGGAAAAGAGGAAGCCAACAGGTGAGACAACAGAAAAAACAAGGTGGCAAGCCCGAAATTCAATTGTTATCGATTAACGAACTGTCCCGACTTTTCGGATGGATTGGTCTGTTGTTGTGTTATCTAGCTGTGGGAAGCGTTTCCGCGGATAACTATTTCGACACGATAACAGTTGCTTCCAATGGTCGTTTGACGCGCTTTGATCGTGATCGCATTAGGGTCCATGCGGATACCATTCCATTTGAAGCAAAGAGTTATGAGGAGGCATTGGGGCAATCGCTATCGCTATGGGAAAAGGGCACCCGAGGGAAACTACAATTTGAGTTGACACCGGACGTAACAGCAGCGGATATTCGGATAAAGTGGGCATATCAGCAGGACAGACAACGAAACGACGAATACATCGGCGAAGCGATGTTAATCCGAGATACGGAGGGACTTCATGTGGAAATCGAGGTTTCTCTGCGCGACCGAATATCGCTGAAACCCCTCTCACCTGAGATTGTTAAAGCTGCCTTGCTGCATGAGATTGGACATGCCATCGGGCTATGGGGGCACAGCGACGATCCGAACGATGTAATGTATTTCGCCGCAACGGCGAAAGCACCCACAGCGCGCGATATTGCAACATGGGCGAAAGTGAATGAAACGCCGGTTGATTTTCCGTTTCATGAACATGCCCTCCGGATTCTACAGGCTGCCATTGAGGAGGATCCGACAGCTGCGACTAACCACTACCTCATCGGTATGGTTTACGCAGACTTAGGCGATTATCACTTGGCGATTACCGCCTTCCAACGTGCCCTTAAAATCGAACCACGGCTTGGAGTTTCAGCCGTGCAAATTGCCCAAATCTTCCAGCAGAAGGGAATATACGATCAAGCGATCAAACACTATAAACAGGCATTGGCAACAGCACCGTCAGCCGAAGTATTTGGTGCTTTAGGAACACTTTGGTTACTTCAGGAAGAATTTGATCAAGCGGTGAACTCCCTTCAACGCGCACTCACTTTCGATCCATATTCTGCAACGCTAAACCAGAATCTTCTCGCAGCATACCATCGTTGGGGCGTCCACCACCTGAAAGCAGATCGGTTTTCAGACGCTTTCAAGTGCTTTGAGCGTGGCATAAAGCGATTCCCATTTTCTGAAATCCTGCTTTCCGATCTCGCTGCAACTCACGCCGCCGCAGGGAAATACCAAAAAGCCTTGGACATCTATCAGCGGGTCCTCCAGATTAACCCGGAATATACCGCCGTGAAGGTTGGAATGGGGACAGCATTAAACAATTGGGGATCACAATACGCGCGTAACAAAAACTGGGAACAGGCACTTGTATGCTATCAACAAGCGTTGGAATACGATCCGGCGTGTCAGCCAGCGCGCCAGAATCTGAGAGCGACATTGATGCGGGTTGGTTGGGAGCAGGGAGTAATCGGGGATATGGAGGGAGCAATTGGTACGTACCAAAAATTGATAGCAGTCGCCCCCGATAATGCAGAAGCTCACAATAATTTAGGCGTCATCCACCTAAGAAAACAGGAGTACGACAAAGCGAAAGCCTACTTTGAAACTGCACTCACCCTAGATGCGAGCTATGATGAAGCACACGCAAATTTGAATTATGTGAAACGGGAACGGGTTTATGACCTAATGAGCCAGTGGGGTCTACCGGTGGCGGTTGCTTTATTCGCAGGATTTGTTGTTGTAAGTCGGATTGATAAGCGACGGAAAGCGACGGGGGTAAGATCAACCACGATCCGTTAATTGTAGGGCACGTCTCATGCGCAGCTTCTCTGGAAGATTTTAATTTACCTTTGTAATCAAAAGCGGTTCCATCCCCAGTTCTACTACTTCGTCGATGAGTCCATCGGCATCCTCCCTGTTGTGAAATCCTCCGATTGTCACACGATACCATAGCCTCGATCGGATTATCACTTCAGTTAGATGAGTTTTGACCCCCAATTCCAACGCTTCCAACGATTCAATAAGCGATTCGGCATTCCTGCGAATTTGGAATGAGCCGACCAATAGGGTGTAATTTGACGGTGTGCCGGAAGTCTCTTGTTTTTCTTCACTCGGTATTGCCACAACCTCCCCCTGTTTCTCACCTGAATCTTCTTCATCAATCTTGACGATTGAAAACGATGCTTCACCGGCACTGCGATTGCCAGCGATATCATAAACTGTCAGCACACAACGGTAGGCAGCGTTTTGACTGTCGTCCGATTGCTTCCAGTTGTTCCAAACGACGGTGTCAGACGGTTCACCCTCTTCATCAATGCGATGAACCAGTTTTTGATCTCCATCGAAAAACTGCAGCTCCCAACGGGCGAGTGGATTCAGATCTGAGGCTTGAAGGTGCACCTTTGGCATTTGGAGTACGGTCTCCTCGCCGGAGGTTGTGGTGCCAGAACTCCCAAAGATAGGCGGCTCTGCGGATATCTCCAGTGATGCAGGTGTGGTGTCAACCGTGATTATCCCTTCGCTCTGCAATTGACGCTTGCCCGTCTGATCGACAGTAAACCAGCGCGCAATGTAAGCTCCGTCCCTCACCCGGTTCCCAGCGTCATCCTCCCCTTCCCAAGCTACTTTCGTCGATGACAACCCGGTGCCTGAGTAACGTTGGAAAATCTTGCCCGATTCGCCTTGATCCGTGTGCTTCTGAATCTCCAGTTCCCACGCTTGGCCTTCGGCAACCTCAAAATCGAAGATAGCTTGATCTTTCACGTCGTCACCATTAGGAGAGATTGCTTTTTCTGAAATGTGCAGCACATAGGAAATCGGTTCGGGCATGACAATTGGTGCTGGTCGAGTCGGTGCAGGGTGTGGCACTTGAGTGATTGGAGGTTGCAAGACCGAGATCCTGACGTTGCCTTCCCCCCAGCGTAGCGTAGCAGAGATCCAGTGCGTCACCCCGTCCAACTCGCTGCCTCTCACGTAAGCGTAGTCAAGCTGTCCGGATGGGCTCTGAATACTTAGCCCCGTTGACCACTCGCCCTGCGTGAGTCGATTGGGCACTGCCGTGTATCCGAGCCGCAGCCCCAATCCATTCTTGAACAACCAGCGTTCGACCCCTAGGTGCGTACGCAGTCGCTCTGCAAAGGCAATCCGCGTATCATCGTGCAAGACAAAATCACCAGATAAGGTTGTATACTGATCCAAAGAGTGCGCTGCACCAAGTCGCGTTACAGTAGGTATCCTCGCTATACGTTCACCGTTTTGCCAGATGCGTCCAGCAAGGTCTTCAAGAGTCAAGCCGATCGTGATTTTCTCCCCACGACTTTCCAGTTCACGAACGAAGCGAATGCCGAGGTCGAAACTCCAACCGTACCGCTGGTTATTGGAGCCGCTGTGACGATAGTGACGCAGGTTTGTGCCGGCAGCGATACCATTCCCCAAGGAAGTCCCATATCCCACAAGCACCATTCGGTTCTTTTCAAGATCATCCCCCCAGCCATCAAACCAAGAGGAGACTGAGAAATTTCCTACATTTTTTGAAGTGATTCCCAGCTGCTTCGGATTTAACGCCAGCGAGAACGCCCCTTCTCGATCGTCGGCTGCTTGAGGAAACGGGAGTCCAACAAGGGAAAGCTCTGTTGCCTCCAATAACCCAAGCGATGAGGGATTCCAGAATGAGCTGTCACTTGATGCAGGTCCCGCTGTGAACGCACCACCCATCCCTAGAGCCCGTGCACTGGTCCCGACAAAAACTTGTCGGTTCTTGATGCCCGATTCTGCCCTAGCGAATGATGCACTGAAAACGATGAGAGCAAGTGTGCTCAACACCGTGCTTATGAGATTTCTCTGGATCTTCATACCGTGGCACTCCATTTGTTTAGTTTTTTGATAATCGATTGCCTGTCAAGCGAACCGCCATTTGTCAGCTATAACTACCGTTTGATACAACGCCTATTTCTTAACAATCGATACAAAAAACAGCGTACCGGGGGGCATGAAATTCCAAACCAATGGACGATTTGCCGCCATGCTACATCATTGCTATTGGATGGAATAGATCTCACTTTCATAATAAAAAAAGTGAGGGATCGTCAAGCGTTTCATGCTGGGCGAGCCCCTCACTTTTGAGTTAAACTGTATCAATTGTAACGATGCTGGTATCGCTAACTCAACTTGCTACTTATAGGAAACGTTGTGAACTTGGGGAATAGAAGCTAAATCGAGTCAGTGCTGCTCGCAGTGGATTGACAAATCCACTGCACAAGATACCTAGCGCATTGCGCGATAGAATACCAAACGCGTAACAATCTAGGCTTAATCAGCCGGAACGCTACACTAGAGTCCGGGGGTTTATGGCTTGGATATGTCTATCCAAGCCGAGTGGGTCTAGTAAACAAACTAAAAAAGATACAAAATCCTCCAATTTGCAGCAGATAACAACCTGGGTTATACCTACCCCATGCCACCGGCAATTTAAATTGTATTGATTCAATCCACGGGAACCGCTATGACTTGATTATATCCCGGTATTCCTTGAAATACGTTCGTGTAGCCTGCATCACTCTTGGTGCTAGTATGAGTGTAGAGATCATCGTTGGGATCGCCATCAGAGCGAAAGCGCCGTCAATAAGACTGATTGCTGCGTCCAAAGAGACCACAGCAGCCACTACCATCAGTACTACGTAGAAATAGTTGTAGATATGCTGTCTCTCGGCACCGATTAAAAATCCCATACATTTCGCGCCGTAGTAGGAGTAGGCAAACATGGTGCTAG
>JAKZSX010000187.1:0-10412 GCA_047517405.1 Candidatus Poribacteria bacterium | reverse complement strand
AGCTGCTGAAACTGCTATTCGGAAATATGAACGCCGAGCAGATTATTTTTTCCAACGGTTTGAAAATTCACGAAATCGATCTACTTGATACGCTTTTCCCAACGGGTGAACTATTTATGTGGCGGACAGACCGGTTTTAGTTTGCCCACAGGGTATACTAACCTTTGGCGCAGGTGTTGTAGGTTGGGTTGAGCGGGTGCCGTGAAACCCAACACCATAGCCGGCCGAAGGTCGGGCTTCCTATCCCAACCTTCACCTCCCATCGGGGTGACTTACGCATTACGCTTCACTCTTGGAGATAAAATGCAAGTCGAACATCGCAACGATATTGATGCAGCTTTTGGAAAAGTCTTGATAACGCCGCCAATTAACGGTGTTTATCCTGATTTCTTCTTTGGTATACCTTCAGGGGTTCTGGACGATGTCTATGCCCGGATTGGGATCATCTCCGCTTCCAACGCTCCTGTGCTCGTTCTCGCAGTAGATACGCTGGGCTTCGGTGTCGCGGAAATCTACGAACTTGAGAACGTGATTGGTGACGCAACCGGTATTCCGCCGGCCCGCATCCTTATCACAAGCAGCCACAGTCACTCCGCACCAATCTTGTGTCCGATTGACCTCTACGGCGGATTTAGCCCCTACTTCGATGGGCTATGTCAGCGCGTAGGCGAATTGGCAAAGGATCTGCTATCCCACATGGAGCCTGCCACCCTCTCGTTTGGGAAATCGAGTTGCGATTTTAATGTGAACCGACGGCGGATAACTTCAGAGGGAACCTGCGTCTCTGGTCCAAATCCTGATGGAGTGGTCGACAAAAGCGTACCGATCCTTGCATGCCATAACGCAGAGGGTTCGTTGGTGGGGGTGTTCTTCAGCTATTGTTGTCATCCGACGATTCTATTGGGACCAGAAGTCTCAGGGGATTATCCGGGACAAACCCAGTTGGCATTGGAAGCCCGGCATCATCAGTCTGTTGCGCTGTACCTGCCCGGAATGTTCGGAAATGTCCGTCCAAACCTATCGGATGGAGATGGTAGGTTCAGGAAAGGCACCCCACTTGATGCGATGCGCTGCGGGAGCCAGCTAGCCGATGCGGTGGATGATGCCTTAAAGGTCTGTGGGCCAATTTCGGTTGATGCGATTCACACCCGACGCTTGAGGCGATCGCTGCCGCTTGATAAGCCTCCATCACGTCAGCCCCTTGATGAGATCGCCGCCCAAGCGGTCAAATCAGCTCAAGCGAGTGATGAAGAAAAAGCGGGACATTCATTGTACAATGCTGGCTATCAATTGGCGATGCGTCAGTGGGTGCAACAGGTTCGGCTAGAAGGGGCGGAGCATCGTGTCCCGACAGCGGTGGACTATACCTTCTCACGGTGGGACATCGGCGATGTCCACTGGATAACTTTCTCAGGCGAGTTCTTCTTGGAGTATGGGTTGTATGCCCAGTCACTGCTGGGGGGAGATCGGACGTTCACGCTTGGTTACACACAGGGCTGCCAAACCTATGTGCCGACCGCACAAGCCTTGAATGAAGGCGGTTACGAACCGAACGCTTACAAACGGTGGCGGCAGAGTGCACCATTTGCACCGGGGGTTGAGGAAGCAGTCAAGGCAGCAATACGGGAGTTAGTTAATGATGGGTAGATGCAGTAGGGGCAACCCTTGTGGTTGCCCTTTCTTTAGGGTTGGAAGAAAAGAGCGTGTGTGTCAGAATTGAGTCATGATCTGATGGTAGATATCAACAGCTTTCAAGACCTGATCGCACTCAACCCACTCGACTGCGGCGTGCGCCTGATCGATACTGCCGGGACCGAAAACGATGGAAGGAATACCGACAGAGGTAAACTTACTAGCGTCGGTGCCGTAGGGAACACCCGTTATCTCTGATTGTCCAATCACCGATTCACACGCACTGACAGCGACCTGCACGATGCGCGCATCTTCAGGCGTCTCCATTGGGTTATCCATAAGGTACGGGGTCTCCATCGTAACATCTAAATCGGGGTCGGCGGCTTGCGCACGCGCTAACCTCTCTTGAAACGGTACAAGGGCTTCCTCCGGCGTTTCGCCGGGGATAACGCGGCGATCAATGTCAATGACACATTCGTTTGGCACGAAGTTGACCTGCACGCCTCCGGAAATGACGCCGATATTCAGCGTTGGGCTACCGGTGAGTGGATGGATCATGGAGTCATAGGTCGGTGCAATCTCGTCCTCAATCGCGCGAATCAATCGACTCATTTTTGAGATGGCGTTTATACCAAGATACGGCTTGGCACTATGTGCAGCAACCCCTTTAACGACGATGTGGAAACGTGCCAACCCCTTGTGCGCGCGGATGACCTCCAACTCGGTTGGCTCAGAGATGACCGCTGCATCCACTTGGATAGTTTCTGCTAATCGCAAAGCGCCCTTAAAGCTGAACTCTTCATCTACAGCGCCGGCGTATTTGATGGTGCACGGGGGTTTAACTCCCGCCTCTTTGAAACGCTTCATTGCGTGTATCATCGCGACACCACCAGCTTTGGTATCGCACGCACCTCGTCCGTAGAGCAGACCGTCGCGGATGTGTGGTTCATAAGGTGGAATGGTCATAACGCTGACAGAAGCGGTGTCCATGTGACATTCAAACAGTAGCACACGGTCTGGGTCTTCACCTTCTAGCGTGGCGATGATATTGCTTCGCCCCGGTAAAACTTCGTCCGTTTCATAGGGAATATCCGTATTATCGAAGAAATCTGCAAGATATTCAACCATATCAATTTCGCCGCGTTCCCCGCCGGGCAGACTGGTGTTTATACTCTCAATCGCCACAACATCTTGCAGCGTGGCGAGGACTTCATTATCACTGCGTGCCCACGATTGGCTCATCAATTTTCTCCTTTGTGTAAAGTATGAATTCCTTTCGGTGATAATACGACAAACTGGGATAAAACATAAGACGTATTTTCCTGCACACCTCTATTCTTCCCAACGATACATCTTTCTCGGCGTTGAATCCGTATTTGCCACTTCCCAAGCATCTATCCAAGCCTGATGGTCTCGTGTTACCTGGTCCGGCTGTTCCCGGCTACGCACCTGAATTCCGGGCAACGGTCTGCCGCCCGGTTTCCGCGCATCGTGCCAGCGGAGGTCTAAGCTCCACCGAACCTCATCCGACAGATTCGGAAGTGAGCCGTGGGGAGTTCGGCAATGGATGAAAATCACTCCGCCTCTCTTCACCGGTATCGTCACCGGTTCACCTTTGGGCATCACCTCCGGGGCAATTGTCCAGCCGTAGGGGCACCTCACATGCCTCCGAATCTCGCCGCGATGTAGTCCCGGATAGAGGTGCAACGTTCCATTCTCTGAGGTTGCGTCTACGAGGGGTATCCATGTCGTCACAACGAGTGTATCATCCGCCTCCGGCAGCAGTACAGCAGCATCCTGATGAAATGGCGACTGTTGTATCCAGTTATCAAATCCTTCACCCATCAGGGGTTCAGGCAATTTTGGGCGCACGTGATGCGTTGGATTGCAGTAAATCTCTGGACCGACGATCGATTCCAGTAGATCTAGCAGATTCGCATTATGCAGGAAGTTGAAGATTGGGCGGCGAAGATTCACCGGAAATGACACCTGTCCCTGAAGGGGGTCCCCCGCCTCTTTGGTTAGCCAAGCGATACGCTGCTCAAAGGGCTGTGCCTCATGGCGGTCCTCGATTTTTCCTTCCGCGTGTAGCTCATCGGCGATGGTATCAATAAGCTCCTCAAAGTCCGCAATCAACGGATTCAGATCATCATCACTTAAAGCATCTTCCACAACTAGATAGCCGTTCTGATGAAAGGCTTCCACCTGTGCTTGCGTAAGTCTCATCGACAAGTCCTCTCTAAACCTAATCTTGATTTGTCGTCTTTCCGATAGGTCGGGGTGAATCTGTGTGTCCCTTCCCCAACTAAGAGTGCACCCCTGACAAAATTGTCTCCGCTAATTCCATTGTTTTAATCGCTTCATCCAGATTGGCTGCGGGGAGTGAAACCGGACGATCTGCTTTGATACAATCTAGGAAATATCGGTTCTGTTCCTCTGTGCCACTAGTACCGCTGCCGCTCAACTGGTGTTGCTCACCATCACAGAAGACGGTCCCCTGCGACACCCCTTCGAGATAGGCAGAGATGTCTCGTCCGTGAATTTCATAACGTTCGAGGCGGGCGTTCGTCGTGTAGTTAGCTGCAAGGTGTGCAACACAACCGTTCTCGAACAGGATGAGCGCAGCGTGGACATCTTTGTAGTTGGAGATTGTACGGCGCACGACGCTATGCACCTCCTCTACCTCCGCTCCTGCCATAGCGCGAACGATGTCGAGTGCGTGTATGGGGGTTTCGAGAAACAGATTGTCCATCAGATGTTCGGGGAAACGACCTGATTTTATGAATCCGGTAACGCTTTTGTGGAACTCCCCGACAAGTTGCGTCACAGATCCTCGCGCCTCAACCATCTCTCGCGCTTTAACAATGATGGGATGGAAACGACGGTTCCAGCCGACCATGCCCTTGGCTCCTGTACGGGCGGCGGCATCGCGCAAAGTCGTGGTTTCCGCGACACTCATCCCCGGTGGTTTCTCCAACAGGGTGTTGACACCGCGTTCCAGACAAGGCAACGCTGCCTGTCCGTTAAGGTGTGCTGGCGTCGCAACGAACACTGCATCCAGCGACTCGGCGTCTAGCATCTCATCTACACTGGCATAACGTCCCGCTGTGTTGAACTCATCGCCTGCCGCATTTCGCGATGCCTCGACCGGATCGCAAACAGCGACCAGCTCTACATCGTCAAATTCTTGGACAACCCGTGCATGTCCCAAACCACGTCCACCGCAGCCGATTAAAGCAACCTGTAATTTTGACATCAATCTGTCCCTCCGTATTTCGCTACTGTTGTGTGTCTGACAGCGAATAAATTGAACTGAGACTAAAATAACGCAAGTTACTACTTATAGGAAACGTTACAAACCGGGAGAATGGAAGCTAAATCGAGCCAACGCTTGCTCGCAGTGGATTGACAAATCCACTGCACAAGATACCTAGCACATTGTGCAACAATCTTGGCTCAATCCGCCCGGAACATTACACCATAGTCCGGGTATTTATGGCTTGCATATATCTATCCAAGCCGAGCGGGACTGGTAAATAGCCTGCAACGCAGCACACGAGAAAACATGCAAGATACCCCAATTTTGAATGGGTCAGCAACTTAGATTAAAATGAAAGAGAAATTGATTATCATATTGCAGATCGGCGAAGCATCTTCCTCTCTTCTACGGTTCAAAAAAATTATACCAAGCGTTAAAAACTACGGTTGAAGTTGTCGCAAATGTTGTTCGGCATCTTCTTTCCATTCGGCGGGTGGGTTCAATTCAAGGAACTTTTTCCATCGTTTAATTGCTTGCTGTTTTTTGTCGGTATACTCATACATCAGGGCGAGATTATAGTTTGCCGTTAAATCCTTGGGTTTTAACTGAATCACAATTTCAAACTGCTCAGTTGCTGCGCCGAGCCGATCCAGATAGTAGAGTGTACTTGCGTAGTTAAGCAGCGTTGACACATGGTTTGGTTGTAGCTCCAACGCTTTCTCCAATGTCTCCTTGGCACGTCCAAAGTCTGCGCTATAACTACTGTAGAGATCGCCAAGCCGCTGACAGGCTGTGGCAGATTCCGGATCGATTTCCAGCTCCTTTTCAAAGTGGCTGATCGCTTTGTCATGTTCCCCCTCCGATTCTGCAATCAGTCCGAGCTGTAGGTATATGCCTTTGTACTCTTTATTGAATTGGAGGGTTTTCAGCAGTATCTCTTTCGCGTTCTGGCGTTGATCCAAATCTATATAGGTCATGCCGAGATAGTAGTGTGCATCGGAATTGTTCGGTTCAAGAGCGATTACCTGTTTGAAATCCTCAGCAATTTGGCTGTTTCGGTAGAGGGTATCACCAATCTGTTTGTAGCGGCGGGTGATTAGTCCACGATCGAGATACGCCGGCGCATAGTCATTTTTTAAGTTGATGGTCTTGTTGTATGCCTCAACCGCCATCGCCGCGTAGGTCTCGTAATCCTCCAATGTTTCAGCATAACGATCTAGCAAACGGGCGTAGCGGAAATGCCAATCAAAACGTCCATCATCATATTGGTTCGCGAGTCCGAAGTGTTTGATTGCTTTTTCGGTTTCCTCGCGTTCTTCAAAGAGTATCGCGAGGTCATACTGGGCTTGCGGATGGTTCGGTTCAATTTCCAGACCGGGTTCATACAAACGAATGACGTTATCTTTATCGCCGTGCTGAAGATAAAGTTTCCCAAGGCGCAGGAACGGATCTGCCTTAAATGAATCCAGTTCGATTATTGTTTCATACTGCTTAATGAGGTTATTAATATCTCCCTGCTGTTCGTATAAGGACGCAATTTGATGGTGTGCATCAAGGTGATCCGGATTGAGACGGGTGGTTACTAAAAAAGCATCGAAGGCCTCTTCAGAACGTCCCAATTCAAGATACGAGATGCCTGAAAGATAGTACGCCTCAACATTCGTTGGTTCGATTGCTATTAACTTGGTCAGCATTGTCAGCGCGTTTTGCGGTTCATTTTGCCCGCGATAAATTTGCGCTGAACGCGTCAGAGCCTCCCTATGATCTGCATCAAGCTCAAGGGTACGCACATAAAAGCGCAGCGCATTTTTGGTATCTCCTAACGCTTCGTGGCTGCGTCCAAGCAGGTATACCGCTTCGATGTCCTCCGGATAGATGAGCAGGAATTTGCTGAAAGGTTCAATTGCCAGATCAAGTTGTTCGGCATCGAAAGCCGATTTGCCCTGATTGAAGAAATATCGATCCAGTCCTGGATCCAACTCGATTGTACGTTTATAGGACATTCTTGCTTTTTCGTGAGCACCCTGTTGGTAGTAGGCATCCCCTAGAAATCTATAAGTGTCTAGAAGGTGTTCCGGTGCGAATTCGACAGCCAGAGCGGGCTCGTCAGAATCAATCAACGCAATGGTCTGTTCATAGTATGGGATAGCAGCAGCCAAGTTGCCTGCATCCACCTCTATTTGAGCGTAGTAGAACGATGCTCGCGGATCATCGGGGATAACCGCCAAAAACCGCTTGAGGATGGATTTTGCTTCTTCCCGCCCCATCAATCCAGCGTGATAGGGTGCTAGCTGTTCCATAAAGTAGTCCTTGAGCGACGCATCTGCCTCAATCGCCTGTCTGTAGTGCGCAATCGCAAACCCTTCCTCTCCAGTCGCGTAATAGATTTCACCGAGTTGGAGGAGCGCGGCGGTATGTGTCGGGTCAATATTGTCGATAATACGTCGAAATATAGGGATTGCACCCTCTTGGTTCCCTTCTTGGGCGAAAATAGTGCCAAGTTCATACAGATCCGCTGCGGTGTAAGGCTGGTGTTTCTGACCTGCCTCATATCCTTCCCATGCCTCGTCGAAGAAGCCTTCCTTTGCGAGAACTTGACCAAGTTTGAAATGAGCGGGGGCGAATTTCGGGTCGCGGTAAATCGCTTCCTCAAACGCTTCTCTAGCGGCATCTTCGCTCCCCTGTCGGAAATGCGCCAATCCGATCCCGTAGTAAGGACGCGCCCATTTTTTGTTCATTTTCTGCCCCGCCTGAAATGACTCTAGCGCAGCTTGGGGATTATCCTGTTGGAGATAGATTTCACCAAGCCGATAGTAGGCGGGGTAATACTTGGGATTCAATTCCAAGCACGTTTGCATCGCCTGGGCTGCGAGTTCTAACTTTTCCTGTTCTTGATAGATCGCGCCGACGCTGAAATGCGCCTGTGAGAGGTTTGGGACGAGCGAGATAGTCCGCTCAAATTGGTTCGCAGCTTTTTCAAAGAGGACGGTGGTTTGCGCTGTGTCTATCCTCCCTTGTGTGGCATAAGCATAGCCCAGTCCGTAGTGCAAACCGGCGTTGGCGCGTTCTGTCTCTGCATCGTTTTCATACAGAGAAATCAGGTCTGCAAGATGTCCTTCCTCTTTCCACTTGTTGACTAGGTCTCGATGCTTGTTGACCTGTTTTTCAGGCTTCTTTTCTTTTAGGACTTTGCGGTAATCTTTTTCAACCGCTTCACGCCATTGTTCGCGTCCCACCGCAATCGTTGGTGTTACGATTGAAGTTATCAAAATCAGGAGTAGGCATCGAAATAGGGTTGGCTTCACTGACATCATTTGTCTTTCCCTTTCCCATTGTAACAGTGTGACTAGACAGAAGCACTACAACCTTTGAGACGATTGAGAGACATAGTAATCGCTAGCTTCATCGCTGCCTTCAAACTGCTGGGATCCGCCTGATTTTTCCCGGCGATGTCGAATGCCGTGCCGTGGTCGACAGATGTCCGAATAATGGGAAGCCCCAGTGAGACGTTGATGGTGTGTTCAAAGTCCAGCAGCTTCATGGGAACATGCCCCTGATCGTGATACATCGCCACTACCAGATCATATCCACCTCTGACCGCCTTTATAAAAATGGTGTCGGCAGGAAACGGTCCCTCGCATATCAGCCCCATATCTTGGGCCGATTGGATTGCGGGGACTATTAATTCGAGATCTTCATTCCCGAACAATCCATTCTCGCCGGCGTGCGGATTGAGCCCACACACGGCGATTCGTGGCTGGGAAAACCCAAGCGATTGAAGTGCTTCGTTGCCAAGCTGAATGGTGCGCAGGATTCTGGAGGGCTCCAACTCACAGGCGTTCCGTAGTGGACAGTGGGTGGAAACATGGATGACCCGGAGGTGGTCGTTGACAAGCAACATCCGTGACTCTGTCGCCCCGGACAGGTCAGCGATAAATTCCGTGTGGCCCGTGAAGCTTTGCCCGGTTAAAGTCACCGCCTCTTTATTTAACGGAGCGGTGACCATGGCATCTACCTGACCATCAAGGCAGAGCTGCGTCGCCGTGCGAACATATTCGAGGGCGGCACGACCACAGGCAGCACTGAGTTTTCCTATGGTAAACTGGGTAGGTTCCAGTTGACGTAAATCCAACAGGCACACCTGTCCGGCTTTATAACCCGACCATTGTGCAGCAATTTGTCCCCTATCTTGGACGATACCATTCGGCGGTTTTAGTCCAATCCGCTCTCCGATCATGTCAAAAATCGCTGCATCGCCGATGACTACCCAGCGGGCGATGTTTAACAGTTCCTGATCCGTCAATGCTTTGAGAACAACTTCAGGACCTATGCCAGCCGGGTCGCCGGTAGTGATTGCAATTGTTGGTAATGTCTCATTTTTCATATCGGAGGGTTCTCCCGCTCGTTTTTTTTATTTTTCAGTACCACCGTGTCTTATCAACTACATTGATCAACGGCTCGCCGGCGACAAAACGCTTCAGATTTTCGCAGAAGAGCTCAAAAACGCGATTGGGTGCTTTCGGAGATTGACCCGCGTGATGCGGTGTGATAATAACGTTTTCCATTTCCCATAACGGGCTATCCTGTGGGAGCGGCTCCGGATCCAAAGCGTCAAGCCCAGCCCCTGCGAGTTCTTTCGCTCGAAGTGCTTCGACCAATGCCGCTTGGTCAACTATTCTTCCCCTTGCGATGTTGATCAGGAATGCCGTTGACTTCATCGCGCGAAATTCTGCCGCGCCCATGATGCCCTCTGTCTCCGTCGTCAACGGACAACAGATGGCAACCCAATCCGATTGACTTAACATATCGTGCAGCCTATCGGCCTGCCAAAGGGATTCAACGTGATCGGGCTTGTGCGGCTGCGTCGGGTCGACCGCAAGGATGCGCATGTCGAAAGCGGCTGCGCGTTTGGCGACCTCCAGCCCGATGCTGCCGAGACCGAGGATGCCAATTGTTTCCCCGGCAATTTCAAGCACCGGCATATTTGCGCGACTTTCCCATACCTTCTCCATCTGCCGCTTAATCGTGATATTGAGTGTACGCGCGAAGGCTAGGATGAGTGCCATGACATGTTCAGCAATGTTGACCGCTGTTGTGCCACGTGCATTTGCGAGGACGATATCGCTGTTGATTAACTCAGGAAATCTGAGTCCTTCAACACCAACACCTCCGGTCTGAATCCAACGGAGTTTTTTGGCGCGACGGACCATTTCGGGGGTTGCTCCGCCAAAAATGGCGTCCGCGTCCTCTATCTCGCGTTGTAGCTCCTCGTCCGTTGTTGGTGTTACGAAATCGGTATTAGGAGCGATTGCTCGAGCAGTCCTGAGCTGCTCCTCGCTCAAACGATGGACGATAATTTTCATGGCTAATCCTTTCTTTTTTGAGTGTTAAGGCTTCCGCTGATTTCTGATGACCGGTCTTTGTGCTTTCAATCTTGAAGCTCTGCACCGCACAGCTTTATCGCTTTGGGAACCTTATTCAACACATCCCCTGCCATTAATCCGTGCATCCCGATCGATTC
>JAKZSX010000186.1:0-3265 GCA_047517405.1 Candidatus Poribacteria bacterium | reverse complement strand
TTTTCGTTACGTTTGTGGTAAAATGCAACCAGAATTTAGACGAGGTGAAACAACAATGGAAACCGCCAAGAGTGTTGTTTACAAAACCGATAAAATCATGCCGACGTGGGCACAACTCGCTGAGATGGGACGCGATCTCAGGTTTTACCCAAGCCTTACCAAGTATCCAAAGGTACTGACTCAGGAACAGGTGACTAATTTTAACGGCGTCGGCTATATCAAAGGTATCCCGATTTTCGATGAGGCTGAAATCGGTGAACGCCGCCAATACTTTGATGCCCTATTAGCGAGCGTCATTGCAGAAGGCGGAAGCAGTTACTCAATTATCTCCGCGCACATGAAATACGGGAAGGTTTACGATCTTCTCACACACCCAAGGATTGTCGCCTGTGTGAAGGACCTGATTGGCGAGGACGTTATCGGTTGGGGTGCGCACTACTTCTGCAAAATGCCGCACGACTCGAAAACTGTCGGCTGGCATCAAGATGCCGGTTACTGGCCCCTCTCCCCTTCCAAGACCGTTACCGTCTGGCTCGCGATAGACGATGCCGCCGTTGAAAACGGTGCGATGCGGTTTATCGCAGGTTCACATCACCTTGGGCATTTAACCGCTCGGCACAGCGATCCCGACGACAATAGCGTCCTGGGTCAAATCGTTGAAAACGCAGAGCAGCACGGCGAACCCGTGGATGTTGAACTCAAAGCAGGCGAAATCTCTATCCACACTGACTTACTCTTGCACGGCTCGAACGCCAATCCCTCGTCGAAGCGGCGATGCGGTCTCACCTTACGCTATTGCACCTCCGATGTCCAAGCGTCTTACCGCTGGAATAGGGAAGGTGTCGTCGTGAGTGGAAAAGATAACAGCGGACACTGGGGCAACCCACCGCGTCCGACTGTCGATTGATTCAATAGATCGTAAGTGTCTACAACTGGACATTTCCCTTTATTATAGTAGATTTTGAAATTACTTGGGCACTCGTATCATTGTGCGAACTTGTGAGGTTGTATGTCACGGATGCACAGGCTAACGGTCTCCTATGCTACAAGCGTAAACATATTTTCAGATTTTACTATATATCCGAAAGAAAGGGGAACCTGTGATGCACTTAGCAGAAATAAATGAAGTGATTAAGGCGAGTCCAGCGATCCAGGTTCAGGGCAAGATGACGCATTTACAACGGCGTACGTGGAATGTCCTCCTCGCGAACGCTTACGACGAGCTACCTAACAGAGACATCCATCGTGTCAGTGTTGCCGAACTCGCAACAAGTCTCGGTTTTAACAGCCATAACGAGGACCATCTCAAGGAGACGTTGAAGGCACTTGTCGATTACACAGTGGAATGGAATGTATTAGGCAAAGACAAAAAGCAGAGGTGGGGAGTTGCCAGCCTCTTGGCATCTGCGGAAATAGAAAACGGGGTCTGCACTTATAGTTTTGCGGCACACCTACGCTATAAGCTTTACAACCCTCGTATTTATACGAAATTGAACCTCCGCTTGCAAAACCGGTTTACCCACAGATACGCCCTGATTTTGTGGGAGGTCTGTTTTGACTATTTCGATATTGCCCGGAATCAAGGCGAAACGCCGTTTATCCCCATAGAAACCTTCAGAGAACTCATGGGACTTGACAAGGATGAGTACCCCGTGTTCAAAGTTCTCAACAGGGATGTCATCAAACCCGCGATCCAGGAAATCAACGCACTCACGAACTTTTTTATCGAGATAGAGCCGAAACGCATTGGACGGAAAATAGGTGAACTGAAGTTCAGGATCTCGCGGTTGAAAGAGATGCCGACTGTTGAACCGACGCAGGAGACGTTTTCGTTTGATATTGAAGACCTGCCCCCTATCGCTATTAAGCTCGTTCAAGCGGGAGTTTCACGTAAAGAGGCACTCCGGATTGCGAACCAAGCATGGGAGGCGGTGGACGCGGCGGCATTTCCCGAGGACAGAGAGGATTTTGCTGTGTATGTTGAGGAGAAAATCGGGCTGGCACAACAGGCGACGGATGTCAAAAATATGGGCGGGTTCATCGTCAAGGCGATCCGGGAGAACTATCAGGATCCGGTGTTCCAAAAAGAACTTCAGGTGCGGAAAGCGGCAGAACGAGAGGCGATGCTTGCGTCGCTGCGGACCGAGATGCTTGAAAAGCGAAACGCCTTAATCCGGCAAGCGGTGCGAGCGCGTCCAGAGTTGCTTGAACAGGCGGCGGCGCGAATCACATCTCGCTTCGTCCAAGAGCGACTCACGGAGTATGACTCGGTGAAAGATGCTTACGAGGCGGGCGGTATGGTGGCTGGCGAAATTAACATCATCCTCGCTGAAGAGTTCTGTGCGGATTTGATCGCGCCTGTCTTTGCGGTATACGAAGCGGAGCGGGAACGGCTTTAATAGCGATCAGCAATCAGCGGTCAGCGGTCAGCCATCAGTGGTCAGAAAAGTAGCGGTCAGCGGTCAGAAAGATAGATCACAAACTAACAGTTTATGGTACAGAAGATAATTGTCTGAAGCAGGATTTGCGGGATTTATAGGATTGAGGGATGGGAGACGATG
This sequence comes from Candidatus Poribacteria bacterium, assembly GCA_047517405.1. Classification (GTDB taxonomy): domain Bacteria; phylum Poribacteria; class WGA-4E; order WGA-4E; family PCPOR2b; genus PCPOR2b. Next base: position 704 of record JAKZSX010000186.1, on the reverse strand, counting down.
AAGGGTTTCCCTTAGCCCCAGCGGGGCGGCATCTGTGTAGTATGCGTGAAGCCCGAAGAAAACAAGCCCCAGCGGGGCGGCATCTGTAAAGACTTGATTAGCGGTCAGCGGTCAGCAGTCAGCAGTCAGCGATCAGTAGTCAGTTGGGGAGGGTGGTTGGTGGTGATTGTCTGAATGCACGTCGCATTTGGTCGAGTACGCCGCAAATCGCGGATTGTCGCGGATTATACGGATGACGCGGATTATCGGATGGTTGGTGGTGGTCGGCGGAAACTTGCCTCGCGGTGAGGGTCGTAGGGATGTCCGCACGGGTCGCTATCGACTGCCTGTGGCGTACATATCCATGCGTCAAATAAGAGGTCGCGATCGGGAGATCGCTCCTACAGTTGTCAATTCTGTGTCTTTTTTTCGTGTCTTGGAGCGATTTCTTGATTTGAAAGAAGCATCATATTTTTATCGACCGCGGGCCCTAAATTAATTGGTGATAGCACCCAACGCCTAAAGGCGTGGGCTTCGGTTTCGTCGCAACTGCGGTTTTCTCAAAGAGTCCACCGTCTGACTGTTGCTCCACCTGCGGACATTTCCCTGATTCTGAATCAGGCATATCACGTTTAAGTCGTGGCTATCCCTGCCCGCAAAATATTTATCGCAGCGTTGATGTCCCTATCGTGGTGTGAACCACATTTAGGGCATGTCCACTGTCT
>JAKZSX010000185.1:0-3727 GCA_047517405.1 Candidatus Poribacteria bacterium | reverse complement strand
CTCAATGAGTTCCTTGCTTTTAAGCACTCCCGCGTGATCATCGGTTTTACCCTCGTATTCGATGCCAAAGGGGTTGTTGTATCCTGCCTCCTTGAAGATTGCCATGACGCTTTTGCAGTCAATTTCGTTCGACTCGCCGTTTTCATCAAAACTGAGAAATTTCGCATGGGTTGCCCAAGCATAAGGCGCGACTGCCCTCAAGTTTTCTATCTTATCATCTGTAGGTCTCCAATTTAGGAAGTCCGCTAGCACACGGCAATAAGCACTGTCTACCGCTTCCATAACACTCACGATATTATCGGGCGAGACTGAGACACCGCCATGATTTTCCATCATTACACGGATGCCCGTATTCTCCCCGATAGCGGCGAGTTCCTTAAAACTCTTGATGCACTGGCCAATCTCCTCCTCTGTCGCATCGGCACCGTGGCTTCCACCACTGTTAGCGCGGAAAGCATTGCAGCCTAGCTTCTGGCAAATACCAAACCATTTCTTATGATTCTGCACAGCCTGCTGTCGCTCACCGTCATCGAGAGCGGATAAGTTGCCGTGACCATCAACCGCAATACTAAGCAACCTCATGCCAGCATCGTCAGCTCTGCAGCGCAATTTATCGGTATACGCATCGGAAATCCCACTTTGTGCAGGGTTGTCTGGGGCCTCGTAGGTAAAGAATGGGCTATTTAGCTCCACCGCATTGATGCCAAATTCGTCGCGTGAAAGCTGTGGATAATCGAGTAGAGAAAGCGGATTTTCCTGATTTCTGAAACGTCGGTTTATACTCCAACCTGCAAGGGAAATTTCCATAATTAAACTCCTAATCTGTTTTTTTTAATGAATATGTAATGAGTAATGGCTTGGTTCTAATGAAGTTGTCGTATAAAAGGCGCAAGTAGATTCATCGAAATGCCGCCGTGTCGGCGAATCTGCGGCGGTGAAACGGAAAGGTCTAAAACGGTCGAGGCAATTTGGGTCGCTGTCTGTCCACCATCAAGGATGATATTTACTAGTTCACCAAGCTCGGATCGGACTCCCGCTGCGGAAGTGGCTGGTGGTTCGTCAGATTTGTTTGCGCTGGTTGTCGCGATAGCACCACCAAAACACTGAAGAAGTGCAAGTGCGAGCGGGTGATCTGGCATACGCACACCAACTGTATCCCCACCGGCAGTGACCTCAAGCGGAAGTGATTTTGCTTCCACGATTAGCGTTAATCCTCCCGGCCAGAACTGTTCGGCGAGTTGAGAAAAGATTAGAGGCAAATTTTGAGCAACACGCTCAACATCATCGACAGATCCAACCAAGATTGGAATCGGTTTGTCGATGGGTCTGCCTTTGATCTGATATAGCTTTCGCACCGCTTCCGGTTGAAAAGGATCCACACCGACACCGTATACCGTATCGGTCGGAAAAGCGACCACACCGCCATCTTTCAGAATTGCGATGGCTTGATTGATAGGTGAATCGTCGAATGAGTTCATTGGTTTCAGAAGTTTAAGGGGCAGGCTTTTACTTGTTCTATATTACATTTCACAATTACATTTCACACAATCGGTCCTGAGGCAAATGCGTTAAGGTCAAGGGCATCTCTCAATCCTTCTTGATATTTATGGTAACCGACTCCGGCGATCATCGCGCCGTTGTCGGTACAGAGTTGAATCGGCGGATAGTAAACATCCGCACCGATTTCGGCTCCTGCCTCCCGCATTGATTCGCGTAGTTGGCGATTCGCTGCAACACCGCCCGTCAAGGTAATTGCCTTGACGTTTTTTCCTATCGCTGCCCGGATGGTTTTGCCTACAAGTACATCCACCACCGCTGCCTGAAAACTGGCAGCGATGTCCTCAATTGGCGGCAAAGTTCCGGCATCTTTCGCTTTTTGTACAAAAAAGCGGACAGCCGTTTTGATTCCACTAAAACTAAATTGGTAGTTGTCTCGGTCAAGCATCGGACGCGGAAATTGAATTGCGTTGCTGTTACCTTTTTTTGCCAAATCATCGATTACCTTACCACCCGGAAAACCGAGTCCGAGATATTGGGCAACTTTGTCATACGCTTCACCGGCGGCGTCATCCTGCGTTGTGCCGAGAATCTCATACTTCCAACCTTCCCGAACTTCTACCAAGAGGGTGTGTCCACCAGAAACGGTGAGACAGACATGTGGGAAAGACAGTGCCTGATTTTCCATAAAGTTTGCGTAGATGTGCCCCTCAATGTGGTTGACCCCTAGAAGCGGCAGGTTGTGGCAGTATGCCAAAGATTTCGCAGCGGCGACCCCGACGAGAAGCGCACCAATCAAGCCGGGTCGGTTTGTTACAGCAATTGCGTCAAGTGCGCTGAAGCTCACGCCAGCTTCATCCATAGCTTGATCGACAATGTAGTTAATCGCTTCGACATGTTTACGCGAAGCGAGTTCAGGGACAATTCCCCCATACTTCGCATGGAGCTCTATCTGTGAAGCAACGATATTGGATTGAATTTCTGTACCATCAGTGACGACTGCCGCGGCGGTTTCATCACACGAGGTTTCAATGCCGAGAATGTTCATCCGAATTCCTTATTATTTTTTAAATTATCCCACTGATAAATTATTCAATCAAGGTTATCATACAACGGGCGAAGTTTCCAAGCAAAATTGATGCTTTCACACCACCCCCAACCTGAGTCGCTCTAATCTCAGAGAAATCTTTTACCGGATTAAACCAATTTTCCCAATTTCCTGAACTGTCTTTTCGCCCTGAGTTGCGGAGATAACAAAAACATAGATCCCAGTGGCAGGAATCTTATCACCCGCATTTTTGCCATCCCAGCGGAATCGACCGGATCCAATGATATTTTGGCGAACTTCTGTGTGAACTGTATCTCCAGCGGTATTAAAGATCTCCAGTTCGACCTCTTCAGCCAATTGAAAGTTAGGGATTGTGTAGGAGAAAATGACTTCGCGGTGTTTCGCACGTACTGGATTCGGAAAGGCACGAACTTGCGCCAATTTCAGCTCCCCAGATCGCGTTTCAACTGCATGGACGGTCAAGAGATATGAATCCACTTCACTAAATCCAGATCGGGATTCAACTGAAATGAAAAATCCATCGGCACGCTCAGGTTGAAAGACGACTTGTAGTTCAGTCGTTCCAATCCTTTCTGCAGCAGCAATGTGTTGACCACTTTCATCGAGTATAGACAGTTGATAATCAACCGTATTAGAGGTAGCAGTCAAGGTGGCTACGATTGCCTCTCTTGGTATCGCCTCAAATCGATACAGATCTCGCTTATCTTTCTCATCAAAAATAAAAGACTCATAAGCTTGGTCGAATTCGATAGGAAAAGCTGTAGCTAGATTATCGTTCGGTTCATAGGTATCTCCAAATGCGACGGAGATTGTCATTTCCTGTCCCTCAAAACCGATGTTTGTGATAGAGATTCTCGAGATCTCCCCATCGTTTGCATTGCTATTAGGTTGCGTTGCAGGAGTAAAAGATGTTTGGTTGTCGTCAGCGGAATACGCTGCACCATCGGTAACAGTGCGGATATCTATGATATCCGGATTGTTCGGAGAGATGCCAAAATGCTTGGGATCGTTCGGATCTTCAAGCCAGACCTGACTTGCAGCGTCCATTCTTCCAGGAGGTCGCACCTCGGTTTCATCGATATGCCAGATGAGAATCCCAGATTCGGGCAAACGGGTATCGAACCTCCCACCTGATTCCCGATAGCGATTTTCAATGAGGAA
>JAKZSX010000184.1:0-3081 GCA_047517405.1 Candidatus Poribacteria bacterium | reverse complement strand
TGGAGGCGTCGATATTTGGTATAATCGCCGAGGGGTTCATCCCGTGTGTTGATGATTGCCCGGCTGAACTGTATCCATTCGTAAGTCTCCGTCACAATATGATCGGCACGTTGGGAGATTTGGAAACCTACAAAATCGTCACGTCGATGGTGGGAATCTCCAAATTCGAGGATTTCTTCGTGTCCACCAACACGACCGGCACCCGCGTAAATCTGCCGCGTGACGAAGAAGGGCAGGAGCGTGGGAATAACGACCTTATAGAAGGGGACGTCTCGCCGGAGTTGATAGTTTTCGTGACAGCCGAAAGTCGCTCCTGTGAAATGATCGATATTGTTTTTGAAGAAGGAAATATCGTCCTTCAACCCAACATCGTCAAGAATTGTGATAATCAGCTGCTCGATGGCTCTGTCGTGGGCGATTAAATCGAAAAGGCTGATACATTCTGGCGTTGCATACTCAAGATGCCCCATGTCGATGTAAAGCCGGCCACCGTTAAACAGAAAACCGCCATTGCCGGGCGGTTCTCCCCAATCTCGGTAGTGCATATCCGACATCCCGAGTTTCAACTCGTGAAAAATATAGTCTCTGACGAGCGCAGCAGTCCCTTCGGAAGAACCTAAGGCACCATCCGAGTCTGCCATACAGCCAAATTCAGTTTCTATGCCAAAAATACGTCTGCTCACTATTTCGCCTCAAAGACAAATCTTGGTTTGCTCGTACTCGTATTAAAGCCAGTCTGTAACTGCTGCATCAATTTCGTCCGAGGTCAGAGGACGAAATTTATTATTGCTTCGGCGTGAAGTTTCCAATACTGCCCCTTCAATCTCTCCCGACTTCAATTCGTCTCGAAGGACTTCATGCAGTCGCTCTTTGTCCATCGTCGATTCCGCAAGCTGGTTTTCATCTTCGTCTGAATCGGCATCTGTTTGTTGCACCCCCAACTCCCAACCAACCACCCAAGTTTCTAGGGCTAACTGCAGCGCGGAGGTAAGCGAAAACTCGGAGGCGTCGGCGGCAGATAGGTAATTCTGCATCGCCGTTTCGGCTTCGTGAGTGCCCCCGATAACTTCCCTGTGTTGATTGGCTTGCACGGTACCATCGTAGTTCAGGGAGATAAAGCCTTCCCCTCCGTCGCGCACACCGAGCTCTGCCAACAGCATTTTAATGATGTAGGCCGAACCGAAAATGGCTTCAAAGGATTGTTTGATAGTGGGGCCAAGCACGAAGTTTGTCATACGATGAAGGGTTACATCATCAACTGAGCTCTGAAAACCCTGTACAGATGCGGTGTCAGTTGCCATCATGCGCAGCCGTTCAACATCTGCGCTATGACCGATAGCTGAGAGGGCAATCCGGTCATGCACCTCAAAGATTTTACGCTGTCCACGTCCAATGGTCACAAGTAAAAGCCCATCATCATATTTCAACCCGACGACGGGACTCCCGCCGCGGAGTTGATCTTCGATATAGTCGCGTCGGTTATTAACGGCTTCAAGCCACCGATAAGGTTCATCTAGCATAAGTTGTCTCTACAGATTCAGCATAAATCTCTCGGAGCCTTTCGACGGAGAGATCTTGAATGCCGTCCTTCGTAATCGTTTTTACAGTTGGATAAATATTTGATTTTGGGTTATAGCCGCTTGTCGCTGAATCATATTCTGCAGCTGCATCTAGCAAGCGCAAAACGGTGACGGTCACCTCCTGCTCATCCATATCGGCAAGTGGCTTATCGCCCCAGCGGTTTTGATAGAACAAAATTCCGCGAATCCACACAGATCCGGATCCGGACGTCGCAAAATCGGCACTCTCGAAATGGGCACCGAGTGCGTCGTAAAAGAAGATCTTGCCACCGTTTTTATCCTCGCTCAGCAGATCGTAGATGGCAAAAATTGGTATCACGCCTCCGATGCCCTGCAATGTCATGGGCAAATTTTCGCGGATCAGGCGGGAGAGTGTACGCAGCTTGCCTTCTAGGCTCAACTCCTGAAGTTGGCTTCGGCGAAAATATTGGAACGAATGTTCGAGGGCTCGCGCCATTTCATAAGCCATCGCAGGGGAACCTGCAATAGCAAGGACAGAGTGTTCGTCAATCTGTAGTAGTTTTTCCGCACGATCGTACATGACGACATTGCCCGCCGTTGCTCGCCGGTCTCCGCCGATGAGGACGCCATCTTTATAGCGCACCGCAAGGACAGTAGTCCCTTCTATCTCTTGAATGGGAGACAAAGCCCCGCTTGCTGCAGATGTTGCGGGTAAATCCAGTTGAATCTGGCAGTTGTGCACCTTCAAGAGGTCGAGGAAATCCCCCTTGTAATTTGTCATGGACTATTCACCTGTTCGTTGGCGATAACGCCGGGATTGGTCTTTATCGACGCGCCGCATCCGCCTAAGCAGATTTCTCGTGTCCGGTCTTGTAACATCTGGACGTTTGGGACCATCATCGTCGCCACTGTCGCCCGGACCTGCCGGTTTCACCGGTCTTTGAATCCGATCGCGTAGATAAATCAAATGCTGTGTTGTCATGGTAATGACCTCCTGTAGGGAAGTAGGTTTAGGGGTTCATTTGCTAAGTTTTAAACTTTCAACTAATGCCTCAACCGTCTGCGCTTGGTCGAGGATGCGATTGTACTTTTCTGCCATCTCTGCATCTGCGAGCTGGTTCATGCTCACTGAAACGGGCCTTTTACCCTTTATCTTAAATGTAACGTTATCCCATTGGATCGATTTGACTTGTGGACGGAATTTTTCTAATGATTTACCTCGGAAGTAGGCACGAGTATCAGCGGGTGGATTGTAGATGGCGTCTTCAATCTGCTGATCGGTAACGAGGCGTCGCACCAATCCACTCCCTTCAAGTTCGTAGTATAATCCCGCCTCTTGATCGATGTTGTGATATTCGAGGTCGAGGCTCTGTAACCACGGGTCATCCCAGGTAAGTCCTTCCTCATCGATGAACGTTTCCAGCAGCCATTTCTTAGCGACCCAATCCAATCGATCTGTGAGATCCATCGGATCTTTTTCCAGCGCATTGAGAGTAGATTCCCATTCGACGAGGACCCAATCGGTATCGCCACTTTCCGC
>JAKZSX010000183.1:0-4319 GCA_047517405.1 Candidatus Poribacteria bacterium | reverse complement strand
GATGAACCGACCGGAACGGGTATAGCCGACAATCTGATCGCCCCGTCCCAACTGTTCTTGGATATAGGGCAGGCATTTTTCCCGGACCTCCGACCTCTCCAAATTCGCCAAGACCTCTGTGAGACTTCCCGCTTGGAACTCCGCCGGCAGCATCAGCGCGAGATGGGTCATCCCCGCGGGATAGAGATAGGATTCAAAGGTCAGATCAATGCCCTCGCGCTCTACCTGCTCAAGCAATGCGGCACTCTCGTCATCTACCCGTTCGTGGGAGATATGGACGGGGATGCCCGACTGTTGGGCAAGTGCGAAGGTCTCTTCCCACGCTTTTTTCCGTCCGAGGATTCGGTAACGGATATGTGCGGCATAGATCGCACCATACGAAGCCGCGAGCTTACACAAAGTCACCAGCTCGCGGAGATCTGCGTTGGCACTCGGCTGGTAATCAAGCCCCAAGCAGAGGCAACCAGCACCAGCCTCCAGCCACTCGCGAGTTGTTTCCACCATGGCAGCCAATTCTTCGTCAGTGGCTGGTCGAGGATCCCACCCCATCACCCCCAAACGAACCGCACAGTGCGGCACCTGTGGATAAACGTTGGCGGGAGTATTGCCGGGAAAGATGCTCAAATAATCTTCAGCGGTGGGCCAATCGAGGTCAAATTCCGCGTCGCCAATCGCAAACTGGGTATAACGCCACATCTCCTGCGCTTTCTCCGGTGGGAGCGGTGCCCAGCCAAACCCATCCGGTGCGGTAAGCTGGGTGGTCACACCCTGACGAACAGCACCCAACCGATCTCGACCGCCCAACAGCGCAATCTCCGAATGAACATGGACATCAATGAAACCGGGGCTTACAATCTGTCCTACCGCATTGATACTCCGGTTTGCCTGTGCAGGATCTAACTTTCCAATAGCGGCGATTCGATCATCAATGACGCCAACATCGGCGGGAAACGGCTCGCACTCACCCGTGCCATCCACAACCTTTCCGCCATAAATAATATAGTCAAATTGCATCAAATATTCTCCATTACTGTGCTAGGAAGATCATTTTACTGACTGCTCTCAACTCCCATAAGCTCAGATTTTCGGTTGACAGGACAAAATGGATCGGGTATGATGTAGTTAGGCTTAAACATAAATACAAGTTGCTTTGAATCCCGATCGCAGCATCGGGGAGGAGAAATGCACGAATGCACAATAAATTTCATCTTTTCGGTCTCTTTATAAAACTCTTTCTTCTTGGCATCATTTTTGGTGGGTGTGATAATGCGGGCTCAGGTGGAAGTGGATCGGTAAGCCTGCTCAGGGACGAGCCTGTGATTCTGGACTCTACCCTCTCAATCAATGTCAGCGACGACCGTCCGGATGGAATCACTAACACCTTTTTTGACACCAGCGATCGGATTTACTTGTGGATCTTTTGGGTGAACGTCCAAGGACGGCATACGGTTGAAATCAACTGGTTTTCGCCGGAGGACGCCTTAGACGCCCCACCCTTCCGAGAGGACCAGGAAACCTTCACCTCCTCAACGGGGGATCAGATTACTTGGTTCTTTATAGACGCTCCTTCAGGTGGCTTTACCGAGGGCGAATGGTTTGTCGAAATCTTTCTGGACGGGTTGTTCGAGCGAAGCCATGTGTTTGACGTCAGACGATGACCGGCACATCTACCAAAATCTCACTTTTTTCAACCCCTAATTGTCTTCGTTGATGAAATCAGAAGTTGGGAAGAGAGTCCAAAAAATTGGTTTGCGGCTGCTTCCACGGGTATCCAAATCTCTTTGTATCTTCATCGGTTTTACTTAGAAAATCTTTCATCTGTTCCACAACCTTAGCTGAATGAAGATATCGAATGCGCCTCTGTGAAGCTAAGTATTCTTGCTCATGAGTGCTTTTCCATCTAGTCACAGCTTCTTTAATAAACTCAAAGCAGGTAAATAATAGGTTATTTTCTAGATTGTCGACCAGATCCGTTCTACGCAAATTATTAACAAAAGATTTAAAATCTGGAACCGCATACAGGTCGCGTATCCCAGGGAGTTGAAGAATCTTATCTGCCATATCTGCGTCTAAGGGGCCGTACGCCCTGATTAAGATCCAAGCGTATAACTCAACAATTACTTCTTTCATGTTATACAGAATTTGATTGAGTACATAGTCTTCATCGTCCATCAAGGCTTTGTTTATATCTTCTGCCGACGAGTTATCAGTAATCTTTCCTGTGTCTTTCAATAGGGTTATGCTCCCGCCCCTATTAGCTTGAGGAGAAGGAAGATATGCCCTGACAAATTCAAAAATTAAATGACTGAGCAAATACTGGACTGGCTCAGGAGTATAGGGTTCAAAGTTTTCGTCGCTAAACGAAACTTGTGCACTTCGCGCGATTGCTCTCCAGTGCTCAGCAGATGGGCGTTTCTCAAATAGCCATTCATATCGACCACCTTCATCGATTGATTCAAAAGCTTTTATCTTCTCTGAGGCATCTTTAGAAAATCCAATGAACGATAACCATGCCTTTGCAAGGTTCTGATTGTCGATTTCTCTATAATCTCGACTAGAATACTGGTAGTTTTTAGGTCTGAATGTACTACGGCGTTCCTGCCTGTATTCCCTAATACTCTCAAACTCTCCATCCTTTCGTTCGTAAAAATATCTGTATTGCAACAGGTCAAATTTTCGTTGCAAAACACGTTGTACTTTACTATTAGAGCGCAAATTTCGTGGAGACATTTTATTTTGATTATTACTTGCGGTCACGATTTCTGCCAGCAGACCATGATCTTGAGTTTGAATAACCCTCATTGGCACATAACAATTTTCCGTAAAATGTTGTAGTTTAAAGGCATCTTTCATTTGGTTATATCCACGAAAAATTGAAATCACAGTTTGGCAACCATTGATAATTTGTGGATTATGCAGTGTAACCTGCAAGTGATCCTTTGAAAAACTGCAACTTGAAGTAGAAATTGTTACCCCGTTATTTAACAAATGGAACCTTTTCTGTCCGCTTGTCGTACTAAGACTTTTTATTATCTCCTTGTTTACTGACGAGCGCTCAAGATAATATCTTACATTCAGATCGAATAATGTCATTTTGTGCTTCTCAAAAAGTTTGTAGAATTCAATAGCTGGGACTAACGCATATCCCCACTCATTGGTATTGACCGATGTACCTTTTTTATATTTGAGATTTATTTGTCTAGGGCGAGAAACCCCAGATGAAAGACTGAACTCTTCTGCTATAGCATCAAAGTTAATGACCTTTATTTTAAATTCTTCTTTGTCATTAGTCCATCGCCTCCGCAGTTCTTCTAGCCTGTCTTCTGCTGGTGGAGTTAACCTGCCAAAGCACGCCAAGATGACCTCTAGTTGATAAGTTTCGTTTTCTGCCTCTGAGATTCGCTTCGATGAGCGATATATGTTTCTCGCCGTTTGGGCTGCTTCACTACCTGCTGCCGTACCAAAATTGTCCGTTAAAAAAGTTAAAATGTCTTCTGCTTCATTAACTAAATCAGGACCAAAAGTAGCGATGGATTTTTTCTGTTCAAGACGTTCTAACTCAGGTAACTTGCATTGATAGGCTACAAAGCGATCCTCGCCAGCGTCATAGAAGTCAATTTTCTGATCTCCTTTTTGATCGGAAATTTTGATCTCCTCCGGGGAAATTCCTTCAAATTGCTCTCCCACAAAATAGAGAAACAGACGATGATAGTCGTCAACCGCTTCAGGAATTTCTTCTTGAAGTTGTTCTAATCGTTTCCTCAACAAATCAACGGTTTCTAGGAATTGTATTGGTTTTTCTCCATCCTGCACTGGACTTCTCCCCTCAATTCTTACTTACGCTTTCACAACTTGATTTTGTTAGATTAGAATTCCGATATAGTCTAGCACATGTCTTCTGATTAGTGTCGTTTCTTTATATGAGTCAGAAAACATGTACCACAGGGCTTGCATCTGAAATTTAACAGCGCGGGAATAAACAGCATATTGAGATCACTACATTGTAGGTCCCTGTTACTTACAAAAATAAAATGAGATCTCCAATATCCTGTTCTTTTGCAGATTTGCAAAGTTCAAGCAGCTTTTCCTCGTCCTCAGTTAAGGAATCTTCGCCTTCTAAGTGATCGATGATAGTTTCCACATTAACAATGACATTACCACCGCAACCCAATAGACTAGCAACATTCCATATTTCCTCACCAACTTCGACATAGCCGATAGGATTTATTGTTGCGGGATAATCACCTATCCTCTGTTCTTCAGCCATTGTTGATTCCTTTCTGATTCTTGATTCATCAGGAATAGTCGCTCACGTTGTT
>JAKZSX010000182.1:0-10766 GCA_047517405.1 Candidatus Poribacteria bacterium | reverse complement strand
TCAACGACTATAACTTAATCCGTCAAACCGCCGCAGAGAGGATATTACCCGCCACCGTTGAAGCGGATGTTGGTGTAATGAATGGCTGGTCAATTTTGCGTGGCTTGCTCACAGGGATTGACCTTGAAGCGGCAGCAGCGGAGGAACGATGGAAGAATAGCCCTGACCATGAACCCGCGCGGGCAAGGTGGAAGTGGTGCATGGAGAAGGAAATTGATATGCTCCAATTGGCTATCCAATTCTGTTTGCGAGATGAGCGGATTCATGGGAATAACATCGGTTCGCTGAATATCCAACAGTTGGAGTCAAATGTGCGGGCCGCAAGCACACCCTTGCCCGATGGGGTCTGGGAAGAATATGATGCACGTTTTGGGAATGATATAACCACATAGCCGAAACCTTCACAAGGTGAAACCTAAGAAGATTGGAGAAGCTATTATGGCAAAAAATCGAGTTGGTGTGATTGGATGTAGAGGTATAGGCGTCAGACATACCTCTGGTTTGGTGGGGCTGCCCAACGCGGAGTTGGTCGCCGCATGTGATATATTAGAGACCACACTCGCGGATTTCAAGGAGCAGTGGAAAGACCATTGGTCAGACATCGCACTCTACACAGATCACGAAGAGATGTTGGCAAAGGAAAACTTAGACATCGTAACGGTGGCGACCTCCGATCATCGGCACGCCGATCTAGTTGTCAATGCCGCCAACGCCGGCGCAAAGGGGATCTTTTGTGAGAAACCGATGGCTACCAACCTCGCAGATGCTGACCGTATGCTCGAAGCGGTTGAGCGCAACGGCACAATTTTGTCTATTGATCACACTCGACGATGGCAACCCCTATGGCGGCATACGAAGGAAGAGATCGTTGGAGCCGGCGAGATTGGAGAGGTGAAGTATATCATCGGCACACTGAACGGGGGTCGTGCCATGCTATTCCGCAACGGCACCCACCTTATCGATGCGATCTGCTACTATGCAGAGTCTGACCCAGAGTGGGTTATTGCGGAATTGGAAGCGGGATACGAAGATTACTGGGAATATAGAGGGGATGGCGGACACGAACCCAAGACAGAGCCGGCGGCGAGTGGTTATATCCACTTTGCAAACGGCGTGCGTGGATATTACGCCGGTGGATCTAAGGATACGCCCGCCCCGGGCTTTCGCCTTGAGATTGTCGGCACGACAGGCTATGTCCTTATCGATAATGAAAAAGCGAACCTCGAAAAGGACGGCACCTCTCAAATTATAACGGCACCCACGTGGGAGGTCGAAGGAATACCCGCCGGCGTCCAAGAGCTGGTGCGCATAGTCGATGAAGGGGGAGAATCCTCGTCATCGGGCAGAGATGGGCACAAGGTTGTCGAGGTTATGATTGGCTTCTTGGAGTCCCAACGCAGGGACAATGGGAAGGTCACAATACCTGGCCCACGTTAACGCTAAAGTATTGTACGAAATTGAGAAATATAAGGGGGAGGATAATGGCAGAACTGGAAACTCGACGGATGGGACGCACCGAGATGCGACCGAAGTCGCTCGGCTTGGGTGCTGCGTGGTTGGTGCAAGGATCCGAAGCTGAAACGATTGAAGCGATCCACCGTGCGATAGAATTAGGCATCGATTATGTGGACACGTACCCCCGTTCTGGAGAGGAACGTTGGGGTAAGGCACTTGCCGGTGGTCTGCGGGAAAAAATCTATCTGCAAGCCAAGGTCAGTCCTCCGGGTCCAAATAAAGACTTCTCCGGCGATACCACACGTCGGAGCGTGGAGAACAGCCTCAAGCAGCTCCAAACCGATTACTTAGATTCAGTCCTTATCCACGATCCGATCACGATTGAAGATCCCTTGGGACCGGGTTATGCGCTGGACGAGCTACTGAAAATGAAGGAGAGTGGGGTTGTCCGACATATCGGTCTCGGTGTCCGTCAACACGAGTTTCATCGGGTTGCGATTGAAACCGGCAACATTGAGATCGTTCTCACATTTCTCGATTACAATCTGCTCGATCAATCGGTTGCCCAAACGACGCTGCCGTTAGCCCGTGAATATGATGTAGGGATTATTCTCGCAAGCCCGCTTGGTATGGGATCGCTGACCGGCGCGGAGCCGAACGCGGAAGTTGAGCAACGTCGGCACCCCGGTTCCATGCCTAGGGCGCACATGATGTGGCAATGGTGCCAAGAACGCGGCGTAAACATCCGCCACCTCGCGCTTCAATTCTGCTTGGCTGCGCCCGTAGACGGTATTGTGATGGTAGGGCCGGCTAACAAAGTGCAGATTGAGGAAGCTTACGAAGCGGCAACCGCAAACGTTCCCCTCGAGATTTGGCGTGATTTCGAAGCAGAGTTTGGTGTGCGCCCAGCGAACCTGGAAGATTAAACGATCCAATAAATGGAATGGGATCACATTGCAACGATTTTTCGCATCCGTTCAGCGAGATCAACCTGAGCGGCATGGTCGCCGCCAACCTCGTGGATAACAGGACCATCGTATCCAATTGAACGGAGTTCATGAACCACAGTGGGCCAATCGGTATCGCCATCGAGCAGATTGACGAACCGATGCGTCTGTCGATCAAAGTCTTTAAAATGAACGCGCCGAATCCGAGCACCTAATTCACGAATCCAATGTTCAGGATAGCCGTAAGCCATCATATTGGCGGTGTCAAGGTAGACTCCCACCCATTCGCTGTCGACTTCATCAACAAATTCGCGCATCTCTTTCGGACTCAGTAGGAATTTGTTCCAGACATTTTCGACCCCAATTGCGGCTTTATTCTGCGCGGCGATCGGAGCAACCTCTTTCAGAATACCGATCAGATTATCCCAGACCGATTGATAGGTGTCAGAAACGGTAAGCTGTCCGGGGTGCAAGAGGATACCACCCACATCGAGTATGCCCGCGATTTCGAGGTTACGGACGAGGGATTTCACACCGCTCTCCCGTTCCACAGGGTCCGGACTAAGTAGATTTCCACGGTCTGCATAACTAGCGATGACGCTGCCAATTTCAATCCCTGCAGCTTCGCACTTCTCACCGACACTTTCAATTTCTGACCTACTCATGTCTGCGTTCAGATCTTTTCCGTCTCGGAACGTCAATTCTACCGTTTCATAACCTGCATCCTGACAGAGGTTAAGTGTGTCGTCCAACGACATTGTTCCAAGGATAATTTGCGTTACACCAATTTTCATATTTCCCTCCAGTTTGTAGTATAATATTTGCTCAATAATGGTCTGGGCTCCAGAAAATGAGCTCCCGTTGTGGCAGCAGGGTTGACAACAGGGCTGCTAACCCCGCCTCCACCGAAATCCCCTGTTGATGTAGGGTTGGTTCAAGCTGGCTCCAACTTGATTCACCGAGCAGTGCCCGCCAAAAGAGGTGTCCCGGCAACGCCAGACGAAGTGCCCCTTCATCCGAGTCGAAGGTTTGAAGCGACCCATCATCGAGCAGACGTAGCCCCGCCTCTTGATTGTTCACAACAAAGCAGACCGATATGGGGACGAATTTTTGACTCGCTGCATCGAGCCGGATTTGTAGTTCAGGCAGCAGCCGTTGGAGCACAGCGAGGAGATTTGCAGGATATAGCATCATGGCGGAATTGCCAGTTAGGAAAAGATCTCCCGCTGTCCCTTCAATAAGTAGATCAACCATAGGGTGTCGATGCGGAATATCGCCGGAGAGCTCCTCAACTCCTTCCCGCTCACACACTTGAAGCAGATGACTCACCAACGCTGTTAAAGCTTGCGGCTGCGTTTGATCGTGCGCAACTTCGAGGATGTTTGCGCTCTTTCCCTCAACCTGAAAGTTGAGATAGCCACCAAGCCTGTTCCCCTGTCGAGCGACCACCGTGGGCAGGATCCCCCGTAGTCGTGCGGGACCGCTACCCCAATAAGATCGGGTGCGCACAAGTGATCCGCTCTGCTGGGCATTGTGCCTATCGTAAAGCGCGATGGACGGCTCCAGATCTCGTTCTTCATCGAAAGGCTCAACGCGCCACTCCGTTTCGCCCAGACCAATGCTCCGCCTCCGGGTTACTCGAAAACCCGCCAATGGCACACTTGCCCACCCCACCTTCCGATAAAATGCACAGGGGATAGCTGAAAAGAGCACGCCAACGTCATAGCCAACGGTCCGCATGTAGGCGGTCGTATCCTTCATTAACGCTGTGGCATAACCCGCACCTTGATGGTCAGGGTGTGTCCCTACACCCCCAATCCCTCCCATAGGCACGGCGATAGAACCAATTCGTATTTCGCGCTCCCAGACACGGAGGGTCGAAACAATTCGCCCGTTCACCACCACGACGCGGGATTGATCATATCGATAACTTGGATCGGTACGGACATAACCCCAGTATCGTTCATATCCATCCGGCCGAAAGACCTGGCATTGCAAGTCAATCATTTCTGCTAACTCTGATTCACGGACGCCACGAATCTCCATGGATTCCTCCAAATAATCACTATAACTAATTTCTTAGGGAGAAAGCCCCATTCCCTTCGGTCAGTGCCGTAGATGTGATTCGGAATTTCTCAATTGCACGAGGTGAAACACAGGCTCACTACCACCTATACAACAAGGCTTGCCTTTGAACGGCACTTAATTAAGGCCGTCACAATGGAAATCGCAATGACAATCCCGAAAACCCAAAACAGGATTTTGATCGTGCCCGTTGCCCCATCTCCAAGATAAGAGTACAAAATTGTTGCGGGCAGTTGCCCAATCCCGGTGGCAAGCCAGAACCCAAGAAACCCCATGCGAGTCAGCCCCGACCCATAGCTAATTACATCGAATGAAATAATAGGGACTAAGCGCGCAATGAGTACCGCGTGTTTGCCATAGCGATCAAAAAATCGATCTGATGAGGCAAGGGCTGGTTCACTGACTAGTTTGACGACGACGGGACGGCCAAAGTATCGGGCGATAAAAAAACAGAGAGCGGCACCAAGCATAGCACTACTCCACGACAATGCGGCACCCCACCATACACCGAACAGCAGCCCATTGGCAAAGGTAATCAAGAAAGCGGGCAACGGGGCGGCAACGCTCTGGAATATCATCAAGAGAGCAGAGATTACCGGAGCGAGATGACCATAAGCAGCGATATATTCCCGCATCGCCTGCGGGTCGCTGAAGAGATCAAAGATGCTCGCAAGCCAATCGTGGAAGGGAGGGACAGCGAAAAACAGAAGCAGGAAGACAGCTGCGGCGACGAGTAATATTTTGGCTTTTAGCGATACAAATTTGCTCGGTGGATTCACAATACCTTGTGCTCTTCCTCATCGCTGTAGGGCACTTCCGCTGGCAAAGGGATCACATCTGATGTGCCAACAGATATCGAAAGCGTATCACCGACATTGTTACCGTGCGTTCTTGGATTGTACAGCACTGCTTTCGCAGTCAAGTCCTCAGTGAGTGCTAGGTGATATTCCTCAATGCGACCCAGATAGGTTACGCTGAGAACCTTCGCACGAAATCGGTTTGGCTCCTCTTCAACAATCGCTTCGCCGAGATGAATCGACTCTGGACGGATACAACAGGTCACCGCTTCGCCATTTGTGAAATTGTGATAGATTGTCGTTGAGTGCAACACTCCAATTTCCGTCTCGATCGCAGCCGTTCCGTTGGACAGCGATTGAATTTTACCGTTGATAAAATTGATCTCACCGATAAAGCTAGCAACAAATGGATTGGCAGGGAACCGATAAATCTCACGAGGGGTACCGACCTGAATGATCGCGCCGTCCCTCATTATTGCCATCCGGTCAGCAAGGTGGATGGCTTCTTGTTGATCGTGCGTGACATAGACGGCGGTTGCACCGGCTTGCGAGTGAATTCGTTTAATCTCCTGCCGCATTTCAAGTCGTAGCTTCGCGTCAAGGTTACTTAACGGTTCATCGAGAAGCAACACATCCGGTTCTACGACGAGGGCGCGCGCCAATGCTATCCGCTGCTGCTGTCCACCGGATAACTTATTGACAGGGCGATCGGCGTACTCTGGCATCTGCACTACATCCAAGACTTCATGGACCTTCTTTTTTCGGATATCCTTATCAATCTTGCGAAGTGAGAGCCCGTATTCGACATTCTCAAAGACGGTCATGTGGGGCCAAAGCGCGTAATTCTGGAATACCATCCCGGTATTCCGCTTATTCGGCGGCACTGTGCTCATTTCGCGATCGCCAAACATCAATTTCCCGCTATCCGGTTCGTAGAACCCTGCAAGAATGCGCAGGCAGGTAGTCTTTCCACACCCCGATGGACCGAGCAGGAAAAACAGCTCACCCTCCTTAATCTCAAGGCTGACATCATTCACAGCAATTGTAGTATCAAATGCTTTTACGATATGGTCTAAACGAACTTCGACGGACAATGGTCAACTTCCTCTCTTTTATTGAAGATGTTTGTTGGTACCACGAACTAACGGTTTTCTCAATGTCCCCCATCAAACTCCGACCGAATCAAGCTTCCGATTCGAGTAAATCGAATACCATCGATAACCTTCCAAATCTCCCAAGGTTTTTTTTGATTGAACGCATCGTACGACCAATAGACCATGAAGGCTTGCCCCTTAATATCGTTCACCGCCACGGGACCCCATGTCCGACTGTCACTGCTCTGATCCCGATTATCCCCCATTGCAAAAACATAACCTTCTGGCACTTCAAATGGCCTGCCGTCTGGAAACGTCATGTGGAATTGATTTGGCGAGAGCTTATAGGGCGCAAAAACGTTGTTATTTGGCAGATGGTAGGGCTTGCGGAAGGGAGGGAAATCGTACCGATTGCCAATGGCGTGGGATACATGTTTTGTGTAAGCACTATCTTCGATTGCTGCTCCATTGACATAGACCGTGTCCCCCTTCGTCTCAATTGTGTCGCCTCCGACCGCGACGATACGTTTGATAAAGTTCTTGGTTCGCTCGTGAGGTGGAACGAATACAAACACATCCCCTTTTGCAGGTTTATGGAAGTCAAAGAGTTTAATTTTCGTTCCAGGGATGTTGATACCATAAATAAATTTGCAGACGAGGATGCGATCTCCAACGAGCAAGGTCTCTTCCATAGAACCAGATGGAATTTTGAACGCCTCAACGACAAAGGGACGAATAAATCCAAAAACGAGTACGAAAGCAACCACGATGACCTGAAGGTATTCCCATACCACAGTTCGCTGGAATCTCTGCCATCGTGAAGGTACTTCTTCATGTGTGTCTACCGGCGCTTCATTCATAAGTGTGTTACCTCCAATGTAAAATACAGATTTTACTCATCAATCGATAGAATTGCCATAAATGCTTCCTGTGGCACTTCGACATTCCCAATCTGTTTCATCCGTTTTTTGCCCTCCTTTTGCTTTTCGAGCAGCTTCCGCTTGCGGGTAACGTCACCGCCGTACAGCTTTGATGTCACGTTCTTCCGTAAAGCACGGATGGTTTCGCGCGCAACCACTTTATGTCCGATTGCCGCTTGGATAGGCACGGTAAACATTTGCTGTGGAATCACTTCTCCCAACTTTTCTACCAACGCTTTCCCCCGACCGTAAGCCGTGTCACGGTGAACAATTGTTGAAAGCGCGTCGACCGGTTTTTCGTTGAGCAAAATATCTAACTTCACGAGAGCGGCGGGTTTGTACTCGCCAATTTCGTACTCAAGTGAGCCATAGCCGCGCGTCAGTGATTTGAGCTTGTCGTAGAAATCAATGAGAATTTCCCCCAAGGGCAGGTCGTAGCTGATCTGCACACGGGTTGCATCAAGCTGATCCATGCGAACGAAGATGCCACGTCGTTTTTGACACAAATCCATCACGTTCCCGATGTAATCTCGAGGCACGATAATGTCGGCGGTGATGTGAGGTTCCGCAATGAAATCGATCCGGTCAACGGGAGGCATCTTCGCGGGATTATCGACTTCAACGCACTCACCATCTCGTTGGGTGACACGGTACTTAACGCTCGGTGAGGTGCGAACAAGGGACAGGTTAAATTCGCGCTCAAGCCGTTCTTGGATGATCTCCATGTGCAGCAATCCGAGGAACCCACACCGAAAACCGAATCCAAGTGCGACAGAAGTTTCAGGTTCAAACCTGAAAGAATCATCGTTGAGTTTGAGCCTTTCGAGCGCCTCTCTCAATGCCCTGACCTCGCTGGTATCCGCTGGATATAGCCCACAAAACACGAGCGGCTTCATTTCACGGTAGCCGGGCATCGGTGCCGATGTCGGTCTCGCATGGTCGGTAATTGTCTCACCGATCTTTGCGTCCGCTATATCTCGAACCCCAGCAATCACATAACCAACCGAACCGGTTGAAAGCATATCAACAGCTTCCATGTGTGGCAGGAAAACTCCGACCTCCTCGACTTCGTAAGCACTCTTCGCTGCCATCAAACGGATTTTGTCGCCCATCTTCACACTTCCATCAAAAACACGCACATACATGACAACGCCCCGATAGCTGTTGTACACCGAGTCAATAACCAGTGCCTTCAGAGGCCCATCGGTCTCCCCTTGCGGCGGAGGAATGTGATTCACAATTGCCTCCAATATCTCCTGAGTGCCGATATTTTCCTTAGCACTAGCTAAAACCGCTTCATCTGCGGGAATACCGACAACTTCTTCGATTTGTCGCCTGACCTCCTCAGGACGCGCTGTTGGGAGATCGATTTTGTTGATAACAGGAAGAATCTCAAGGTCCTGGCCAATTGCGAGATAAGCGTTTGCTAACGTCTGCGCCTCTACACCTTGCGCGGCATCAACGATTAAAATGGCACCCTCGCACGCCGCGAGGCTCCGCGACACTTCGTAGGTGAAATCCACATGCCCAGGGGTGTCAATCAAGTTCAGTTCGTAGAATTCCCCATCCGTAGCACGATAGTTAAGCTTGACAACTGTTGCTTTAATGGTGATACCACGTTCGCGTTCAAGGTCCATCAGATCCAAAACCTGCTCGCGCATCTCACGGGGCGTCAACGTGTCAGTATACTCCAAGAGGCGATCACTGAGTGTGCTCTTGCCGTGATCTATATGTCCTAAGATGCAGTAGTTTCGTATCGTTTGTTGGTTATTCATTGATTATTGAGAGTTATAGTCCTTATGCTAAAAAATATGAATCTTTGTGTTTGACGACAGGAGGCGTGATCTCGTTGAATCCATCATCAACGCTTAAATGTATGCCTAATACCTCAGTTATGAATTTCTTGCAGTATTGTCCTCGCTGCCTCGCGTGGGTTATCCGACGCTGTAATGGGTCGTCCAACGACGATGTAATCCGCGCCGGCAGCGATTGCTTCGGCGGGTGTCATGACCCGCTGCTGATCGTTAGAAGCCGCCCACGCTGGGCGGACGCCCGGTGTAACAATCAGAAAATCATTGCCGCAAACCTTGCGAATCAACCCAATCTCCAATGGCGAGGCAACCACACCATGCAACCCCGCTTGCTGGGATAATTCTGCGAGGTAAGCCACCTGATCTGTTAGATTGCGTTGCGTTCCAAAATCACGCTGAAAATTCGCCTCGTCAACGCTTGTGAGGATGGTCACCCCCAAAAGCGTCGGCTTCGGGATACAGAGTTTGGCGGCTTGATTCTCGGCGGCTTCCCTTGCGGCACACATCATCTCCAACCCACCTGAACTGTGTATATTGATGATATTGGCACCAATCCTTGTAGCAGATGCCACTGCCCCGGCAACGGTGTTGGGAATGTCATGAAATTTAAGATCCAGAAAAATATTTTTCTTTCCTTCACGCAACAGCTTGACAGAAGCAGGGCCAACAGCAGTGAAGAGTTGTTTACCAATTTTGAACCATTCGACCGCATCGGACAGTGTGGTAA
This sequence comes from Candidatus Poribacteria bacterium, assembly GCA_047517405.1. GTDB lineage: Bacteria > Poribacteria > WGA-4E > WGA-4E > PCPOR2b > PCPOR2b. The sequence continues at coordinate 930 of JAKZSX010000182.1, read as the reverse complement.
CCAGTTCATTCGCTGCTGCCAAATTGTCTACGTCTAAGGCGACGATGAGTTGATTTTGGGACATGTTAGATCCTTGTATCCGTTCCATAGATGGCATTGGGAGACCGTTTTACAATCCCCCACAGGATTTAATGGTGGTCTACACGAGGTTCGATGGGTAGGTTGCGGAATTCGCGAATGAGGGCAGCAAGTTCTGCGGCGGCAGCGGTGAAAAACCGTTCACCCTTTTCCACTGTGCCGAGCGTAGCGTCGCCGATGACTCCCGTCTCCGAGATCCGCGACCACTGATCCATCATACGCAGGGGTGCGCTGCCCTTACCGCGTACCGTGCCACGCCAATAGTAGCGGGAAACTGGTACTTTCACTTCATGGGTAGCCTTGTCCATCTGCACCGCCGCGTCATTGAGATAGCGGTAGACCGATGTTTCAATCTCATCCGCGTGGGATAGCACATCTGACTCAGCAATTTCGTTGACCGAAACGCCTGCTCCTGCGTTGAGCATACCGCAGTGTGCATCGGTCTCAATCACTGTTCGGCGCGACGCCAGCTCCAAGATAGGAACGTTGGAACCGTGACCATTGACGATAAGGATCTTGCGAAAACCGTGGTGGGCGACGCTCTTGGTGATATCGACGACAAAGTTGAGCAGATGATCATCACGGATGGTAATGGTGCCGGGGAAATCCATGTGATGGTCTTCAAAGCCGTAAGCTAGTTCGGGCAAAAGCAGTACTTCATCGGGGATCTGTTGCGCGGCGGCATCGCAGATGCTGCTGCACACGAAGGTATCTACGTCCAAAGGAAGGTGATGGCCATGGTCCTCAGTGGAGCCCACCGGCAGGACAACGACTGGCTGTTTTTTGACCAAATCCCTGATTTCGGGCCAAGTGTAATGGTCATAGCGGTAGGGAAGTCTGGGACCTATCATA